>NZ_JBFANM010000032.1:0-98773 GCF_040674815.1 Nonomuraea sp. NPDC049709
CAACCGGCGGCGCTCCGTTTGGGGGGGGGGGGGGGGGCGGGGGTGGCCGGTCGCCCGCCGCCCCTGAACCCACCCGCCGCTCTTACACCGCAGCCGGGCGCGTGCGGTGGGTGGGTCGCTTCGGGGCAGGGGCCCGGGTCAGCGGTTCACGTGCAGGCGGCCGAAGTCGACCTGCGGTGTGCCGCCGGCGAAGTTGGCGTCCACCTCGGCCCGTTCGGCGGCGCTGGGGGTCGCGTTGGTGCAGCTCACCGGGGCGCTCGAGCCGGACATCAGGTCGGAGCAGCGCCCGGTGCGCCGGTCGGGCAGGCCCAGGATGTGGCCGATCTCGTGGGTGGCGATCCGTAACCGGTCGTAGCCCTGGTTGACGGCCTGCCGGCCCATCCAGATCGTGCCGCGCCCCAGGCTGGTGGGCAGGGCCCGGGGCCAGCCGTTGTCGGCGTACACGACGAAGTGGGCCGGGGTGCCCCGGACGAGCCGGACGTTGACCACGCTGGAGTTCCAGACCTGCGCGGCCTGGTCCACCGTGGTGACGAACTCGGCCGCTCTGGAGGCGTCGTACCTGAGCACCGTGACCAGGGCGGTGGCCTGCGCGGGCGCGGTGACGCACAGGAAGGCCAGGCTGAGGGCGACGGAGAGGATGAAGCGAAGGGGTCTTGACACGGATCCTCCTCCGGGAGTTAGGGGGTGCTGTGACGGTATGCGCACCCCGTGACTCCCGGAGAGGTGTCAGATTGCCCCTATTACGGTGATATGGCCCTCAGCAGATGGTCTGCCGGCTGTTGACGAGCGTGTTGTTCCTGAAGGTCGTGTTGACGCCGCACGGGTTCTCCGTGATGGCGGAGTTGGTCACCGTCAGGTTCTGGATGACGATGTCCGAGGTGTTCGGGAACTCCGAGCGGGCCGCCAGCCGGATGTCGCCGGGGCCGGTCACGGTGCCGCTCTGGGCGGCGATGTTCACGTTGTGGCAGTTCTCGATGAGGATGGCGTTGTTGCCGGTCTGCGCGATGTCCACGCGGTTGATGACCGCCCCGCCGCTCTCCGAGACGCAGAAGACGCCGCGTCCACCGCCGCGCGCGATGACCCGGTCGACGCGGATGTTGGTGGGATAGCCGCTGCCGATCCGGCCGTTCCTGTTGGCCATGCGGAAGGCGGCGTAGCCGGTGCCGGTGCCGGCGCCCTGGGCGTCCACCGTGTTGACCGTGGCGTTGATGGTGTCGTTCAGCAGCAGGCCGGAGTGGCCGGTGTTGCGGGCCGTGACGGTGCCGACGGTGAGGCCGTCCACGCCGTACGTCTCCACGCCGTGGGTGCTGGTGCCCGAGACGTAGACGTTGTCGACGCGTACGTTCCTGGTGCGGACGCTGCGGTCGCCGTGGTTGTCGATCCGGATGCCCAGGCCGCCGGACAGGCGCATGTCGATCTGGCCGAGCGTGATGTTGACGCCGTTGCGCACGAAGATGCCGTACAGCGGGGCGCCGGTGACGTTCAGGTGCTGGACCTCGACGTCCGTCACGCCCCTGGCGTACACGACGGCCTGGTCGCCGGAGCCGGAGCCGGTCACGTTGACGGTGCCGCAGACGTCCAGGACCGTGTAACTCGGCAGGGACAGCCGCGAGCCGGCGCTCATCGAGCCTGAGCCGCGCACCACGACCCGCTGCTTGGCGGTGCGGCCCGCGGTGAGGCTGCCCACGGCGGCCTGCATGGCCGAGAGCATGCTGGTGCCGGTGTAGACGGTCCTGCTGCCGTTGCGGGCGGTCCAGGTGCTGCCGCTGAGCACCGCCTCCGCGTTGTACGAGCCGTCGCCGCACGCCAGCATCCGCGCGCCCGTCGCGCCGGTCCCCGCACTGCCGGTGCCCGAGCTTCCGGTCCCCGAACTGCCGGTACGGCTCTGCGCCGCGGCGCCGGACAGCCCGGCCGTCATGAGCGCCATCGCGGTGAGCCCGGCCGTGAGGGCGATCCGGCGCTTGCTGCTGCTTCGCATACTCCGCTCCTGGGGTGGGGGTGGGCCACCTGCTCCCGGGGCGCTGAATCGATTCATTACGTGTCAAGCCTCTGACCTGGGATGACGTGTGCGAGTGGGATGGCGAACCGGGGCAATGCGGCGGCTGATTCGTGCGGAGTATTGCAACGTTCAAATCGGGTCGTCAACAAGCCGTGAAACTTACATGACAGCCCCTTGTCGACCGGGGCTCACGTGCTGCGGAGCGAGCCGCTGGAACTCGGCGAGATCTCCGCGCCCGTGACGGCCCCGGCGGTCAGCCACTTGCACATTGTTCAAGTACGGCCTAGGCTCGGGACTTGCTTGAACAAAGTTCAAGTCAGATGTCGTTGCCCAGGAGGCTGTTCACATGCCGGTTCCCGTCGTCGTCGCCGCGACGTTGCAGTTCTTGCTCGCGGCGACCTTTCTCGCCGTCCCGCTCGCCGTCCACACTCACGGGGACCGCGTACAGCGTGCCGCCGAAGGGGTCCTGGCCAGGCACGGCGTCCCGGCCGAGGCTCTGGCGAAGCATCGGATCAAGTTCGCGGAGAGCGTGCTGGAGTTGATGTTCCCGGTCTCCATCGCGGTGGTGCTGCTCGCGCTGGGCGGGCTCGTCCTGGGCGGCGTCGGTGCTGGACGGATCCTGTCGTGGGGTGCCGCCGGGCTGCTGCTCACCGGCGGGGGGCTGGTCACCGGCAGTCAGGTGTTCGCCCGCCGGGTCGTCGTGACCGTTCTCCGGCGGTCGGCCGATCCGGCCGTACGGGGTCTCGACGGCGGGGCCGTGGCGGACGCGGCCGCGCAGGCGTTCCCCGCCTGGCTCCGGCCCGTGATCCTGATCCGTTTCGCGCTCACCACCCTGGGCTCGCTGCTGGTGATCGTCCTGCTGGCCACCCCCGCCGCCGGCGTGTACTTCGGCGGTTAGCGCGTGCTGCGGGTCGCCAACTGACGGTCCGCGTCCCCGGGCATGAGGCGCTCGATCGCGGGCCGGCCGGCGAGCGGGGTGGGAGAAGGGACTGGGGGCGGCTGCCTTGGCGTCGGCCGTCAGGGCGTGCTGCCGGCGGCCAGCCGGGCTTCCAGGCCGTCGAGGATGGCGTTCAGGCCGAACGCGAACGTGTCCTCGTCCGGGAGGGCCGCGGCCTCGTACAGCGACGGCATGGTGCGGGCGCGCAGGCGGGGGAACCGCTGCGCTATCTCCTCGATCCGCGCGACGGTGTCGCGCAACTGCTGCTCCTCGTCCGCCCCGGTCCGGCGCAGCCGGGCGCGCCAGGCCAGCTCCCCGGCCTCGCCGTGGGCGGCGCCGATCACGAACATGAGGACCGTGGCCGCCGCCTGGTCGGCGTCGGCGGGGGCGAACCCGGCGGTTTCGTAGACGGCCAGGCAGTGGTCGTCGTAGCGGGCCTTGCCGGGGCCGTACACGAGGTTGGTGCTCATGGCGGGCACGATCCAGAAGTGCCGGCTGATCATGCCGTGGGCGCCGGCGGCCAGCGCGGCCGCGGCCGCCCGCCAGCCGATCGCGGCGGGATCCGGCAGCTCGATCTCGCCCCACACGTGGTCGGCGGCCAGCACGACCAGCTCGTCCTTGCTCTTGACGTGCCAGTACATCGCCGTGGCCGCCGCTCCGAGCTGGGTGCCCAGGCGTCGCATGTTCAGGCCGTGGACGCCCTCCGTGTCCAGCACCGCCACCGCGGCCCGGACGATCTGCTCCCGGGTCAACGTGTCGCGCGGCATGAGGACAACCTAGCGGGTGCCGGACGGTCGGCGGTGGCGGCGGGTCGGGGCGGTGGCGGCGAGGTGGTCGTGCAGGTCGGCGTGGCGGAACTGGTAGACCGGGCCGACCGTGCGCAGCAGGCCGAGCCGGTGCACGTCGTCGAGGAAGCGCATGACGCGCCAGGGCAGCCGTCCCGTGAGGGCCAGGCGGACCATGGCCACGAGGCACGCCAGCCAGGCATGGTGCCGTCCGGCGACGAGCCCGTACACCAGCCCGAACTGCAGCCCGCTCTCGATCACCACTTCCGTCATCACCGCGACGGAGGTGGTGGTCCCCTCCCGCAGCCAGAGCCCCGCGGTCAGGGCCATCACCAGCCCGAACATCAGCGAGATCGCCACCCCGCGGAAGAGCGTGAGCGTCCTGTCGGCGCGCCAGGTGCTGCGGGGCGTGCTGAAGGAGACGAGCTTCGGCTGCTCCGCCCACTTGATCAGGCCGACGGCGACCCCGAAGACCAGCCCGAAGACCAGGCCGCCCCTGAGGGCGAACGGCAGCCCGTGGGTGAGCGGGTCCGTCATCCCGATCAGCACGCCGATCGCCACGAAGAGCACCAGCCCGAACGCCATCCCGGCTGTCAGCCCGAACACCAGGCCGTGCGCGAGGCCCCGGCCCAGGGCGGTGAGGGCTCCTCGCCGGCGCAGGCGGAGGTCCGCGTGGCCGGGCGTCTCGTCCAGCCACGACCCGTGGATCGCCAGCGCCACCGCGAAGCCGGTGCTGATCCCGAGGAGCAGCCCGGTGAGCAACGAGTCGACCAGGGTGATGATCGTCCCGAACACCAGCCCGAACGTGGCCCCGGCCGCGAGCCGCACCCCGACGTGACGCGCGAGGGAGCGCAGGCGGGCGCCCCGGCTCGTCCGGCCGCTCCCGACCGTTCGGCCGCCGCCTTCGGCCCGTCGGTCGCGTGCCGTCCCGAGCAGGGCCGCCACGCCGATCGCGAGACCGAACCCCAGGCCGATGACCGACCCGTCGATCAGCCCGGTGAACATCCCGAACAGCGGCCCGGTCCCCGGCCCCGGCACCACTGCGGCCGCCACCCCGGACACGAGCGCGCACAGCGCCATGCACACGATCACGGTCGAGACCCAGATCACCGGCCAGGCCACGAGCGGGAACCGGGGCGCGGTGCGGGCGATGCGCCACCAGGCGATGTCCCGGGTGGCGTGGAAGTGGCGGGCGAGGTGTCCCAGGTGGCGGCGGACGTCGTCCGGGTCGAGGCGGCGACGGGGCCGGAAGTGGTCGGCGGGGTCGGCGCGGGGCGGGCGGGTCTCGATCAGCGCGGGGATGAGGCGGTCCAGCAGGTGGGTACGGAGCGTGCCGAGGTCGGCCCCCACGTGGCCGGTCAGCGGCGAGGGGTCGGCGCCGGGTGCGATGTAGACGGTGCGGATCAGCCACAGGCCCAGGGGAGTGCCGGCCAGCGCGGTCAGGCCGGGCACGGCACGGGCGGACAGCGCGGCCAGCACCTTCTGCCAGGGCTCCGTGGGCGTGGCGGCCAGGCAGTCCCGCAGGTAGCCCGCGGCCGTCTCGGGGCTCAGGCGCTTGGGCGCGATGACCGCGGCGCCGGTCAGCGGGCGGCCCGCCTGGCGGACGGCGGTGCCGAACTCGACGCTCCGGCTGGTCAGGATGAGCTGGTCGCGGGCGGTCAGCGAGGCGTTGAGCGCACTGATCACCTTGGCGCGGGCGCTCTCGCCGATCTCGTCCAGACCGTCCAGGACGGGCAGGATGTGGCCGTCGTACGCGAGCGTGGCCGCGGTCCCGAGGCGACGGCGTACCCGGACGCCCAGGGGACCCGTCCGCACGCCCGCCGGTATGGAGCGCGCTCGCGCGCCCGCCAGCGACGGGTAGTCCTGGGCCAGCCGCACCGCCAGCCAGTCGTGCAGGCGGGGGTACGCGTCGACGTCCCACCCGCTGACCGGCAGCAGCACGGGCACGGGCACGACCTCGCCGGGCGCCGCCCCGGCGAGGTCGGCCGCGCGGGTGGCCAGGAGTTGCAGCAGCAGTTGCACGGCCAGGGTGGTCTTGCCCATGCCGGGGCCGCCGGTGATGACCAGGCAGTGCCGGGGCAGCGCCTGAAAGGCGCGGGCCAGGGCGGCGATGTCGGTCGCGCTGCCGGTGAAGGTCGCGGGCTCTGCCGTCCCGGTGACCAGCCGGGCCGGGCTCATCACCTTCTCGTCGGCGGTGAGCCGCCAGAGGACCGGGATCGGCTCGGGGTCGTGGAGGAGGCGGTGGCGCGCTTCCGCACGCCACTGGCGATCGACCAGCTCGGCCAGCTCCTGGGCGGCGGCGTCCGCCTCGGCGCGGGTCGGGGCGGTCGTGGCCGAGCGGTGGGCCCAGACCGCCGTCGCGACCACGGCCGTGGCGGCGGCCACCAGGACGGCGACGGCGTCGGCGAGGCTGACCTCGGCCTCGGGCCGCACCGCGGTGACGACCAGGACGACCAGGGAGGCCAGCGCCACGCCGACGACTACGACGGTGACGGTCTGCCATCGGGGCTTTCGGAAGGGCACGCCGACATCTTGACCGGTTGGTCGCTCTGTGTCGTTGGATGTATGCAAATTGTGATTGATCGGCGGGTGTCGGCGGTGCCCCGCCGCACCGGGACCCGGCCGGGCTGTGCCGGACGGGTCCCGGCGGCGGGTGTCAGCAGGTCGAGAGCATGCTGTTCAGAGCCGACTTCTCGGCGCTGTCGGTGGTCAGGCCCCAGTACCACTTGACCTGGATCCAGGCGCGGGCGTACCGGCAGCGCTCGGCCGTGCGCGGCGGCTGCCACTGCGCCGGGTCCTGGTCCGACTTCGACTGGTTGACGTTGTCCGTCACGGCCCACAGCTGCGGCCCGCCCAGGTCGTTGGCGAACTGCTGGCGGCGGGAGGTGGTCCAGGACCACGCGCCCGAGGCCCACGCCTCGGCCAGGGGGACCATGTGGTCGATGTCCACGTCGCTCGCGGCGGTCCAGGTGGCGCCGTCGTACGGGCTGTACCAGGAGCCGGAGGTGGCCGCGCAGGAGGAGTCCGTCACGACGCCGGTGCCGTCCCGCTTGAGCACCTCCTCGCGGGTGTTGCAGGCGCCGCTGACGGTGGTCCAGTGCGGGAACAGGTCCCGGTTGTACGTGCTGCCGTGCGACTCGGCGGACACCGTCAGCGCGGCCAGGCGGGAGGCGGCGGTGGAGGCGGAGGGGATGTTCGGGGGGATGGCGGCGGCGGGCTGGGTGCTGATCGTCAGGGTCAGGGCGGCGGTGCAGGCGAGCGTCAGGGCAGCAGGTAACGCGCGGTCGCGATGCATGGGGGATCGGCCCTTCTGCCGCCGTCCTCGGACAGGCGCAACTGCCGGTCAGGGAGCGAGGAGGGCGGGCACCTCGACGGTGCCAGCGTCCGCTTGGTCCATATATGGCCAGGTTTGCCGAGCTGTCGGGAAGGTGTTGATCGATTCCTGACATTGGTCGTCATGGCGCTACCGGTGAGTCCGTCAAGGTTGGGACGGCGTTCACCGGCGGGTCAGAAGGGGTGGTGCGACAGGAGTGGTGCCGTCGCACGACGGGAGGCGACGGGAGGCGACGGGAGGCGACGGGAGGCGACGGGAGGCGACGGGAGGCGACGGGAGGCGACGGCACGGGGTCACGGGCGGCGGACGCGGTAGCGCAGGTGCGTGACGCGCTGCGCGGGCGCCTCGTTCTCGGGCGTGCTCAACCGGCGGACCAGGTCGAGCTCCACGTGCTCCGCCGGCAGGTTGTCGAACAGCCGCCGCCCCTGCCCGAGCAGGACCGGTACGACGTGCAGCTCCAGCTCGTCGAGCTGCCTGGCACGCAGCAGCGCCTGGGCGGCCCCGGCGCCGTGCACCATCACGTCGCCGTCCCCGGCCACCGCGCGCGCCTGCTCGGCGCACTCGACCACGTCGGTGACGTAGCGGGCGCTGCCGGGCGGCGGCTCGTCCGGGACGTCGTGGGTCAGGACGAAGATCGGTACGCCGTCGTGGTGGTCGCCCTGCCAGCGGCCGGCCAGCTCGTACGTACGGCGGCCCGAGATGACGGCACGGGTGGACATCGCCTCGCTGAACACCTGGCCGCTCGGCCCCGGCTCGGCGCGCCGGTCGAGCCAGTTGAACAGGCGGAACCCGCCGATGCCCAGCGGCGCGTCCACGCTGTCGTCCGGCCCGGCGACGTAGCCGTCCAGGGACATGGTCATGTACAGCCGGATGATCGCCATCGGTCAGGCCTCCGATCGCACGCGGTAGCGCAGGTGCAGGGCGTCCGGCCCGTCCAGGGCGCGGAGCGGTTCGAGCTCGATGTGGTCGGGCGGCATGTCCTCGAACAGCCGGCGGCCCTGCCCGAGCAGCACGGGGATCAGCTGCAGCTCCATCTCGTCCAGCAGTCCGGCGCGAAGGCACTCCCGCGCGGTCGCGGCGCCGTGCAGCAGGATGTCCCGGCCGCCGGCCGCGGCCCTGGCCCCGCGCGACGCAGGACGCGATCCCGTCGGTGACGTAGCGCGCGTGTCCCGGCGCGGGCTCGCCGGGCGCGGCACGGGTCAGCACGAAGATCGGGACCCCGTCGTGGTGGTCACCGGCCCAGCCGCCCGCGAGCTCGAAGGTACGCCGACCGGCGATCACCGCGCCCGTGGCCATCAGCTCGTCGAACACGGTGGCGCCGGGCCCGTCGGCGGGCCGGCGCGAACGCGGGTCCCCGCCGCCGGCGGGCACCCAGTCGTGCAGCCGCTCGCCGCCTGCCCCGAGTCCTTGACCCACTTCGTCGTCCGGGCCGGCGATGAAGCCGTCCAGGGACATGGACATGTAGAGGACGACCTTGCTGCCAGTGGTCGGCATGTTCGGCTCCTTCGTCAGGGGTGGCCGCCGCGCCGGACGGGCGGCCACGGTGCGGCAGGTGTCGTCGGTACTGACGTGCCGTCCGGAAGAACTCATCGGTCCGCGGAGAAAATCGCCAGGGATCGCGAAATGTCCGGTTAATGTGCGCCTTGGGGTGGCGGCGTGCGCGGTACGGTGGTGATCCCTTGGCCGGGCGTGAGGAGAACGGTGGGCGCGAGCGAGCAGGCCGGGAACGCCGCGGACCTGGAGGTCCCGTCGTCGGGACCGGAGGCCGGCGACTTCGCCGAGCTGGTCCGCCGCCATCGCCGCGAGCTGCACCTGCTCTGCTACCGCCTGCTCGGCTCCTTCGAGGAGGCCGAGGACCATGTCCAGGACGTGCTGCTGCGGGCCTGGCGGTCCCGGGAGGACTTCGAGGGCCGGTCGAGCGTACGCACCTGGCTGTATCGCATCGCCACCAACGCGTGCCTGGACACGCTGCGCAGGGACGCCCGCCGGGCCGTGCCCGCATCGCCGGGGCCATCGGCCGGTCTCGGCCCGTCGGTCGCCGGGATGCCCTGGTTGCAGCCCTATCCGGACCACCTGCTGGACGAGCTGGCCGCCGACCAGCCGGGCCCCGAGACGGTCGCGGTGAACAGGGAGACGATGTCGCTGGCCTTCCTGGCGACGATCCAGCTGCTGCCGCCGCGTCAGCGGGCCGTGGCGATCCTGCGCGACGTGGGCGGCTGGTCGGCCGCGGAGACCGCCGGCCTGCTCGACATGACCGTCCCCGCGGTCAACAGCGCGCTGCAACGCGCCCGCGCCACGCTGCGCGACCAGTGGCCGGGCGGGCGGCTTGAGTGGGCGCCGGCCGCCCGGTCCGACCCGGGGCAACGCCGGCTGCTGCAGACCTACATCGAGGCCCACGAGCAGGCCGATCCGGAGATGCTGATCGCGGTGCTCCGCCACGACATCCGGCTGGCCATCTCCCGGGTCGGCGAATGGCGCGGCCGCGACGACGTGGCCGCCGCGCTGCGCGGCGGCATGAACTCCCTCGGCCGCTGGCGGGTGCTGCCGATCCCGGCCAACGGGCAGCCCGGCGTCGCCGGTTACGTACGCCGTCCGGGCGAAAGCGTGTTCGTGCCGTTCGTGCTCACGCTGCTGCGCTTCGACCAGGGCGCCCTGGTCGACGTCGCCGCCTTCGAGCAGCCGTCGTTGTTCGCCCGGTTCGGGCTGCCGGCCGCCCTGACCTGATGGCGGGGGCGGTCAGGCGACGGTGACGTCGAGGAAGATGGGTTTCTTCGCGGCGAGCAGCGGGGTGCCGTCCGCGTCGGTCATCTTCCAGAAGATCTTGCACCGGCCGGGGGTCTCGGAGGCGCGCACGCGTACCGTGATGTCGACGGACTCGCCCGGCAGGACCGGGCCGATCCCGACCCGCTTGGGAGCCTTGCACGGGGTGTCGTTCATGCGGGTGAGATAGCGCCCCTGCCACGGGACGTTGCCCGCGTTGCGGAGGCGCCAGGTCTTGTCGAAGGACGTGCCGCCCTTGACGACGGTCCCGTCCGGGTATGTCACGTCGCCCTCAAAGGCGGAGTCGTCGTGCGGCGAGGTGGACGGGGACGGGACGGCCGGGGTGTCGGGCTCGCTCTTCGCGTTCTCCATGATCATCGGCAGGACCCAGCCGATGAGGACGGCGGCGACGCCGACCGCGCCGGTGACCGTCGCCAGCACGGCCGTCCTCCTGCCGGACGGCCGGCGGCCGCCGCGCGGGCCGCCGGGGCCGACGTCCCCGGCCGGTGGACGGCTGTCAGGGGAGGATGGGTGGGATTCGGGCATGGGGGCCTCATTCTCCGCGTACGCGGTGTTCCCGGCCTGCTCCCAGTACGCCCGCCACTCGCGCCGGACCTCCTCCGGATCCCGCCCCAGCCGATCGACGGCCAGCACCCGGACGAACTCCCACGTCGTCTCCCAGCTCGGCAGCGCGCTGCCCCGGGCCGCCGCGGCCAGCGACGACTTCGAGGCCGCCGCCCCGAGGCGGGAGGCCATGTCCGCGAAGGACGGGTCGCCCGCCTGCTCCTTGAGCTCCCAGAGGCGGTGCGCGAGCAGCGCGACGGGGCCGGACTCAGGATCCGGCCGGATCGGCCGGCGCCCCCGCCGCGCCCCCGTGCCCTCGTCCTGCGATCCGGGCGACTCCGCCATCCCACCTCTGCTTCGGTCGACCGCTTCGTACGGCCTTCGCCGCACCACGCCAAGACCAAAGGAGGTTACCAAAGCCGTCTCCGGTGAACGATCCGTCAAGGGGCAACAACCACGTCATAAGTGGAGAGCAGGGCCCCGGAGCCCCAGGCGACGCGAATGCCACCGCAAATCCGCCTCACCTGAGACCCCAGGGCGCTCCAAGCGGCGGACGCCTGGGCGATCAGGCGTGTCAGCCGCAGTGGGAGACTTCCCTGATGGACTGGACGGTCGGGTGCGCGCCCTTGAACTTCTTCTTGTCGAAGTCGCCGCCACGCACCCAGATGCAGGCGTCCTTGGCCTGCGCGACGCGGATCTTGATGCCCCGGGAGTGCTTGCACCGGTTGTGGAAGTAGACGGTGACGCTCGTGGTGCCGTCGTCCCCGTACGAGTAGCTGAAGCACCGCGTCTTCCCCCGGACGACGTCGAGCGCGCTCAGCTGCGTCTGCGCGGAGACGGCCGGGGCCGCTGTGACGGGCGCCGCTGTGACGGGCGCCGCCGTGGCCGCCGCCGAGCAGGTGAGCATCGTGGCGGCCATGGAAGCCATGGCGAACGTGGCCTTCGTACGAATTCTCATGGGACTTCCCCCCATTTCGTTGGGCTTGCCGTTCTTTCTGCCCAACACTTTCGCCCGCCGCCGGACACGGTGCCAAGCAATTACCGTCCGGCAATTGTCCGAGCATTTTCCATTGGCCCTTGGACAATCGAATGCCCAGGTCAGTGGCAGGGGGAAATGGTGGCCGTGCTGCCGGAATTCAATGACGGACTGGCCGTGGCCGATGAAAGCCTCGCGTACACCGTGGGCGGATCGCGGCGCTCATGGAATGAGCCATGCGACCCGCCCCGCGTCGTCAGAGGACCGCGCCGGCCGGCCCGGTGAGCATGGTGACGCCGGCTCCGGCGAAGTTCGCCAGGTCGGCGACGGCGGCCTGGCCTTCCTCGCCGGCCATGGCCGTGTTGAACGCCTGCTGATCGTCGAAGGTCAGCACGGCGACGAGGTGGTACGCCGGCTGCGCGCCCTGCGCCGGAGCGGGCCGCATGACCGTGTACGCCCGCAGCCCGGGCAGCCGGGCCGCGAGCGGCGCGTGCGTCTCGTCGTAGTGCTTGTCGAAGGCCGCGGTGCTCTCGGGGTGGTGGTAGAGCACGATGAGCTGAAAAGCCACTGTCCGCCTCCATGGTCGGGGATGTGCCCTTCGATGAAACCCCCGCCGGCGCCCGCGCGACAGGGCTCTGGTGACGGCCGTTTCAGAGCTTGGGGCGGAGCATGCGCTGCCCCGCGAGCCCGGGAGGGATGATCGGCGAGTCGCCGAACCCGTCGGCGAACGGGCCCTCCAGGTCGCCGAAGTCGACGACCTCCGCGGCCGGTGGCGGCACGATCTTCACCTTCGTGCCCCAGCCGGTGTAGCGGGTGTCGGTCACGGGGTGGAACGTTTCCTCGACCTTCTTGCCGTCCTGGTCGACTCCGCGGTACTTGTACGCGTACTCGGTGATCAGGCGGACCGGGAGCTGGTCGCGGTTGACGAAGAGCCGGAAGGAGACCTTCGCGAAGCCGGGAAAGCCGACCTTCTCCTTGGACAGATCGTTGGCCGTCAGGACGCCCCGATACTCGCCGGGCTTGCGAACCGTGGCCTTGGCGACCAGCGTCCGCAGGATCGCGGGATCCAGGACGTCGACGACCTGGCTGCCCCGCTGGCCGTCGAGGCCCCAGCTCGCGCTCTTGCCGAACCGGATCCACGTCTTGCCCGCGGGCATGGGACCCCAATCGAAGCCGCGCACGTAGGTGTAGCGGCCGACCTTGACCTCCTGACGAAGCTGCTCCAGCTCGTTCTTCACCTCCTCGCTCACCTGCTCGCGGTCGAACTTGTAGCGCGTTCTGAGGTCGTGGCTCACCGCTCCGGAATTGCCGAACCCGATCCTGCCGGTGGTCCTGGTCGCCGTCACCAGGGCGTCTTCAGGCTTGGGGACCTTGACCCGGCTGGTCTCGGAAACCAGCACCCCCCGGCCTTCGGCGAACTGCTTGCGCAGGCTCTTGACCGGGTCCGCTGAGGCGGCGTGGGCCTGGGCGCCGCCGGTGAGCGCGGCGGCCAGGACCACCGGGACGGTGGCGGCGACGAGACGTTTCTTCAAGGGGGTTCCTCCGCGATCGGCGAATGCAGGGAAATCCTGGCGGTTCGCGATCACGGAGTGATCTCGGGGGCAGAGCGCCCGCGCGCCACCGTCCCCGCTCAGCCGAGCCAGCCGGGCACCACCAGGACGGCCCAGGCCGCCAGCGGGCCCACCAGCACGATCACACCTCCGTACGCCAGAAGCCTGCGGTAGAAGTCGTCCCGCGGCATGCCCCGGACGTTGGCCACCAGCAGCGCCCCCGTCGTGGAGAACGGGCTGACGTCCACGATCGCCGACGACACCGACAGCGCCGCGATCATCGCGATCGGCCCCAGCGTGCCCTGTGACAGCAGCGGCACGGCCAGCGGCACCAGCGCGCCCAGGATGCCCACGGTCGAGGCGAAGGCCGACACGACGCCGCCGACGTAACAGATGAGCAGCGCCACCAGCAGCGGGATGCCGATCGCGGCCACCGCCGAGCCGACGTAGTCGACGGTGCCGATCTCCTGCAGGACGCCCACGTACGTGACGACGCCGCAGATCAGCAGCACGGTCGGCCAGGCCACCTTCTCCACGGCGCCCTTGTTGGTCTTGGGGGAGGTGAGAGAGAGGACGACGGCGACGGTGACGGCCGTCAGGCCCACGTCCAGCTTGAACACCAGCACGGCCAGGCAGAGCGCGACGATGCCGGTCAGCGTCAGCGCCTGGTGCGCGGTGAGCCGCAGGCTCCCGCCGGTCACGGTGTCGCGGGCGACGGCGGTGCCCACCCCGCCACCGGTCCCGCCCTCGGACGGGCCGGGCTCCTCATCGACGGGATCGGGGGCCGCGGAGCCGATGGCGCCCCGGCGCACCAGGCCGAGGCCGCCGAAGACGAAGAAGACGGCCACGGCCGCGGCGGCGTTGAAGGCGAAGCTCGACAGGAACAGCACCAGGTTGTCGCTCGGCAGGTTCGAGTCCCTGGTGACGCCGTTCACGATCCCGCCGAGCACGCTGATCGGCGAGAACGCGCCCGCCTGCGTCCCGTGCGCCACCATGAGCCCGATCAGCATCGGATGGATCCGGTAGTCGGCCGCGAACCCGAACGCGATCGGCGCCAGGATCGCCGCCACCGCCGGCGCGGGCGCGCCCACGGCCGTCAGCAGCGCCGAGATGACGAACACGACCGGCGGGATGGCGGCCAGCCGTCCTCGTACGAGATGCACGGCAGCCCGTACGAGCCAGTCCACCGTGCCGTTGTTGGTGGCGATCGCGAACAGGAGCGTCACCCCGACGAGGATCACGAACAGGCTGCCGGGGAAGGCGCCGAGGATGTCGTCGGTGCTCATGCCGGCGGCCAGCGTGCCGACCAGGAAGGCGCCGACGAGGGCCAGCGCCCCGAGGTTCACGGGGAAGATGGTGGCCACGACGAACATGGCGATGAGGGCGAGAATGGACAGGAGCTCTGCGGACACTGCTTACTCCGATCTCCCCCGAACGTCAGTGCAGGCCGGCCGCCCGATGGACGAGCTCGACCGGGTGGCGGGCGCGGCGTCCCGCGCCGTGGGCGATCTGCTGGCGGCACGAGACCCCCGTGGCCGCGAGCAGCGTGTCGGATGAGGACGCGGCGATCGCCGGGAAGAGCCGGAGGCCGCCGATCTTCATGGACAGGTCGTAGTGCTCGGCCTCGAAGCCGAACGATCCGGCCATGCCGCAGCAGCCGGCGTCGATCTCCGTCACCTCCGCTCCCGGGATCCTGGACAGCAGCGCCCGCGTGGCGGCGGTGCCGGTGACGGCCTTCTCGTGGCAGTGGCCGTGCAGGAGGATCTCGCGCCCGCGTAGCGCGTCGCCCAGCACGAGCGAGCCGTCGTCGATCGCCTCCGCCAGCAGTTCGGGGATGAGCCGGGCGCGGGCCGCCACCGCCGCCACGCGCGGATCGCCGGGGAGCAGGGCGGCGTACTCGTCCTTGAGGGTCAGCAGGCAGGACGGCTCCAGGCCGACGATCGGCGCGTCGGAGGCGGCCAGGCGGGTGACCATCGCCTCGGCCATCGTCCGGGCTCGGTCGAGCAGGCCCTTGGAGATGCTGGAGCGGCCGCAGCAGCCCTCGGCCGCCAGGCGTACCCGGTAGCCGGCTCGCTCCAGCAGCTCGACGGCGGCGCGGCCGATGGCCGGCTCGCTGTAGGTCGTGAAGGAGTCGGCCAGCAGGATGACCTCTCTGCCCGAAGTGCCCGAAGTGCCGGAGGTGCTGGAAGCGCCGGAGGGTTGCGGGCGGCGGGCGTGCCAGCGGAGCAGGTGGTCGCGGTGGAAGCGGGGGAGCGGGCGGCGCCGGCTCAGCCCGAGCGGGCCGCGCAGGGCGCCGGCCAGCCAGTTCGACAGCGGCGCGGTGGCCGAGCCGAGCCGGTTGAGCGTCCTGATCGCCCCGAACAGCCGCGCGCGCACCGGCACGCCGTGGATCTCCTGGTACTGGTGGAGGAACTCGCTCTTCAGCGCCGCCATGTCCACCCCGAGCGGGCACTCGGACTGGCACGCCTTGCACTCCAGGCAGAGGTCCAGGATGCCGTGCAGCCGCTCGTCGCCCAGCGCCCGCCGGGGGTCGGGCGAGGACAGCGCCTTGACCAGGGCGTTGGCCCGGCCGCGGGTGGAGTGCTCCTCCTCGCGGGTGGCCATGTACGACGGGCACATGACGCCCGTGTCGTCCTTGCGGCACACGCCCACGTTCATGCACCGGTCGGCCGCGGCGTGCATGCCGCCGTCGAACGTCAAGGTCGTGGCCAGCGGGCGCGGCTCGGGCATCGCCGGGTCGCGCAGGTGGTCGGTCATCGGCGGCGCGTCCACGATCTTGCCCGGGTTCAGCCGGCCGTGCGGGTCGAAGACCTGCTTGACCTGCCGCATCGCCTCGTAGACGGCGTCGCCGAACAGGCGCCGGTTGAACTCGGAGCGGGCCAGGCCGTCGCCGTGCTCGCTGGAGTTCACGCCGCCGTGCCGGGCGGCCAGCTCGGCGATCTCCTCGGCCACGGCCCGCATCGTGCCGATCTCGCCGGGCGCGCGCAGGTCCACGAACGGGCGGATGTGCAGGCAGCCGACCGAGCAGTGGCCGTAGAAACCGGCGCTCAGCCCGTGGCGGTCGAGGATCCCCGCGAACTCCTCGACGTACGGCAGCAGCCGCTCCGGCGGCACGGCCGTGTCCTCGACGAACGCGAGCGGCCTGCGGCTGCCCACGCTGGAGGCCATCAGCAGCCCGAGCCCCGCCTTGCGGACCTTGAGCACGGCCGCCTGCTGCTGCGCGGTGACCGCCCTGAGCGTGTGGTAGCCGTGGCCGTTGGACTTCCAGGTGGCGGCCAGCTTGTCCACGCGGTCGGCGACCTCGGCCGGGGTGTCGCCGAAGAACTCCACGAACAGCAGCGCCGCCGGATCGCCCTCCAGGATGTCGCCGAGCCCCGCGTAGTCCACCCGCCGCCTGGACAGGTCGAGGATGGCCTTGTCCAGGAGCTCGACCGAGGCGGCGTCGAAGGCGAGGGCGTCGGCGGTGGCGGCGATGGCCGCCGGGGTGGAGGTGAAGTGGCCGACGGCGATGGCCTTGGCCCGCGGCAGGTCCACCAGGCCCACCGTGGCCTCGGTCACCACGGCCAGGGTGCCTTCCGAGCCGACGATCAGCTTGGTCAGGTCGGGCCTGGTCAGGTTCGGCCGGGTCAGGTTCGGCCTGGTCAAGGCAGGCTCAGTAAGGGCAGGTTCGGTCAAGGCGGGCTCGGTCAGGCCGCCGGCGGCGGCGTCGAGGCGGTAGCCGCCCGAGTGGCGCCAGAAGCGCGGGAAGCCCGACAGGTCGAGCCCGCTCAGGATGCCGGCGACCGCCTCGGTCAGGCGGGCGTCGGTGGCCAGATCGGGCGTGGTGGCGTCGGCGAGCACCACCCGCAGCGCCTGGACGTGGTCGATCGTGGAGCCGTACAGGATGGAGTGGCTGCCGGCCGAGTTGTTGCCGATCATGCCGCCGATCGTGGCCCGGTTGCTGGTGGAGGTGTCGGGCCCGAACATCAGCCCGTGCCTGCGGGCCGCCCGGTTGAGCTGGTCCTGCACCACGCCGGGCTGCACCCGGGCGGTCCGGCCGTCGATCTCCAGGATGCGGTTCATGTGCCGGGAGAAGTCCACGATCACGGCCGCGCCCACCGTCTGCCCGGCCAGGCTGGTGCCCGCCCCGCGCGGCAGCACCGGCACGCCCAGCTCGCCGCAGGCCGCCACCAGGGCCTGCACGTCGTCGGCGTGGCGGGGGAAGGCGACGGCGAGCGGCTCGATGGCGTACATGCTGGCGTCGGAGGAGTAGAGGTGCCTGGTGTAGGGGTCGTCCCGGACGTCGCCGGCGAGGAGCGGGGCCAGCGTGCGGGCCAGGCTCATCGACCGCCCTCCAGATAGGCCAGCGCCGCCCGGGTGCCGCCCTCCTTGATCGGCACCCCGGCCGCGCTCAGCCCCATCTCGACCCCGCTCAGCGTGCCCGCGAGCATGAGGTCGTTGAAGTGGCCGAGATGCCCGATCCGGAAGATCCGGCCCGCGAGCCGGCCGAGCCCGGTGCCGAGCGACATGTCGTAGCGCTCGAGGATCAGCCGCCTGACCGCGTCGGCGTCGTGCCCGTCGGGCATCATCACGGCCGTGAGCGAGCTGGAGTGTTCGCGCTCGTCGGCGCAGAGCACCTCCAGCCCCCAGCCGCGCACCGCCCGCCGGGTCGCCTCGGCGTGCCGGTCGTGCCGGGCGAAGACCGCGTCCAGGCCCTCCTCCTCCAGCATGAGGAGCGCCTCGCGCAGGCCGTACAGCAGGTTGGTGGGCGGCGTGTACGGGAAGAAGCCCTGCCGGTTGGCCGCGATGATCGGCTCCCAGTCCCAGTACGACCGGGGCAGCCGCCCCCGGTGCGCCAGCGCCTTCTCGCTGACCGCGTTGAACCCCATGCCGGGCGGCAGCATCAGCCCCTTCTGCGAGCAGCCGACGGTCACGTCCACGCCCCACTCGTCGTGGCGGTAGTCCATCGAGCCCAGCGACGAGATCGTGTCCACCAGCAGCAGCGCCGGATGCCGGGCCCGGTCGATGACCGCCCGGAGCTCGGGGATCCGGCTGCGCACGCCGGTCGAGGTCTCGTTGTGCACCACCATGACGGCGGCGACGCCGGGGGTGAGGTGCTCGGCCAGCACGTCGGGGTCGGCGCCGTGCCGCCAGTCGCCCGGGATCAGGTCCACGACCAGGCCCAGCCGGGCGGCCATCTCGCACCACAGCGAGGAGAAGTGCCCGGTCTCGAACACCACCACCCGTTCTCCCGGCGACAGCGTGTTGACCAGCGCCGCCTCCCAGGCTCCCGTGCCCGACGACGGGTAGACGACCACCGGGCCGGTCGTCCTGAAGACGGTCTTCAGCCGCTCGAGCAGCTCGCCCGCCAGCCGGGCGAACTCCGGCCCCCGGTGGTCGATCGTGGGCTGCGCGATGGCGCGCAGCACCCGGTCGGGGACGTTGGTCGGCCCGGGGATCTGCAGGAAGTGCCGGCCCACTCTCTCTCCACCTCCGTGCCATCACACGGCACGGCGTGCCGCTGTGCGGTTCATTAACATTAAAATCGGCCCGCAGAGGAGTCAATGCATGCAGAACGTGATCACCGCCCTCCGAGTGCTCGAAGAGGTCGCCGCCCGCCAGCCCATCGGCGTCGGCGAGCTGGCCCGCGGGCTCGGTCTGCCGAAGAGCACGGTGCAGCGCTCGCTGAAGACGCTGCACGAGGCGGGCTGGATCCGGCCGGCCGGGGGCGAGGTCACGCGCTGGCAGGTGACCAGCAAGGCGTTACAGGTCGCGCGCGGGACCGAGCTGGGGTTGCGCGACGCGGCCATGCCGGTCATGGAGGAGCTGCGCCAGCGCACCGGGGAGACGATCCACCTGATGGTGCCCGAGGGCGACGCGGTCGTGCTGATCGAGCGGCTGGAGACCGACAAGCCGCTGCGCATCGTGCTGCCGCTGGGCATCCGGCTGCCGCTGCACGCCTCGGCCAACGGCAAGGCCGTGCTCGCCCACCTGCACCGCCCCGCCGGCGAGCTGCCGGGTTACACCGACACCACGATCACCGACCCGGGCGCCCTGCGGGCCGAGCTGGAGGCGGTGCTCGCCCGCGGGTACGCCGACAACCGGGGCGAGTGGCGCTCCGACATCGCCGCCGTCGCCGCCGCCGTCCTGGGCCCCGACGGGCCGGTCGCCAGCCTCAGCGTCTCCACCCCGGCCAGCCGCATGCCGGAGGAGCTCCGCGCCGAGTACGGCAAGCTCGTCACCCAGGCGGCCAGGGCCCTGGGCGAGTCGCTCGGCTGAGCGCGCATCTCGGCTGCGGCGACGGGGAAGTGATCGGGGCGTCGCGCGTTCTCCGGCCAAGGGCCGGCGTCACCTCAACCGGTAGGCGACGGGCTCGGCGGCGGGCTGATCGGCCTGGTGGGCGACGGCGGCGCGGGCGCCGGCGTAACGGGGCCCGCCGGGGCGGACGGCAGGTTGGCGAAATGGTCGGTCCGCGTCTTGACCGGCACCGACACGCGAATGGCGTCGGCGTCCTTGAAGGTGAACGTCATGGGCACCGTGTTGGCGCGCACGCCGCTGACCGTGCCGATGGGCTGGTTGCCGGTGCCGACCGGCTGGTTCGGCGGCAGCGTGACCGGCCCGGCGAGCTGCACCGAGCCGCCGCCGTCGACGGTGATCCGCTCCAGCTGGACGGGCCGGGCGGAGTCGTTGATCAGCACCGCGAAGAGCGCCTCGGGAGTGCCGGCGGCGGGCGGGTCCGCGTTGCCGCGCAGGAGGAAGGCGTTGCGCAGGCTCACGCCCGCCACGTCGGCGTTGGCCCCGTCGTTCTGCGGGACCCGGTTGGCCTTGTCGAAGCCGTAGTTCGTGCAGCCGGTGGCGGCCAGGGCCACGACGATCGCGGCGGTGACGATGGGACGCATCGCGGTCCTCCTCTCGGACAGTAGTCCTCCCGCTACCCCCGAACCGCGCCCGCAACCAGGCAGGACCGCAACCTCCGGCAGGTGCGGGAAAGCCGGGATCCCCGCCATTTCCGCCTGGTGACCATCGATGATGCATCATGTACCGTCACCGTTAACGCGTGACCTACCCCAGGAGCGGTAGATGGTTGACCAGCAAGGACTCGACGCGACAGGTCAGCAGAAGAGACGGCAACTGGTCCGGGCGGTGATCGCCTCCGCCGTAGGGACCTCGATCGAGTGGTACGACTTCTTCCTCTACGGCTTCGCCGCCAGCACCATCTTCGCGGAGCTGTTCTTCCCGACCAACGACCCGACGACCGGACTCCTGCTCGCCCTCGGCACCTATTTCGGCGGCTTCGCCGCCCGCCCCATCGGCGCGGCGATCTTCGGCCACTACGGCGACCGCATCGGACGCAAGGCCACTCTGATCATCACCCTCCTGACCATGGGCATCGCGACCGCCCTGGTGGGCCTGGTGCCCACTTACGAGCAGATCGGGATCTGGGGCGGCATCCTGCTCACTCTCCTGCGCCTGCTGCAGGGCATCAGCGTCGGCGGCGAATGGGGCGGGTCCGTCCTGCTGGCCACCGAGTGGGGCAAGACGCGCGGCGGCAAGCGCGGCTTCCTCGGGAGCTGGCCGCAGTTCGGCGTCCCCGTCGGGCTCGTGCTCGGCTATCTGGCGCTGCAGATCTTCCAGCCGCTCGACCCCTACTGGGGCTGGCGCATCCCGTTCCTGCTCAGCATCGTGATGGCGGCCGTGGGCCTGTACATCAGGCTCGGCATCCTGGAGACGCCGGTCTTCGCCAAGGTCGTCAGGGAGAACAGGGTCGAGCGCGTGCCCGTGCGCCAGGTGCTGGCCATGAACTGGCGGGAGATCGTGCTGAGCGCGCTGCTGCGCACCGGCCAGCAGGCGCCGTTCTACATCTTCACCGTCTTCATCCTCACCTACGCCACGAAGACGCTGGGCTTCCAGGCGAGCGACGTCTACACGTACGTCATCGCCGCCGGCGTCGTCTCGCTGTTCACCGTGCCGTTCTGGGGCTACATGTCCGACCTCGTGGGCCGCCGGCGGCTGTACATGATCGGCGCCGCGCTCATGGTGCTCTGGTCGTTCATCTACTGGCCGCTGCTCGACACCCGCGTCCCCGCGCTGGTCTTCCTGGCCATCGTGCTGGCCGCGCCCATCCACGACATCCAGTACGGCCCGCAGGCCACGTTCATCGCCGAGAGCTTCACCGGGCGGCTGCGCTACAGCGGCGCCTCGCTCGGCTACCAGCTCGCCTCGCTGACGGCCGGCGGCCCCGCGCCGCTGATCGCGGTCTGGTTGTACGCCACCTACCAGAGCTCGTTGTCCATCGCCATCTACATGGCGATCTGCGCCGCGATCAGCGTCGTGGCCGCGTACGCGCTGAAGGACCGCTCGCAGCAGGACTACGCCGTCGAGTACGACGAGCCGCAGCCCACGAAGAGCGGTTAGGCCAGCCGCCCGATGGCCGCCATGGTGGCGTCGAGATGGCGCAGCACGATCTCCACGGCGGCCTCGGCGCGCCGCTGCCTGAAGGCCGCCAGCAGCTCCCGATGATCGCGGTCGGCCTGCTCCCTGCGTGCCCGCTCCTGGCCGCGCAGGGAGAGGCCGACGTAGACGGCGGCGCCGTCGCGCAGGCCCTTGAGGATCGCGCACAGCCGGGGCGAGCCCGCCGCGTCGCTGAAGACGGCGTGGAACTGGCGGTTGAGCTCCACCCACTGCCCCGGGTCGCGCTCCTCCTCCATGAGCTCCAGCAGCGTGGCCGCGCGGTCGAGCTCGTCGTCGGTGATGCGCTCGACGGCCTTGCGGATCGAGACCGGCTCCAGCATGCGGCGCAGCTCGTAGATCTCCCTGACCTCGGCCATGTCGAACTCGCGGATCATCGCCCCCTTGTGGGCGTCGATCCTGATCAGGCCCTCGCCGGCCAGGTCGCGCAGGGCCTCGCGCACGGGCGTGATGCTGACCTTGAGCTGGGCGGCGACGTCGGCCTGCACGAGCCGGTAGCCGAGCGGCAGGTCACCGCCGAGGATCGCCCGCCGGAGCGTTTCGTAGACGAAGGCGTGCGCGGTGCGCGCGGGCGGGCCGGGCTTCAGCACGACGGTCGTCACGCAAGCCACTATAAGGCGCACCTCGCCGGCGCCGCCCGGCAGCTCACGGGGCCTCCGCCACCACCGGGTTGCTCAGCTCGCCCAGCCCCTCCACCGCGATGGTCATCGTGTCACCGGCCTGGACCGGGCGCACGCCGGGCGGGGTCCCGGTCATGATCACGTCGCCGGGCTCCAGGGTGGAGAACGCCGACACGTACGCGATCAGCGTGGGGATGTCGAAGATGAAGTCCCGCGTGCGCCCGTCCTGGCGCACCTCCCCGCTCACCGTGCAGGTGACGCGGACGTCCGACGGGTCGAAGTCGGTATCCACCCACGGCCCCAGCGGGCAGAAGGTGTCGAAGCCCTTGCCGCGCGTCCACTGGGGGTCGCTCTTCTGGATGTCGCGGGCCGTGACGTCGTTGCCGATCGTGTAGCCGAACACCAGCGACATCGCGTCCTCGGCGGCGACCCGCCGCCCCGCGCGGCCGATCACGACGACCAGCTCCGCCTCCGGGTCGAGCCGCCCGGACAGCGACGGGTAGACGACCTCGTCCCCGGGGCCGACGATCGAGGACGGCGGCTTCAGGAAGATCAGCGGCTCCTTGGGCACTGGGTTGCCGAACTCGGCCGCGTGGTCGGCGTAGTTCCGGCCGACACAGACGATCTTGCTCGGGGTGACCGGGGCGCGCAGGCGTAGGTTCTCGACGTCGCCCTCGACCGCGCCGGGGACCAGCTCCGTGAAGGGGTCACCCTGGGCGGCGCGTACCGTTCCGTCGGGGTCGAGCACCCCCCACCGCACCGTGCCCGCGTCGTCGTACCTGATGATGCGCATCTCGCTCCTCAGCAACCGTTGTACTTGTTCGTCCAGAGGCGGCCCTCGGCCGCGTCCGCCTTCTCCTCGAGGATTTTCAGCCTGAGCATGACATCGAGCGTGCGCTGGACGACCGCCGGGTCGAAACACCCCTTGTCGGACAGCGCGGAGGACATCGCCTGCACCGTGCGCAGCACCGTCGCCCGGTCGCTGCTGCCCAGGTCGTCCATGATCTGGCCGGCCACCGCCTCCGGCTGCTGCTTGACCTTCGTGGTGGCCTGCGCCAGCACGCGGCTGAAGGCGGCGGCGGTCGCGGCGTTCTCCTCGGCCCACTGCCGCGAGGTGGCCCACGCGGTGTAGTCGAACTTGTCCAGCTCCGGCACCTCGCCCTTGGGCCCGTCGATGAGGACCACGCCGAAGCCCTTCTCGGCGGCCACGTACGGCGTCGGCGGCGACAGGTGGTAGGCGTCGATCTGGCCCTTCTCCAGGGCGGCCAGCAGTGCGGACCCGCCGCCGAGCGGCACGAGCTCCACGTCGCGCTCCGGGTCGAGGCCGACCGAGCCCAGGTAGTAGCGCATGTACGTGTCGGTGGGGGAGCCGGGCGAGGTGATGCCGATCTTGAGCCCCTTGAGCGCGCCCAGCCGGTCGCGCAGCGGCGAGGCCGCGGTGACGTTCTTGCGCTCGGCGACCTCCTTGCGCATGACGAGCGTGAGCGTGACCCGGTTGAGGATGTCGTGCGCCATGACCACCGAGTCGTCGCCCGCCTTGCTCAGCTCGGCCAGGTCCTCGAACCCGACGTCGGCGTACTGGGCCTGGCCGGAGGCGAGCGCGGCGATGCTGTCGTTGCCGCTCTCCACCTCCACGATCTCGACCGTGAGCCCTTCCTTGGCGAACAGGCCGTCGTCCTGGGCGACGTACAGGGCGGAGAGGAACACGTTCGGCGCCGACGCGATCGTGATCCTCTTCGCCTCCTGGGCCGGCTCGCCGCCGCCGCCGCATCCGGCGGCCACCAGGACGAGCACCGCGATCGCCGCCAACCTCATCCGAACCGACCTCCTCGACTCGCAGGGCCCTCTACACGACGTCGTCGCCGCGCAGCCTGACCTCGGGCCGCCAGCGCAGCACGCGGGACAGGGGACGCAGGGACATGGACAGGAGCAGGACGATCGCGGCCAGCACGATCGTCCCCGCGATGACCCCCGCGGTCTGGTAGCGCCCGGCCGCCGCCCTGGTCAGGTAGCCGATGCCGCGGTTGGAGGCGATGAACTCCCCGACCACCGCGCCGATCATGGCCGCCGGCAGGGTGACGCGCAGGGCCGCCAGCACGTACGGCAGGGCGCCCGGCAGCAGCACCGACCGCATCGTGGCCCACCGGGCGCCGCCCATCACCCGGGTGACGTCGAGCAACCCCTGCGGCACCTGCCGGATGCCCTCGACGGTGTTGATGAAGACCACGAAGAACACGAAGTACGCGGCCAGCACGATCTTGGGTGCCAGCCCGATGCCGAACCAGAGGATGAAGACCGGCCCGAGCGCCACCGCCGGGATCGAGTACGCGATCAGGAAGTACGGCTCCACGACCCGGTAGGCCACCCGGCGCAGCGCCAGCGGCCAGGCCAGCAGCACGGCCAGCGTCGCCCCGGACAGGAAGCCCAGCGCGGTCGAGGTGAGCGTGAACCGCGCGTGGAACCAGAAGTCGGCCGAGCCGAACCAGTCGAGCAGCCGCGCGGCCACGGCCTGCGGGCTGCTGATGAAGAACGGCCGGACGAGGGTGCCGGAGACGAGGTCCCACACGACCACGGCCCCCACCGCCACCCCGATCCGCCCCGCCCACACGAGCGCCCGCCGCGCCCGGCGCCGCCGCGCGTGCCGCCGCCGCACCCCGTCGAGCACCTGCTCGCTCGTCGCTCCTTTGGCCGGCTGCCCGCTCATCCGTGCGGCCTCTCCGCGCACCACGGCAGCGCCCGCGCCTCCACCGCCCGGATGGCCGCGTTGACCAGCATGACCAGGGCGGCCACGACCACGATCCCGGCGAAGACGGTCGCGGTCTCGAACTGGCGCGACGAGCGCACGATCAGGAAGCCCAGCCCCTGGGTCGCTGCGATGAACTCGCCGAGGATCGCGCCGACCATGGCGCGCGAGAAGGTCAGCCGGATGCTCGCCACCACGGCGGGCGCGGCGCCGGGCAGGACGACCGTACGCACGAGCGTCGCGCCCCGGGCCCCCATCACCCGCGACACCTCGACCAGGCCGGGACTGATGCCCCGCACCCCCGCCATGGTGTTGGCCAGCACGATCAGGAACACCATCAGCGCGGCCAGCAGGATCTTCGGCAGCAGGCCGAGCCCGAACCACATGATGAACATCGGCGCGAGCGCGATCTTCGGGATGGAGTAGAACGCGGCCAGGAACGGCCCCGCGATCTCGTCCAGCACCGGCACGGCCACCAGGACCAGCGCCGCCGCCAGCCCAACCGCGATGCCGATCAGGTAGCCGGCGCCCGCCTCGCCCAGCGTCACCCCGATGTGCCCCCACAACTGCCCGTCGACGACGAGCTCCACCAGGCGGGCCGCGACCTCCGACGGGCTGCTGACGTACCGGCGCTCGACGACCAGCGGCACGCCGAACTCCCAGATCAGCAGCAGCGCCGCGCCCAGCAGCACGATCCCGGACCGCACGAGCAGCCGCTCCCGGGCCGCGGCGGCGCGGGAGCCGGCGGCGGCCCGGCCGAGCACCCCCGCGGTGGCGGGAACCGTGGCCTCGCGGGCGTCCGGGAGCGTCATGTCGCCGCGATCTCCATGCGGATGTCGTCCCACAACGCGTCGTACAGCTCCCTGAACTGCGGGAGATCGTGGATGTGGAACACGTCGCGCGGGCGGGGGAGGCCCACCTCGTACTCGCGCTTGATGCGGCCGGGGCGGCAGGTGAACGTGATGATCCGGTCGCTGAGCGCGATGGCCTCGACGAGGTCGTGCGTGACGAACAGGACGGTCGGCCGCCGCAGCTCCCACAGCTTGAGCAGCTCGTCCTGGAGGATCACCCGGGTCTGCGCGTCGAGCGGGCCGAACGGCTCGTCCATGAGGACGACGTCGCTGTCGTACGCGAGCGTGCGCACGATCCCGGCCCGCTTGCGCATGCCGCCGGACAGCTCGTGCGGGTAGTGGTTCTCGAAGCCGGTCAGCCCGACCAGCTCGATGAACTCGCGGGCCCGCCGGCGCCGCTCCTCCTTGGGCACGCGGCGCAGCTCAAGGCCGTACTCGACGTTGCGTGACATCGAGCGCCACGGGAGCAGGTTGTCGTCCTGGGTGATGTAGCCGACCTCGGTGTTCACCCCGGTGACGGGCCGGCCGTGGTGCACGACCTGCCCGGCGGACGGCTGGATGAGCCCGGCCAGCAGGTTGAGCACCGTGGACTTGCCGCAGCCCGACGGGCCGACCAGGCTGATGAACTCGCCGGGGCGCGCCGCGAAGCTCACGTCCTCCAGGGCGAGCAGCGGCTGCGCGGAACGGCCTCGCGGAACGAACGCCTTGTAGACCGCCTCCAGGCGGATGGCCTCTTCGAGTGGTGCCATTCGATCAGCTCCATACCGGATACCGAAGATGGTAGACGGTCTACCGCTTAGATCAAGAGGTCAGTTCACCTCTTGAGCAGGTCGCGCAGCGCCTTGACCACCTCGGCCGGGGCCTCCTCGGCCATGAAGTGGCCGCAGGTGACCGTACGGTGGTCCAGGTCCCCGGCCCAGGCCCGCCACCGGCCGGCGGCGTCGAACCCGAGCGCCGCGCCCCAGTCCTGCTGCAGCACCGTGACCGGCATCCGCAACTTGTCGCCGGCCGCCCGGTCGGCCTCGTCGTGCTCGACGTCGACCGTGGCCGTGGCCCGGTAGTCGGCCACGATCGAGGGGACGGCCTCGCGGGACGCCTTCAGGTACGCCGCGCGCACGTCCGGGGGGATGGCGTTCGGGTCGGAGGTCCAGAGGTCGAGGAAGTGGCCGAAGAACGCGTCCGCCGACGCGCCGATCATGGCCTCGGGCAGGCCCGGCGGCTGCGCCATCAGGTACAGGTGGAAGCCGACGGCGGCCGACCGGCCGTGCATGACCTCCCAGGAGTCGAGGGTCGGCAGGACGTCCAGCGCGGCCAGGTGGGTGACGACGTCCGGGTGGTCGAGCCCCGCGCGGACGGCGACCAGCGCGCCCCGGTCGTGCCCGGCCAGCGCGAACCGGTCGTGCCCCAGGGCGCGGGCCAGGGCGACGACGTCCCGGGCCATCGTGCGCTTGGAGTAGGCGTGCCCGTCGTCGGCGGGCTTGTCGCTGTCGCCGTACCCGCGCAGGTCGGGGCAGATCACGGTGTGGTCGGCGGCCAGGTCGGCGGCGACGTGCCGCCACATCAGGTGGGTCTGGGGGAAGCCGTGCAGCAGCACGACGGGGCTGCCGGTGCCGCCGACGGCGACGTTGAGCGCCACGCCGTCGGCGACGGTGACGCGGCGGCGGCTGAATCCGCTGATCTGAGGTGTCGTGTCTCTGTCCATGCGGCCAGCCTGCCGCCCGCCGATCAGCACCCGATCAGCGCCGGGTCAGCCCTGCTCACCTGGGCGGATAGGTTGGACGGCGATGGTGACATTTGGTGTGCTGGGCCCCTTGACGGCCGAGAACGAGCGCGGCCCGGTCCACCTCAAGGGGCCTCGGCACCGGGCCGTCCTGGCGCGGCTCCTGGTGGCCAAGGGGCGGGTCGTGCCGGTGTCGTGGCTGATCGGCGACCTCTGGGAGGATCCGCCTGAGGGGGCGCTGGGGGCCGTACAGACGTTCGTCGGGGCGCTGAGGAAAGCGCTCGAGCCCTCGCGCCCGCCCCGCACGCCCTCCCGGCTCCTGGTCACCTCGCCCCCGGGTTACGCGCTGCGCGCCGAGGCGGTGGACGCCTCGCGGTTCGAGTCCGCCGTCGCCGCCTCGGCGCGCCTGCTGGCCGGCGGTGCCGCCGGCGAGGCCCGTGCGGTGCTCGACGAGGCGCTGGGGTGGTGGCGAGGGCCGGCGTACGCGGAGTTCGCCGAGCAGGACTGGGCCAGGGGGGAGGCCGCCCGGCTGGACGAGCTGCGGCTGCTGGCCGTGGAACGCCGCGCCGAGGCGGCCCTGGCCTCGGGGTTGGCCGCGGAGTCCGTACCGGACCTGGAGGCGCACGTCTCGGGGCATCCGTTGCGGGAGGACGGGTGGCGGCTGCTGGCCCTGGCGCTGTACCGGACGGGGCGTCAGGGGGATGCGCTGGCGACGTTGCGGCGGGCCAGGCAGACGCTGCTGGTCGAGCTCGGGGTGGATCCGGGGGAGGGGTTGCGGCGGCTCGAGTCCGACATCCTCACCCACGCATCCCACCTGTCCGCCCCGGGTTCGCCATCGCCGGACCACCTGTTCGTGCGTCCCGGCGACGGGACCGAGGAGCCCGCCACCGATGCGGGCACGGGGCGCGGCGGGGAGTCCGGGCCGGGTGTGCGCGGCGGGGAGTCCGGGCCGGGTGTGCGCGGTGGGGAGTCCGGGCCGGGTGTGCGCGGTGGGGAGTCCGGGCCGGGCGTGCGCGGCGGGGAGTCCGGCGGGCCGGACGCTGCTGAGGGCGAGCTGGGGTGGGCCGGGCATCCGTTCGTCGGGCGGGTCGCGGAGCTGGCCGAGCTGGAGGGCGTCGCGGCGGAGGTCACGGCGGCGGGGCGGGCGCGGCTCGCGCTGCTGTCCGGCGCGGCGGGCGCGGGCAAGACCGCGCTGGCCAGGGCGCTGGCCCGGCGCCTGGAGGCGAGGGGCTGGAGCACGGCCTGGGGCGCCAGCCCCGAGCTCGGCGGGGCGCCGTCGGCCTGGCCCTGGACCCAGATGCGCGAACACCTCACCGCCTCCGCCGACGCCGACGCACTGGCACCCGCACCGGCAGACGGGCCTGCGCCCGACGGCGGGCAGGCGTCGGCCGGAGGGCCTGCGCCCACCGGCGAGCCGGCGCTGACGGGCGGGTCCGCGCGCACCGACGCGCCAGCCGCCCCGGTGGACGATCGCCTGGCCGCCCGGTTCAGGAGGCATCGCGCCATCGCCTCCTACCTGGCCGCCACCGCCGCCGAGCAGGGGCCGATCCTCCTGGTCCTCGACGACCTGCACTGGGCGGACGAGGAGACCCTGGCCCTGCTCACCACGCTGGCCACCGGTCTCGGCGCCGCACCCGTGCTCATCGTCGCGACCTACCGCTCGACCGAGATCTCCGCCGGGCTGGGCGAGGCCCTGGGCCGGGTCGCACGTGCCGAACCGGCGCGGATCTACCTGGGCGGCCTGACCGAACCGCAGGTGGGCGAGCTGGTCCGGGCCATCACCGGCCGCGAGGTGCCCGACGCCGACGCGCGCACGATCCACGCGCGCAGCGCGGGCAACCCGTTCTTCGTCCGGGAGCTCACCCGCGTGTGGGAGAGCGAGGGGGACGCGGCGCTGCACACCGTCCCGGCCGGGGTCCGCGACGTCATCCGGCACCGCCTGGCCGCGCTCACCGACGCGGCCCGTACGCACCTCCGCCAGGCCGCGGTCCTCGGTCAGGAGGTCGATCTCGACGTGCTGATCTCCCTGTCCGGGGACACGAACGGGGGCGAGGAGCGGGTGCTGGAGTCCGCCGAGTCCGCGCTGATCGCCGGTTTCCTGGTGGAGCAGGATGCCGACCGGCTGCGGTTCGCCCACGCGCTGGTGCACGAGACGCTGTACGACGACATCCCGCGCGCCCGCCGGGCCCGCTGGCACGCACGCGTCGCCGGGATCCTCGAACGCGCCCGGCCCGGCGACGTGGAGACCATCGCCCACCACTGCCTGCGCGCGGAGGGAAGGGCGGGCGCCGCCCGCACCGCGCACTACACGCGCGCCGCGGCCGAGCGGGCGGAGCGGAGGTTCGCCCCGCACGAGGCGGCCCGGCTGTGGCGCGAGACCCTCACCGCCCTGGACCGCGCGGACGACGGCCGCCTCCCGGGCGGCGGCGTGGACGGCTCTCCGGGCCGCGCGGTTGACGACCGTCTCGAAGGTGGCGGTGTGGACGGCTCCGCGCGCTGGGCGGTTGACGGCCGACTCGCAGATGGCGGTGTGGACGGCTCTTCACGTCGTTCGGGTGGCGGTGTGGAAGGCGGCTCGGGGTGGGCCGGGGGTGGGCCGGGGCGGCTGGAGGCGGTCATGGGGCTGGTCAGGGCGCTGGCGGTGACCGGGGAGCTGGACGAGTCGCGGCGGTACCGCGCGGAGGCGGTCGGGGCGGCCGAGGCGCTCGGTGATCCGGTGCTGACCGCCGCCGTGATCGGCTCCTTCGACGTGCCCGCCATCTGGACCTCCAACGACGACCCGGCCCTGTCCGCCGGCCTCGTCGCCGCCGCCGAGCGTACGCTGGCCGCCCTGCCCCCCGGCCACGAGAGCGAGCGCGCCCGCCTGCTCATCACCATCGCGATGGAACGGCGTGCCGACGCCGGACGGCGGGGTGACCAGGCGGCGCGCGAGGCCGAGGCGATCGCCCGCCGCCTGGGCGACCGCACCCTGCTGGCGTACGCGCTCAACGGCCGCTACATGCAGACCTTCCACCGCGCCGGGCTGGCGCCGGAGCGGGCCGCGATCGGCGAGGAACTGCTCGGCCTGGCCACCCACGACAGCCTGGTGACGTTCGAGGTGCTCGGGCACCTGATCCTGCTCCAGGCCCGGGCCGCGCTCGCCGACCTGGGGGCCGCCGACCGGCACGCCGCCGCGGCCGACCGGCTGGCCGCACGGTACGACCTCCCGCTGGTAGGGGTGTTCACCACCTGGTACGCCGCGCTCCGGCTGGCCGTGACGGGCGGCCCGGAGGACGCGGCGCGCTCCGCGTACCGTGCGGCCGCCGCCCGGCTCAGCGGCACCGGCATGGCGGGGGTGGAGGAGGGCATGCTCCCGCTCGCCCTGCTCTGTCTCGGCGGGGGAGACGCCGGGTCCGTGCCGCAGGAGGCGGACTGGGGGCCGTACGAGAGGTGGGCCCGTCCCCTGGTCCTGCTCGCCCGGGGCCGTCGCGACGAGGCGCTGGCCGCCGCCCGCACCGTCCCCGACTCCCCGCGCGACCTGCTCTTCGAGGCCAGGACCTGCCTGCACGCGCTGGCCGCGATCGAGGCGGCCGACCGGCCGACGATGGAGCGCCTCTACGACCGGCTGCTGCCCGCGGAGGGGGAGCTCGCCGGCGCCGGTAGCGGGCTGGTCAGCCTCGGCCCGGTGGCGCTGTACCTCGGCCGGCTCGCCGCCGCGCTCGGCCGGCGCAGCCGCGCTGCCGGACATTTCCGAAATGCGGAGGCCATGAGAGCCGGTGTCCGGTGACCGGTAACCTGATCGTCAACGCGGGACGTCAAGACGGCCCCACGCGGGCCGCCGGCAGCGGTGTCTGTCATCGCGAGTCCCACTCTGAGTTTCCGAAACTTTCGGGCAACTTATTGCCCATTCCACCCTGGCAAGCTCCGGACCTGGAGCGGCCCGGCCGGCGGCGGGACCTGCAACATAGCAGTTGGCAGCACTCTTGACACGCCACAGCGGTCCCCTTATGTTGCCGCAATATTAAAGATATCTGCTTGAAAGTTTCGGCGTCACCACCCGCGTTACACCCCCCGCTCTCGCCGCGGGCCGGCGCCGTCATAGCCCGAAGGGATGGCATGAGGGGCCAGGTACCAATGGACACAAGCTCGGCGTCCGGCGAGAGCGAGCAATGGCGGGACACGCGGCGGTCGCCCGCCGAGCGGGCCGACGCGCTCATCCCGCTCATGACCCTTGAGGAGAAGGTCGCCCAGCTCGTGGGGGTGTGGGTCGGCGCCGACGCATCGGGGGGAGGCGTCGCCCCACACCAGACCGACATGGGTGACGGGCCCGAGTGGGAGGACGCCATCCGGCAGGGGCTGGGCCAGCTCACGCGGCCCTTCGGGACGGCTCCGGTCGATCCCGTCGCCGGCGCCCGCTCGCTGGCGGCCTCCCAGGCCGAGATCGTCCGGGCCAGCCGGTTCGGGATCCCGGCCCAGGTGCACGAGGAGTGCCTGACGGGCTTCGCCGCCTGGCGGGCGACCGTGTACCCGGCGCCGCTGAGCTGGGGCGCCTCCTTCGACCCCGGGCTGATCGAGGAGGTGGCCGGCCGGATCGGCCGGTCCATGCGCGCCGCGGGCATCCACCAGGGCCTGGCCCCGGTGGTGGACGTGACCAGGGACTACCGCTGGGGGCGTACCGAGGAGACGATCGGCGAGGACCCGTACCTCGTCGGCACGCTCGGCGCCGCCTACGTGCGCGGCCTGGAGGCCGCCGGGATCGTCGCCACCCTCAAGCACTTCGCCGGCTACTCCGCCTCCCGCGGCGGCCGCAACCTCGCCCCCGTCCCGATGGGGCCCAGGGAGCTGGCGGACGTCGTGCTGCCGCCGTTCGAGATGGCCCTGCGCCTGGGCGGCGCCCGGTCGGTCATGCACTCGTACGCCGAGATCGACGGCGTCCCCGTGGCGGCCGACGAGAGCCTGCTCACCGGGCTGCTGCGCGACGAGTGGGGCTTCGAGGGCACCCTCGTCGCCGACTACTTCGCGGTCCGGTTCCTGGAGCGGCTGCACCGCGTCGCCGCGGACGCCGGGGAAGCGGCCGGGCTCGCGCTCAAGGCCGGGATCGACGTCGAGCTGCCCACGGTGGACACGTTCGGCGCCCCGCTCATCGAGGCGCTCAAGGCCGGGACGGTGGACGAGGCGCTGATCGACCGCGCCCTGCGCCGAGTTCTGACGCAGAAGGCCGAGCAGGGGCTGCTCGACGAGGGCTGGCAGCCGCTCCCCGGCCCGGCCGAGGAGGTGCGGCTCGACGACGAGGAGAGCCAGGAGCTCGCCCTGCGGCTGGCCCGCGAGGCCATCGTGCTGCTGCGCAACGACGACGCCGTCCTGCCGCTGAACCCCGCGGGGAAGGTGGCGCTCATCGGTCCCGTCGCCGACGACCCGATGGCGATGCTCGGCTGCTACGCCTTCCCCAACCACGTGGGCCCGCACCCCGAGCAGGGCCTCGGGCTGGACCTGCCGACGCTGCGCGAGTCGCTCGGCCGGCTGGTCCCCGGCCTCGCCTACGCCCCGGGCTGCGCCGTCACCGGCGACGACACCTCCGGCTTCGCCGAGGCGGTCGCGCTGGCCGGGCGGAGCGACGTGTGCGTGCTCGCCGTCGGCGACCGGGCCGGGCTGTTCGGGCGCGGCACCTCCGGCGAGGGCTGCGACGCCACCGACCTGCGCCTGCCGGGCGTGCAGGCCGAGCTGGTCCGGGCGGTGCTCGCGACCGGCACCCCGGTGGTGCTGGTGCTGCTGGCCGGCCGCCCGTACGCGCTGGGTTCCGAGGTGGACGCGGCCAAGGCCGTCCTGTTCGGCTTCTTCCCCGGCCAGCGCGGCGGCCAGGCGCTGGCGGAGGTGCTGACCGGCGCGGTGAACCCGTCGGGCCGGCTGCCCGTCAGCGTGCCGCGCGACGAGGGCGGCCTGCCGGCGACGTACCTGGCGCCGCCGCTCGGCCGCCGCTCCGACGTGTCGTCCGTGGACCCGACGCCCGCGTACCCGTTCGGGCACGGCCTGAGCTACACCACGTTCGAGTGGAGCCAGGCCCGGGTGCAGGGCGACGTCGCGGAGTGGGCGGTGGACGGCGAGGTGGCCGTCGAGGTCACGGTCCGCAACACCGGGTCGCGCTCCGGCGCGGAGGTCGTCCAGCTCTACCTGCACGACCCGGTCGCGCAGACGACCAGGCCGGAGGTCCGCCTGATCGGCTACGCCCGCGTGCCGCTGGAGGCGGGGGAGGCGGCCCGGGTGACCTTCACGGTCCCGGCCGACGTCACGTCGTTCACCGGGGTCCACGGGCGCCGCATCGTCGAGCCGGGCGAGGTGGAGCTGCGGCTCGGCCGCTCCTGCGCGGCGGCCGCGGCGACGCTGCCGCTGCGCCTGATCGGCCCCGAGCGCGAGGTCGGCCACCGGCGGCACCTGCAGGCGCCGGCGCACATCGACCGCAACCCACCGGAGGGCCGAGGATGAGCACACCCGAGACGCTGGAGGTCAGCAGGCCGGCGGAGCAGAAGGCGGCACCCGCGCCCGGACGCCGCCGCCGGCAGAGCGCCGGCTCCTGGCGCAGCGCGCTGCGCCGCGACTGGCAGCTCTACACGCTGGCGATCCTGCCGCTGCTGTTCTTCCTGATCTTCCGGTACGCCCCCATGCTGGGCAACATCATCGCCTTCCGGAAGTTCGAGCCGGGCGGCAGCATCTTCGGCGAGGAGTGGGTGGGCCTGCGCTACGTGAAGATGTTCCTGAACGACCCGACGTTCTGGAACGTGTTCACCAACACCCTGGTCCTGGGCGCGCTGACCCTGATCTTCTGCTTCCCGCTGCCGATCGTGCTGGCCCTGCTGCTCAACGAGGTCCGGCGGCGCACGCTGAAGCGGTTCCTGCAGTCGGTGTCGTACCTGCCGCACTTCCTGTCGATGGTGATCGTGGCCGGTCTCGTCATGCAGATGACGTCGATCGACGGGCCGATCAACTCGTTACTGGCCTTCGTCGGCGGCGAGAGGATCTCGTTCATGCAGGACCCGGGCTGGTTCCGGACGATCTACGTCAGCTCGGAGATCTGGCAGACGGTCGGCTGGGGCACGATCCTCTACCTCGCCGCGCTGACCACCATCGACGACCAGCTCTACGAGGCCGCCCGGATGGACGGCGCGAGCCGGTGGCGGCAGATCTGGCACGTGGCGCTGCCGGGCATCCGGCCGACGGCGGTCACGCTGCTGATCCTCAACATCGGCACGTTCATGGCGGTGGGCTTCGAGAAGGTCTTCCTGCTGTACAACCCGCTGACGTACCCGACCGCCGACGTGATCTCCACGTACCTGTACCGGATGGGCCTGGAGGCCAGCAACTTCAGCTACGCCGCGGCCATCGGCCTGTTCGAGGCGCTGGTCGGCCTGGTCCTGATCCTCTCGGCCAATGTGATCTCCCGCCGCACAGTTGGGACGAGCCTGTGGTGACAACGCATGAGATGACCCGCGGCTACCGCGTCTTCCAGTGGTTCAACGGGGTCGCCCTGACCCTCGTCGTGGTGGTGACGCTCTATCCGTTCGTCAACATCCTGGCCCGCTCGTTCAGCTCCCAGACCGCCATCAGCGCGGGCGAGGTGAACCTCCTTCCCAAGGGGTTCAACCTGACGACGTACAAGATCGTGGCGTCGGACCCGATGTTCTGGACGAACTACCGCAACACGGTCGTGTACACCGTCGTCGCGACGCTCATCGCGATGGTGATGACGACGTGTTACGCGTACGTGCTGTCCAAGAAGCAGCTCAAGGGCCGCAAGTTCCTCGTCGGCGTCGCGGTCTTCACCATGTTCTTCTCCGGCGGCCTGATCCCGAACTACGTGCTGATCAGCGGCCTGGGCCTGAAGAACTCGATCTGGGCCATCGTCCTGCCCAACGCCATCAGCGTGTTCAACCTCCTGGTCATGAAGGCCTTCTTCGAGAGCCTGCCGCAGGACCTGGAGGAGGCCGCCGCCATCGACGGCCTGAACACCTACGGCATCCTGTGGCGGATCGTGCTGCCGCTGTCGAAGGCGGTCATCGCGACGATGATCCTCTTCTATGCGGTCTCGTTCTGGAACTCCTGGTTCGCGGCGTTCCTGTACATGAACGAGTCGGACATGTTCCCGGTGACGGTCTATTTGCGCAACCTCATCGCCGGAGCCACCGGTGCCGACTCCTTCGGCGCGGCGGCCGCGGAAGTGACGCAGGTGGGGGCCAACATCCAGGCGGTGACGATCGTCCTCACCGTCCTGCCGATCCTGGTCATCTACCCGTTCGTCCAGCGGTACTTCGTCTCCGGCGTCATGCTCGGCGCGGTCAAGGGCTGACCTCCCGGCGCCTCACAAACCCCAGCAGAATCACGGGAAAGGATTCCCCCCATGCGCGAAATCTCGCGGCGTCAGGCGATCATCGGTCTCGGTGCCTTCGCCTCCCTCGCCCTGACCGCCTGCGGCAGCGAGAGCGAGACCCCGGCGAAGGCCACGGACGCGGCCAACAAGGCAGGCTCGATGGCGGGCTACGGCGTCGGCCAGCAGTTCAAGGCCACCGAGCCGCTGTCGTTCGACGTGCTCTACAACAACCACTCGTTCTACCCGAACAAGGCCGACTGGCTGTTCTGGCAGGAGCTGACCAAGCGGACCAACGTCACGATCAAGCCGGTCGAGGTGCCGCTCAGCGACTACGAGAAGAAGCGCAGCCTGCTCATCGCCTCCGGCGACGCCCCGCTGATCATTCCGAAGACCTACCACCCGCAGGAGGAGGCGTTCGTCTCCTCCGGCGCCATCCTGCCGGTCAGCGACTACTTCCACCTGATGCCCAACTTCCAGGAGAAGGTCGCCAAGTGGCAGCTCCAGCCCGAGCTGAACTCGATCATGCAGACCGACGGCAAGATCTACCTGCTGCCCGGCCTGCACGAGGCCGCCTGGGCCGACTACTCCTTCGCGGTGCGCACCGACATCCTGGAGAAGCTCAAGCTGGAAGTCCCCAAGACGCTGGACGACTTCTACAACATGCTCAAGGCGATGAAGGCCGAGTACCCGGACCTCTACCCGATGACCGACCGGTGGGGCGTGCCCACGCCGGGCGGCAACCTGATCAAACTCATCGCCCAGGCGTTCGGCAGCAAGGGCGGCTGGGAGTACCAGCACGCGATGTTCGACGCGGCCCAGGGCAAGTTCGTCTACACCGGCGCCATGCCGGGATACAAGCAGGCGATCGAGTACCTCAACAAGCTGGTGAAGGAGAAGCTGCTCGACCCCGAGAGCTTCACCCAGCAGGACGAGGCCGCCAAGCAGAAGTTCATCTCGGGCAAGTCCTTCGTGATCAGCACCAACGCGCAGGTCCTGATCAACGACTACCGGGCGGCGCTGACCGAGAACGACAAGGACGCCAAGATCGTCAAGATCCCGGTGCCGATCGGCCCGGCGGGCGAGTTCAAGTTCGCCACCCGCCTGGAGAACGGCATCATGATCTCCAAGAAGGCCACGGAGAACAAGAACTTCGTCGCCATGATGCAGTTCATCGACTGGCTCTGGTACTCCGAGGCCGGCATGGAGTTCGCCAAGTGGGGCGTCGAGGGCACCACGTTCACCAAGGACTCCTCCGGCAAGTACAAGCTGGCCGATGACGTCGACTACGTCGGCCTCAACCCCGGCGCCCCCAAGCACCTGCAGAAGGACTTCGGCTTCGGCAACGGCGTGTTCGCCTACGGCGGCCCCACCAAGCTGCTCCAGTCCACGTTCTCGGACGAGGAGATGGAGTTCCAGAACGTGATGAACACCAGGAAGCAGTGGCCGGTCGAGCCGGCCGCCCCGCTCAGCGAGGAGGAGCGCGAGCAGGCCTCCATGTGGGAGACGCCGCTGAAGGACCACGTCACCCAGAACACGCTCAAGTTCATCCTCGGCGAGCGCGACCTCGGCGAGTGGGACGCCTATGTCAAGGAGCTCGAGGCCAAGAGCTCGACCCAGTACGTCAACCTGATCAACACCGCCTACGAGCGGTTCAAGAAGGCACACGGCAGCTGATTCCCCTCAGGCCGGGCCGTCCCCTCCTGCCGGGGCGGCCCGGCCGTCTCTTTCAAGGATCGATCCATGCGCAACCTCGTACCCGGCGAGCCCTCCGGGCGGCTGTCCGACGCCTGGCGCTTCTGCGTCGGCACGGGACGCTTCGAGCTCGCGCTGCGGCGCGACTACCAGGACTCGCTGGCGCTGGTCCAGCGGGACATCGGCTTCCGGCACATCCGCGGGCACGGCCTGCTGAGCGACGGCGTGGGCGTCCACCGGCCCTACGAGTACGGGGGCGCCCGCCACGTCCGGCACTCCTTCACGTACGTGGACCAGGTGGTCGACGCCTACCTGGAGCTCGGCATCCAGCCCTTCGTGGAGCTGGGCTTCATGCCCTCGGGGCTGGCCTCCGGCGAGCAGACCGTGTTCTGGTGGCGCGGCAACGTCACCCCGCCGAGCTCGTGGCAGGAGTGGGCCGAGCTGGTCCGGGCCACCGTGACCCACCTGATCGACCGGTACGGCCTCGACCAGGTGCGCCGCTGGCCGATCGAGGTCTGGAACGAGCCCAACCTCAAGGAGTTCTGGCAGGGCGCCGACGAGGCCGCCTACCACCGCCTGTACGAGGTCACCGCCCGCACGATCAAGGACGTGGACGCGTCGCTGCAGGTCGGCGGCCCGTCCATCTCGCCCGGCTCCGACGAGTGGATGCCGCGCTTCGCCGACTTCGTCACCGCCCGCGACGTCCCGGTCGACTTCGTCAGCCGGCACGCCTACACCTCGGGCCCGGCCCAGCACGTGCCGTTCGGCGTGCACCAGACCATGAGGCCCGCCGCCGAGCTGCTGGAGCAGTTCGGCACCCCGCGCCGCCAGCTCCGCGGCGGCCCGCTGGCGGACCTGCCCGTGCACATCACGGAGTTCAACTCCTCCTACCGCCCGGACAACCCCGTCCACGACACGGCCTTCAACGCCGCCTACCTCGCGCCCGTCCTGGCCGCCGGGGGCGAGCTGGTGGACTCCTTCTCGTACTGGACCTTCAGCGACATGTTCGAGGAGGTCGGGATCCCGACCTCGATCTTCCACGGCGGCTTCGGCCTGCTCACCCACCGCCAGATCAAGAAGCCCACCTACCACCTGTACGCCTTCATGGCCCGCATGGGCGACCGGCTCCTGACCAGGGGCGAGGACCACCTGGTCACCCGGGACGACACCGGCCGGGTCACCGTGCTGGCCTGGGCGCCGGTGGACGTCACCGGCGGGCCCGCCGTCGCCGGTCACACCGTGCGCCTGTCGATCCCGATGGCGGCGGACTCGGCCTTCATGCTGCGCTCGTCGGTGAGCGAGGAGATGGGCAACGCCTGGGCGGCCTGGTGCGAGATGGGACGTCCCCGGTCACCACACCCCAGACAGCTCGATATCCTCCGGGAAGCGGCGGAACCGGTCCGCCGCCACCGGAACCTGCCCGTCGCCGCTGGTTCGCTCGATCTCGACCTGACGCTCGACCGCCACGAGGTGACGCTGGTCGAGCTCACGCCGGTGGCGGACGAGACCCCGCCGTGGTGGGACGAAAGCCGGATACTCGGCCTGGGAGAGGGCGCGCGATGAGCGGCGGGCGGCTGCCCGGCCCGGAGGAGGACGCGGGATGAGCGACGTGGGAGCGGCACGGCAGTTCGGCACGGGTCCGCTCTCCCGGGCCTCCGCGCTGATCTACACCCTGCTGATCGTCGAGCTGCTGGTCCTGCTCACGGCCGTGCCCGGCCTGGTGGGGCTCGTCCTGCTCGACCGGCACGCCAGCAACGTCCCCCTGATGGCCGCGTGCCTGCTCCCGGCCGGCCCGGCGATCTCCGCCGCCCTCTACGCGCTGCGCCACCGCCGCCGCGAGCTGACGGAGCTGCGCCCGGCGGCGGCGTTCTGGCGCGGTTACCGGGCCAACTTCGGCGGGATCATGAAGATCTGGGTGCCCTGGCTGCTGTTGCTGACCGTCCTCGGGACCAGCCTGGGCAACTTCTCCGCCGCCGGCGTCCCCGGCTGGTGGGCGGTGCTGCAGGTCGTCATCGCGGCCGGCTCGACGCTCTGGGTGGCCAACGCGCTGGTCATCACGTCGCTGTTCGCGTTCAGGGCGGTGGACGTGGCCCGGCTGGCGGCCTGGTCGCTGGGCCGCTTCCCCGCCGCCACCCTGGCCAACGCCTGCCTGCTCATCGTGGCGGGCGGCGTCACGCTGATCGCCTCCGAGGCCGTGCTGTCCCTGCTGGCCTCGGTGCTCGTGGCGACGCTCCTGTGGAACAGCCGCTCGATGATCACCGAGGTCCAGCAGAGGTTCACGCGTCAGTAGATGCGCCGCCCGCGGGCGTCGGGCACCCCCGACTTGCGCAGGAAATAGGTGTTGACCTGGTCGCGCCACTCCTCGGCGGAGCGGACCTGCTCGTCGAGCCGCTCCCGCACCCGCTCGTGGAGCGCCGGGTCCACCTCGCCCGCCAGCTTCTCCCACAGCAGCCGGATCCCGGCCGCCTCCTCGGCCCCCGCGAAGTGGGTGTCGTAGATGTGCTGGACGACGGTCGTGCCGCTGCGCAGCACGTGCTCGTACGGCACGTGGTGGAAGAACAGCAGCAGCTCGTCCGGGCAGTCGGCGAGCGACTCGTAGACCTCCGACCACGGCGCCGGGTACTGGCCCGTGAAGCCGGTGCCCGAGGCGCGGGTGCGGTCCACGCCGACGCCGTCGCGGTCGGCGAAGTGGTAGGTGCCCCACGGCGTGTACTCGTATCCGTCCACGTCGGGGCCGTAGTGGTGGCCGGGGCGGACCATGAACCCGACACCGAGCGGCGCGGTGTAGCGCTCGTACGTCCGCCAGGAGCCGTCCATCATCCGGTGCAGCGTGCTCCGCACCGCCCTGCCCGCCTTCTCTGGGCCCGTCTCTGCGCCCGTCTCTGGGCCTACCTCTGGGAACGTCAGGCCGATCCACTCGTCGAGGATCGCGGCCGGATCGAGCCGCGGCGCCCAGGCGAGCCGGCCGAACGCGTACAGGTTGGCCTGGGCCAGCGGGTGCCCGGTCCAGTACGGGTCGTCGCCCACGTTGGACACCGCGACCAGGCCGCCATCGCCGGCCACCTCCGCCACCGTGCGGCCCTCGGGTCCCCAGAAGCGGAACCCGAGCACCTCGCTCCACATCGGGGCCAGGTAGCACACGTGCCGCTGCTGGCCGGTGTACTCCTGCGTCACCTGCAGCTCCACCGCCAGGCGGGTGCCCGGCATGGCCGCGATCACCGGTGACACCGGCTCGCGCACCTGGAAGTCCATGGGGCCGTACTTGACCTGCAGGATCGCGTTGTCCCTGAACTGCCCGTCGAGCGGGGCGAAGTGGTCGTGGGCCGCGCGGGCCCGGTCGGTGGAGCGGTCGCGCCAGTCCTGCCGGTGGTTGTAGACGAAGGCGCGCCAGTGCACGACCCCGCCGTGCGGCGCCAGGGCGTCGGCGAGCATGTTGGCGCCGTCGGCGTGGCTGCGCGCGTACGCGAACGGGCCCGGCTGGCCCTCCGAGTCGGCCTTCACCACGTACCCGCCGAAGTCGGGAATCGTCGCGTACACCCGCTCGGTCGTCCGCGCCCACCACTCCCGCACGTCCCCGTCCAGCGGGTCGGCGCTGTCCAGCCCGCCGAGCGCGATGGGGGAGGCGAAGTTGACCGACAGGTGCACGCGGATGCCGTACGGGCGCAGCTCCGCCGCGATCGCGGCCACCTCGCCGAGCCGGTCGGTCAGCAGGCGGGCCTCGGCGGCGTGCACGTTGACGTTGTTCACCGCGACCGCGTTGATACCGGACGCGGCCAGCAGGCGCCCGTAGGCCCGCACCCGGGTCAGGTCCGCCCGCAGCACACCGTCGTGCCAGAAGATCGACCCGCCCGAGTAACCGCGCTCGACCTGGCCCATCACCGGATGCACGTCGATGTTGTCCCAGTGGTCCAGCATGCGCCGCCGCAACGCCGGCCGGTGCGCCTCGGCCGGCCGGTCCGCACCGAACGCCGCCTCGCCGAGCCGGACCACCTCGAACCACCCGTACAGCAGCCCGGCCGGGTCGTCGGCGAGCACCACCGTGACACCGTCCAGGCGGCCCAGCACGAAGCCCTCAGGACCGGCCTCCGGCCCCCTGACCGCCGCCACGGCGGGCGGCAACGGGCCGGCCGACGACAGCGCGAGCACGAGGTCGCACGCCTCTCCCGGCGCGGCCACCCCGCCGCCGTACCGCTCGCAGGCGTCCGCCACCTCGGCCCGCACGGTCGCGGCGAGCGCGGAGCCGTCGCCGAGCACGAGAGTGCGGCGCGAGCCGATCGCGCGGAACGCCTCGGGGGGCAGCCAGGCCGGATGGACGCCGGTCAGATGAGGAATGGTCACGGGGGCTCCTTAAATCTCTCCGGAGCGAATCTACCGGTGCCCGCCGAGCAGCCATTATGGGGTCGCGCTACAGGGAAGACGTCGCGGCGGAGCGTCGGGGGAGCCGGTCCCGGGTGCCTCCCGCGACAGCGCCTCCACCAGCCGCTTCGCCGCGGCGGACGACAAGGTGGACTGCGCGGCGGGCGCTACTTGCGGGCCTGGCCCGGCGGGGTGGCCGGCGGTTGCGCGGCGTGCTCGTCGGCCTGCTCGTTCACGGGCCTGTTCTCGGGCTCTTTCAGGGGCCCGCCGGTCTTGCCCCCGAGCCCGGGCGGCTCGCGCGTCTGGCCGGGCGGGGTGTGCTCGGAGGTGGGGCCCGGCTCCGGCGCCGTGGTCCTGGTCAGGCGGGGCGTCGGTCTACTGGTCGGAGGCGGGGTCTTGGTGGCGACCTTCGACACCACCCGCGGCGGCGACGTGCGGCCGGCGACGGGCGGCACGTCCCGCGTACCCCGCAGGGGCGTGGGGGTGGGGGTCGGGGTGGGCCTGGGGGTGGCCGGCGGGGCCGAGGTCCCCGGGGCGGTGGCGCGGCGAGGAGCGGCCGGGGGCTCGACCGGCGAGGTGGCCGGGCGCGGGCTGAGGACCGCCACCGGCCGCCGCGCGCGCTCCTTGTCACCTTCCGGGACAGGCAGCGCGTCGAGGGTGGGGGAGCTGCCGGGGATGGCGATCAGCAGGCCGGCGAGGACCAGGTGGAGGAGGCCGGCCAGCACCGTGGAGATCCGTAACGCCTGACCCCTGCGCTCACTGGACTGCGACGTACGCATTCCTGCCGGTCCCATGCGGGGGTCCTCCTGGGGGGTGAGGAAGGGGCGAACCTTTTTGATCTAGACATGGATGCCCACGACGGTCAACCCCGTAAACGTCCGGCACGTCACCGCGAGGCGGCCTCCCGGCGGGCACGAAGGCGGGCGCGATACCAGAGCAGGATCCCCACCCCGCCCGCCAGCGTCGCCCACCCGATCGGCCGGGCGACCGCGAGATACGTGCCCGTGGGCAGCCGCACCGCCAGCACGAGCATGACCAGCGCGTGGATCGCCAGCGTGCCGCCGAGGATCGTGGTCAGCACGGCCGCGACGCGGCGGATGTCGGGCCGCCGCAGCATGGCTTCCGCCGCGGGGTTCCGCCGCGCCACCCAGCGCAGCCCCACCAGGTACAGCGGCCGGCCCACGACCACGGAGACCAGCCCGGCCACGCCCAGCGGCCCGGTCAGCACCGCCTCGTGCAGCTTCAGCACCAGCGGGTTCCCGCCGCTGAGCAGCAGCGCCAGCAGGGCCACGCCGTACCCGAGCACGGCGACCACGCCGATCGGGTCGATCCGCCGCCGTGCGGCGAACACGGCGGCGGTGCAGGCCACGGGGATGCCCGCCGCGATGGCCAGCGCCGTGGCGTCGGACCCGGCGTACGGGCGGACCAGCGCGTACGCGGCCAGCGGCACCAGCCCGTTCAGCACCCCGCTCGCCACCATCCGCCACACCCGTGCTCCAGGGTTCTTACCGTGCGACATCGACGACGCTCCCTCGATCAGGACTCATGCGAACCCCTCCAAGGTGGCCCGGCCGGGCCCGCCGGACCTCGGACCAGGGGTGGATCCTCCCCGTTCTCCACCCACGGGTGGAGAACGCCTCCCGGTGGGCAGCGAATCGTGCCGGACCGGCCGGAACCGCCTGCGCTATGATCACACCGACGACGACCTGGAACGATCCCCACCCCGCCCGTCGTCGCCGCTCACGGGACACGAGGAACGATGTCGAGCATCAAAGAGGTCGCCCGGCTCGCCGGGGTCTCCGTCGGCACCGTGAGCAACGTGCTCAACCGGCCCGAGATGGTGGCCCCCGACACCCTGCGCCGCGTGCGGGAGGCGATCGAGCGGCTCGGCTACGTGCGCAACGGCTCCGCCCGGCAGCTGCGCGCCGGCCGGAGCCGCACCATCGGGGTGGTCGCGCTCGACCTGTCCAACCCGTTCTTCATCGACGTCCTGCGCGGCGTCGAGACCGTCGCCCAGCGCTCGGAGCTGACCGTGATGGTCTTCAACAGCAACAAGGACGCCGCCCGCGAGGCGGGGCTGCTGGAGACGTTCGAGGAGCAGCGCCCGCTCGGCGTGCTGATCACGCCGGTCAACGACAGCGGCGAGGAGGAGCGGCTGAGCCGGCTCATCGCGCGCGGCATCCCGGTGGTGCGCTTCGACAGCTCGGCCCGGCACAGCCACGGCTGCGCCGTCGCGGTGGACGACGTGCTCGGCGGGCGGCTGGCCGGCCTGCACTTACGCGAGCGGGGACACCGCCACATCGCCTTCGCGGGTGGCCCGTTCACCGTCCGCCAGGTGCGCGAGCGGCACGACGGCCTGGCCGCCGTGCTCGGCCCCGACGACACCATGACCGTCATCCGCCTGCCCGACCTCACCGTCGCCACCGGCCGCGCCGTCGGCAAGGAGATCGCCGACCTGCCCCCCGCCGAGCGGCCCACCGCGGTCTTCTGCGCCAACGACCTGGTCGCGATCGGGGTGCTGCAGGAGATGACCCTGCGCGGCCTGCGGGTTCCGGCCGACCTGGCCATCCTCGGCTACGACGACATCGACTTCGCCGCGGCGGCCGCGGTGCCGCTGTCGTCGATCCGGCAGCCGCGCGAGCAACTCGGCCACACCGCCGCCACGCTCCTGCTGGAGGAGGCCAACCAGCCCGCCGGGCACGAGCACCGCCAGGTCATCTTCCAGCCCGACCTGATGGCCCGCACCTCGACCGCCGCGCCCGTGCCCGCGGCGCCCTGACCCGTCACCCTCTGACCGTCACCCGCATTCGTGCCCGTGGTGCGCGGGGACGTCCAGCGTCGGGTTGCGGTCGAAGAAGCCGACCGGCTTGAGCCGGAAACCGGCGTGGTCCACCGGCATGATCGGCCACTCCTCGGGCCGGGGCGCGTGGGTGAACCCGAAGACGTGCCAGACGACCAGCGGACGGCCGTCGAGGTCACGGTCGGCGGCGGCGAACGCGGGCAGCCCCGCGCCGCCCGGGTGCTGGTTGACGAAGTCGCCGGCCGGGTAGCGCTCGGCCGGGTCGTACGCGGTGACCCACAGGTGCCGGGTGGCGAACGCGGCCCGCGCGGCGATGGAGGAGCCCGGGTCGGCCAGCAGCAGCGGCTTGCCCTCGGGGTGGAGCGCGTACGCCACCGGGTCGCCCAGCGCGTTGCGCGAGCCCGGGTTCGTGATGTGCCAGGCCCGGTTGACGCTCCCGTCGGCCACCCGCTGCGCCTGGCTCTCCCTGATCAGCGGTGTCCTGCGGTAGGTGAACGCGTTGCCCCGCGGGTTGCCGTCGCCCATCGGGACGCGGGCGACGTCGACCTCCTCCACCCGGTTGGCCGGCCCGTCCACCGCCATGTCCAGGCGCGCGCAGAACAGGTGCTGGTGGTACGGCGCCGCCAGGCCCGGCGCGACCTGCGCCGCGTACGCGGACCCGCCGTCGGGGTAGGCCGAGGTGAACAGCACGCCGGTGGCCTTGACCTCGAACTCGATGACGCCGTCGAGGTAGAGGTACCAGTAGAAGCCGTAGTCGTAGTTGCCGACGGTGGTGAAGAAGGACAGCACCATGCGGCGCTGCCGCCGGACCTCCGACGAGTGCGCCCACAGGTCCGTGTGCTTCCACAGGATGCCGTGGTCCTCCTCGTGCAGGCAGATCGCGTTCGGCAGGGTGCGCGGGGCGCCGTGCGCGTCGGCGACCACGGCGTCGAGGTAGGTGATCTCGCCCACGCAGTCGCAGCCGCGCTCCAGGGAGTTGGCGTACTGGCCGATCAGGTACTCACCGGTGTCGAAGTAGTTCTGCCAGGAGCGCACCGGGGACGGGTCGGCGTACGGGACCACCATCTCGGCGATCGAGGCGCGGTCGACGATCGGGCGGCGGCGGCCCGTGTCCCTGTCGTCGAAGGCGATCTGGTGCAGGATCAGCCCCTCGCGGGCGTCGAAGCCGATGCGCAACGACCAGTTCTCCCAGCGCAGCAGGTTCCCCTCCAGGGCGAAGCTGGGGCCCTCCGGCTGGGTGATCTCGATGGGCCGCTGCGTGGTGCGCGGGGGACCGGTGACGGCGGGGTCGTCGAAGTTGCCCGACACGGCCGGCACCGGGACCGGGCCGTGGTCGATGACCTGGTCCACGGAGCGGTTGAGGACGTCCACGTACGCGAGGAGCCCGTCCACCGGGTGCGCCCAGACGTGGTCCTTCTCGTGCTCCTGCACGAAGGCGAGCCCGCGCAGGATGCGGCGGCCGGCCTCGCCCGGGTACTCGTCCGCGTACACGCCCGCCGACAGCGGGCACACCCGGACCCGGGAGACGTCCAGGCCCCGGCTCTTCAGCGCGGCGATCCACCGCTCGTCGGTGGACAGGATCTCCTCGACCACCGCGAACTCCGCGTCCAGCACGGGCGGCTGGCCGTCGGTCGCCGGGTCCAGCGCGCGGTCGGAGTCGACCGCCTCCCGGGTGATCGAGACGATCACGTCGCGGGGGGCGGCCCCGCCGACGTCGAGCAGCAGAACCCGGACCCGGCGGTCGACCGGGTCCCCGGGTGCGTGGGCGCGCAGCGCGTCCTTCGCCGGCTCCTCCAGGCCGGCGTACGCGACGCGGGTGGTCTCCTTGACCAGCCCGGAGGCGGTCAGCACGGCATGGGCGGCGGTGAGCTCGGCGGGCGTCAGCGGGTCGAGCGGGTGCGGGGTGGCGGTCATGGCTTCTCCCTTGGACGGGGGGTACGCCCGCCAGCGAACACCACGGGGATCCCGATTTCCAGGGCCCGGCCGCGTACGAGCTCGGCAACCGATTGTCTTCGCCGCCGTTCGGTGTTACACATGCGGGAGTCAACCCTCTTGTCAGCACCAAGCACCCTCAGCGCGCCTCTTTCCAGGAGTGGCGATGTCGCATGGTCCCGGGCGGGTAGCAAGGCTCAGCGGGTTCGTGGCCGCGGTCGCGGCCGTGCTCGTTCCGTTCCTGACGGCGGTGCCGGCGGGCGCCGCCCGGGCGGAGGTGGACGTCTACCGCTACCTCGAGGATCCCGGGATGGTCGCGGAGGGGCAGCAGACCCCGCACACCGTGCTGCGGCCGTACGCCGACGCCCGCTCGGCCACCCGCTCGGTCAGCGCCGACGTCACCGAGCACGACGCCCGCTCGCCCTGGATCGCCACCCTCAACGGCGACTGGCGGCTGCACCTCGCCCAGCGGCCCGAGGAGGTGCCGGAGGGCTTCCACGAGGCCGGCCACGACGTGTCGCGCTGGCCGACGGCCAAGGTGCCGCACACCTGGCAGTCCGACTTCATCGACCACCCGATGTTCCGCAACATCACCGAGGAGGTCTGGCCGGACGACCCGCCCAGGGTGCCCCGCGACGTGAACTCGACCGGCGCGTACGTCCGCCAGATCGACGTCCCCGGCACCTGGTCCGGGCGGCGGGTGTTCCTCCGGTTCGAGGGCGTCACCAGCGGCTACTTCGTCTGGGTCAACGGCGAGTACGTCGGCTACGACCAGGGCGGCTACACCCCGGCCGAGTTCGAGGTGACCGACGCCCTGCGACCGGGGGCGAACCGGGTGGCCGTGCAGGTGCACCGGTGGGGGGCGGGGTCGTACCTGGAGGACTACGACCAGTGGCGCTACAGCGGCATCTTCCGCGACGTCTGGATGTACGCCACCCCGCAGACCCACCTGCGCGACGCATACGTCACCACCGACCTGGACGACCGCTACCGCGACGCCACGCTCACCGCGCGGGTCCAGGTGATGGGCGCGGCCGAGGGCCACAGCGTGCGCGGCACGCTGACCGACCCGCGCGGCAGGCAGGTCGCCACGGTCACGCAGCCGGTGGACGGCTCCGGTGGCGCCGGCCTCACCGCGCAGGTGAGCGACCCGGCCAAGTGGAGCGCCGACTCACCCACGCTGTACGCCCTCGCCCTGGAGCTGCTCGGCCCCGACGGCAGGCCGCTGCACACCACCGCCCAGGCGGTCGGCTTCCGCGAGGTGGAGGTGCGCGACCGCCAGCTGCTCGTCAACGGCGAGCGCATCCTCATCAAGGGCACCAACCGCGCCGAGACCGACCCCGACACCGGCCGCCACGTCACCCGCGCGGCCCAGCGGCGCGACGTGGAGCTCATGAAGAGCCTGCACATCAACGCCGTCCGCACCTCCCACTACCCCTCCGACCCCTACCTGTACGACCTCGCCGACCGGTACGGCCTGTGGATCGCCGACGAGGTCGACATCGAGACCCACTCACGCGAGTCGTGCCCGCGCAACTGCCTGGCCGACCGGCCTGAGTGGCAGGCCGCCTTCGCCGACCGCTTCCGCGCGATGGTCGTCAGGGACAGGAACCACCCCAGCGTCATCATCTGGGACACCGGCAACGAGGCCGGGCTCGGGGCCGCGCACTACGCGATGGCCGAGTGGGCCGATGCCAACGAGCCCACCCGGCTGCTCTACCACCAGTCCAACAGCCCCAACGGCGACGCCCCGTACGCCGACGTGTGGGGCCCGCGCTACCCCACCCCCGGTTACGTGGACTCCATCGGCAGGACCACCACGCGCCCGGTCGTGTTCGGCGAGTACGCCCACGCGATGGGCAACAGCCTGGGCAACTTCGACCGGTTCTGGGAGCTGATCCGCCGCTACCCGTCCCTGCAGGGCGGCTTCATCTGGGACTGGGCCGAGGCCAACCTGCGCCAGCCGCTGGTGTTCACGCCCGACTCCTCCCGCAACCGGATCCAGACCTTCCTCGTCGGCAAGCCCCGTGCCGTCCCGGGCCGGCGCGGCCAGGCCGTCGAGCTGTCCAGCCTGGACGACTTCGTCAACGTCTTCAGGGACCGCCGGCTGGACCTCACCGGCGAGGCCGTCACCCTGGACGCCTGGGTCAAGCCCGGCCAGTGGGCGGGCAGCTTCCCCATCGTGAGCAAGGGGCGGGCGTACGCGCTGCAGATGCGCGACTCGGGGACGCTGGAGTTCGGCGTCACGACCGGCGCGGGCTGGCAGGCCGTCGCCGCCGCCGTGCCCGCCGGCTGGTACGGCGCCTGGCACCGCGTCACCGGCTCCTACGACGGCGCGCAGCTGCGCCTGTCCGTCGACGGGCAGCAGGTCGCGACCGCCGCGCAGACGGGCGCCCTCGCCCCCGGCCTGTACGAGGTCAACGTCGGCCGCAACGCCGAGACCCAGCAGGACAACACGCCCACGAGGCTGGCCCGCGGCGCCATCGACGACGTCCGCGTGTACGCCGCCGCGGCGCCGTCCGGCGACCCGGTCCTGGCCCTCGACTTCGACCGGTACGAGCGGCGCGGCGACTTCCTCAGCCTCGGCCTGAGCCTGTCCGGCACGGACGGCCTGGTCGGCTCCGACCGCTACCTCCAGCCGGAGACGACCGAGATGGCCTGGGCGCACGCCCCCGTCCGGTTCACCTCCGCCGACCCGGCGACCGGCAAGGTACGCGTGCACAACGAGCAGCCCGCCGGCGCGCTCCACGTCAAGGTGCGCTGGTCGCTGGAGGAGGTCGACCGCACGCTCCGGTCGGGCACCCGCGACCTGCGCCTGGATCCGGGCGGCAGCGCCGACCTCGACCTCGGTGCCGCGCCGGCCAACCCCCGGGACCGGCAGCGCTGGCTGAACGTCGAGGCCGTGGCCGCCGACCCGCCCCGATGGGCGCCCAAGGGCTGGCGTCACGGCTGGCAGCAGTTCGCCGCCGGCGGGCGCGTCGTGCCCGGCATCGCCCAGCCGCCCGCCGGGACGCCCGAGCTGCGCCGCGACGGCGACACGATCACCGTCTCCGGCCAGGGCTGGCGCCATCGCTTCGAGGCGGGCGCCCTGACCTCGATGAGCTCCGGCGGCCGCGAGCTGCTGCGCGCCGGTCCCCGGCTGGACGTCTACCGCCCGCCCACCAGCAACGAGACCTACGACTGGGGCACCGCCGACCGCGACGTGTGGCACCGGGCAGGGCTCGACCGGCTGCGTACGCGGGTCACCGGCGTGCGGGCGGACCTGGACGGTGACGCCGCGGTCGTGGAGGTCACCGGGACGGCCGCCGCGCCCGGCATGGAGAGCCTGCTGTCGTTCGAGGAGAGCCTGACGTACCGGGTCGACGGCCGGGGCACCATCACCCTGCGGCACCGGGTGGTCCCGCGCGGCTCCCGCCTGACCACGCTGCCGTACCTGCCCCGGGTCGGCGTACAGGTCCAGGTGCCGGACTCGATGCGCGAGCTCGCCTACTACGGCAAGGGCCCGCACGAGACGTACAACGACCGCTCCGGCGGCGCCTTCACCGGCGTCTGGCGGGGTGACGTCGACGACGAGTACGTGCGCTACTCCCGCCCCCAGGCCCACGGCAACCACACCGGTTCCCGCTGGATCACGCTCAACGACGGCCGCGCCGGGCTGCTCGTCGGCCGCTCGGACGGCGGCATCGACGTCAGCGCCACCCGGTACGACGAGCTGGACCGCGCCGAGTACGACTTCCAGCTCCCCCTCGTCCGCAACGACGGCTGGATCACCCTGCACGCCGCGATCGGCGAGACCGGCATGGGGGAGACCCCCAACTCGGTGCTGGACGAGTACCGCGTGCCCGCCACGAAGACCCAGGACTACACGCTGACGCTGCGCCCCCTCACCGCCAAGGAGGTGCGGGCCGGCGGCGTGGTCGACTCCGACGTGACCGCGCCCTGCTCGCCCGGCGTCACCGCGACCGGCGACGGGAACGCCGAGCCCGGCACGCCCGAGCGGATTACCGTGACCGTCGAGGCCACCTGCGCCGACGGGCTGACCGGCGCGCGCGCCACCCTGGCCGCGCCGCAGGGCTGGACGGTGACGCCCGCCACGGCCGACCTCGGCCGGGTCGCCCAGGGCACACCCGCCGAGGCCGCCTTCACGGTCACCCCGCCGGCGGACGCCGACTTCGGCGAGCACGAGCTGACCGCCACGGTCACGGCCACCTCCGCGGGCTTCCCGGTCACCGCCCGCGCCACCACCACCCTGCGCACCCCGCTGCCCCCGGGCGGCGTCTGGGTCAGCGACCTGCCGTTCACGGCGGCGGAGAACGGCTGGGGGCCGGTGGAGCGCGACCGGAGCAACGGCGAGCAGCCGGCCGGCGACGGCCGGACGTTGTCGATCGGCGGCCGGACGTACGAGAAGGGCATCGGCGCCCACGCCCCCTCACGCATCGCCATCGACCTCGGCGGGCGGTGCACGACCTTCCGGGCCGACGTCGGGGTGGACGACGAGATGGGCGGGAGCGGGTCCGTCGCCTTCGAGGTGTGGGTGGACGGGCAGCGGCGGGCCGCCTCCGGCGTACTGACGGGGGCGGGCGGGGCGGAACCGCTGTCGGCCGACGTCGCGGGCGGCGCGCTGCTGGAGCTGCGCGTCACGGACGGCGGCGACGGCAACGGCGCCGACCACGCCGACTGGGCCGCCGCCCGCCTCACCTGCCCCCCGGCCCCCTGACCCCCGCCCTTCTCCGGCCTCCGGAGAGCGGGCCACGGGGTCGGGCCGCGGAAACGGCCTCCAGAGGGTCGGCCTGCCGGAATGGGATGGGCCGACGGTTCAGGACCCGATGCGGACGGGCAGGGTGCGCGGGCCGCGCACCTGACCGGTGGACCAGGTCACCGCCCCCGGGTCGGCCAGGCCGAACACCGGGACGCGCTCCAGCCACACCTCCAGCGCGATCCGCAGCTCCATCCGCGCCAGGTGCGACCCCAGGCACCGGTGGATCCCCAGCCCGAACGCCGCGTGCCGGTTCACCTCCCGGTCGATGACCACCTCACCGGCCCGGTCGAACTGTTCCGGATCCCGGTTGCCCGCCGGGAACGACAGCAGCACCCAGTCGTCGGCCTTCATGTCCACGCCGTTCCACCGCATGTCCTCCTTGACCAGCCGCGCCATCGTGACCGGCGCATAGGCCCGCAGGAACTCCTCCATCGCGGTCGGCAGCAGCCCCGGCTCGGCCACCAGCCGCTCCCGGTCGGCCGGCGTCCTGGCCAGGTGCCAGAGCGAGGCGCCGATCGCGCTCCACGTCGTGTCGATGCCCGCGATGAGCAGCAGCGCCATCGTGCCCGCCACGTGGGCCGCCTCGAGCTTGCGGCCGCCCAGCTCGGCGTCCACGAGATAGGTGGTCAGGTCGTCGCGCGGATGGTCCACGTGGTCGCGGATCTGGGCGAGCAGGTAGTCGAACAGCTCGTCCATGTTCGCCATCCGCTCCTCGGGCGGCAGGTTGACGCCTTCGAGCACGTGCTCGATGAACGTGCGGAACCGCGGGCCGTCCTCCGGCGGGAAGCCGAGGAGGTCGGCGATCACCCGTACCGGGATGTGCTGGGCGTAGTCGCGGGCGGCGTCCACGACCTCCTGCCCCTCTAACGAGTCGATCAGCGAGTGGCAGAACGCCCGCGTCGCCTCCTCCCGCCTGGCCACCGCGGTCTTGGTGAACGCCGGGAGCAGCAGCTTGCGCGCGTGGTGGTGGAACGGCGGGTCGGACGAGATCGGCGGCGAGCTGCCCATCGGCGCCAGCTCGACCGGCGGGCGGAAGTTGCTCATGATGATCGCCCGCGAGGAGAACCGCTCGGTGTCGTACGCGATCGCTGCCACGTCCTCGTAGCGGGTCGGCAGCCACCCGCCGCCGAACCGCCCGGTGTGCGCGATCGGGCAGCGCTCCCGCAGGTCGTCGATGATGGGGTACGGGTCGGCGGCCCACTCCGGCTCGAGGTGGGAGAAGTCCATCGCCCAGTCCGAGACCGGGCCGGTGACGATCGGGCTGCGGGTGCCGACGAGCTCGTCGTCCCCGGGCTCGCGGGAGCGCTCGATGAAGCGGTCGTCCACCGTCATGTCAGATCCCCTCGCCCGTGTCGATCGCGTGCTCGGGGCAGTTGGCCACCGCCAGGCGCGCCGCCCGCTCCTGGCCCGGCGCCACGAGGCCGTCCCCGAGCACCTGCCCGTAGCCCTCGTCGTCCTCGCCGAACAGCTCTGGCGCCAGGTCATAACAGCGGCCGTGCCCTTGGCACCGCTCGGAGTTGATCTGGAGTTTCACGGTGTTGCCTCCGTTTGTGCGGTGGTGTCGGCAGGGGCGAGAGCGGTGATGACCCGGGAGAGCAGCGCGGCCCACTCCTCGTCGTCCACCGGATGCAGGTCCGGGGTGACGAGGGCGCTGCCCATCGCGAGCAGAAGACAGAAGTGCGCGAGGGCGTCCGGCGACAGTCCGGTGTCGACCTCGCCATCGCCCTGGGCGACGCGTACGAGGCCGGCGATCCATCCGGCCCGCTCACCGATGTAGTCGCGCATCGGCCCGGCCACGTCCTCGTCCCGGCGGGCCGCGACCAGCGCCTCGACGATGAGATACCCCTGCGCCTCGCGGCGCCGCGGCAACCCGCGGCCGAGGGCGAGCAGCAACTCGGTGGCCGACCGGTCGGGGTCGGCGGCGAACAGGCTGGCCAGCAGGCGCCGCCCGTGCGCCCGCAGCGCGGCCACGAGCAGGTCCGCCTTGGAGCCGAAGTGCGCGTACAGGGCGCCGTTGCTCACCCCCGCCGCCGCGGCGATGTCCGCCACGCGGGTGCCGTCGTACCCCCGCTCGGCGAACGCGTCGGCGGCGGCGCGCAGCAACCGCTCGCGGGTCTCGGCTGCGGTGACTCCGGCGATGCGTCCCATGAACGAATTTAAAAAGTCATTCATTTGAATCGTCAAGATGCCCGGCCAAACCCGATCGAGGCGGTTGTCCCGAGCACCCCGACCGAACCTGAGCGAGCCGTTTCGCCGCGAAACGCGGCCCGCCATACCCGAGCACCCCGACCGAACCTGAGCGAGCGCCTCCGTCTCGTCGCGGCTCGTTCTTCGCACTATCGCGCGGCCGGGAGCTCACCGCACGGCTTTGCGCCGTCAGGGTCAGGGCGGCGGCCGTGAGCAGCGGGGAGAACCTTGATCGAGCGGAGGCGTGACGGTCTACAGCAGGTGCAGGTCGCGTGCGGCCTGGACGGCGGCTCTGCGGTCGCCGACGCCGAGCTTGCGGTAGATCGCCCGGCAATGGGTCTTCACGGTGTTGAGCGTCACGTACAGCTCCGACGCGATGTCGCGTTGCGACAGGTTCGCCGGCAGATACCGCAGCACGGCCAGCTCCCGCTCGGTCAGTTGCTCGGCGAGCACGGCCACGCGACCGGCCCGCGCCTCGGCGACGCCATGGCGGGATTGCGTACGTGCCAGGTAGCGACCGGCGATGCCGGGGTCGGGGCAGCGGGCGAAGATGGCCCGGGCCTCGGCCAGGAGCGGCTCTCCGGCCGGATCGCCCAAGCCGATGAGCGTGTCGCCGCAGGCCGTCAGGACGAAGCCCAGGGCAAGATCGGTGGAGGCCCGTCTGGCCAGGCTCAGTGCGTGCGTCGCGTCCGCGTGAGCGCGCGCCGGGTCTTCGCCGGTTCTGGCTCGGATCGCGTAGGCGGGCGCGATTCCGTGATAGGAGGCCAGCCCGAACCGCCGCGCCGTGTCCATCGCCGTGCACGCGGCGCTCTGAGCGCTCGCCGCGTGGCCGTCGTCGAACTCCACCACGGCCAGGTACACCAGGGCCAGGACCTGCGCCGTCCTGATCTCGTCGGCGGCGGCCATCTCGGCCGCGAGCCGCAGGGCCCGCCTGGCTTCGCCGGCCTGCCCCGCCCAGGCGTAGGCCGCGCCGGCCGCGGTCGTGAGATCGCTTGAGTACGCCATCAGGGACGCGCTCACCTGCCGGGCGGTGCCGAGCGCGGCGGCGACGTCACCCCGGGCGAGCTGGATGTTCACGCGCAGCGAGATCGACGGGGTCTGGTCGAAGCCCTCGGGCGCCGCGTCGAGCATGATGCCGAGCCACTCCTCGGCGCGCGCGTAACGACCGCTGATGTATTCGCACCAGCCGTACATCAGAGCGCACCACGTCAGGGTCTTCGCCACCTCGCCGAGCCGGTCGAGCAATCCCCGCAGGGTCTCCGTCTGGCCGCCGGCGATCAGCCGCGGTCCGTGCACGAGCAGCAGCCGGCCGGCCTTGTGGAGGTCACCGCAGGCGAGCCGATGGACGATCGCCTGACCGTGATCGCCCTGGGCTTCGAACCACGCCGCGGCGCGGGCGTGGAGGTCGGGGACGCGCTCAGGGAAGGCCTGGTGCGCTTCGAGCCGCAGCAGATCGCGAAAGAGGTGGTGGTAGCGGAACCAGGTGCGGGTGCGGTCGAGACCGATCAGGAGCTGGTTGGCGCTCGCGGTGTCATTGAGCCAGGCCGCCCCCCCGGACGCGCCGGTGACGGCATCGACGAGGGCGCCGTTGAACTGGTCGAGTATCGACGTCTCCAGCAGGCGCCGGCGATCGTCGGCGCCGACCGTGGCCAGGAACTCGTCGCGGAGATAGTCGACCACGAACTGATCGTCGCCCCGGAACGCTTCGATGAACCCGCCGGGGTCGGCGGCCCGTTCGAGCGACAGGCCCGCGAGCACGAGTCCGGCGGCCCAGCCCTCGGTCCGGCCACAGAGCTGATCGAGAAGAGCCCGGTCGAGCGCGGGCGAGCCGAGCAGACCGGCTGCCTCGTCGGCGTCGAAACGTAAGTCGGCGCCCCGGACCTCCGCCAGCTGATCGCGTACGCGTAGCCGGCCGAGCCGGAAGGGCGGGTCGATCCGGGTGGACAGCACGATGGTGACCTGGTGCGGGCAGAGCTCGATGAGGCGTTCCATACCGCGCTGCACGCCGGCGTTGTCGATCAGGTGGTAGTCGTCGATGACGACGACGAGCGGGCCGGCGACGGCGGCGAGCTGGTTCACCAGAGCGGTCACGACCACGAGCTCGTCGCCGTTCGAGCCGACCACGATCGCCTTCAGGTCGTTCGCGGCGATCGGGTGCGCCTGCCCGATGGCTTCGGCCAGATAGGACCAGAACCTGACCGGGTCGGAGTCGCTCTCCTCCACCTGCAGCCACGCGACGGCTTCTGGCCGGCCGGCCAGCCACGACGCCAGCAGGGTCGACTTGCCCGAGCCTGCCGGGGCGCTCACCAGGACCAGGCGGGCCTGGCCGCCGACGCCGCGGTCGAGGAGGTCGTCGAGCCTGGAGCGGCGGACGAGCTGACCGGGCGGCGGGGGCGGGCGCAGCTTGGTGGCCGCCAGGCTCGTCTCCCCCATCGTGCTCACGTTCTAGAACCTACCGGCCCCGGATCTCACCCGGGTGAGATGGCCGGCGGTGTGAGGCCGCGTCATGCCGCTCACCGTGATGATCGGGCCATGCGTCAGCCGACCACTTACGAGATCGTGATCCGGGGCCGGGTCAGTGCCAGGCTCCTGCGGCCGCTGCTCGACGACTTCTTCCTCGACCATGCCGGCGACGGCGTCACCCGCCTGGTCGGCGACATCGGTGACAGCTCACACCTGCACGGCGTCCTGGCCCATCTGATTTCGGTCAACATCGAAGTGATCTCCATCGCGCCCCTCGGCGCTGATGGGCCGGGACGGCGCGCGTGAAGACCACCGGCACACGAAGGGAAACGATGATGGAATCTCAGCAGCGCAACGCCGCGACAGACGGCCAGAGCGGCAGCACGGCGGGCGGCACGATGCGGGCGATCGTGCAGGACGCCTACGGCTCGGCGAACGTCCTGCGCCTGGCGCGGATCGCCCGGCCGAAGGTCACCGGCAGCCAGGTGCTCCTGCGGGTGCACGCGGCCGGGCTCGACCGGGGCACGTGGCATGTGATGGCGGGCCTGCCGTATCTGATCCGCCTGGCCTTCGGATTCCGCAGACCGAGGAATCCGGTGCCCGGGCGTGATGTCGCCGGCACGGTCGTCGCGGTCGGTTCGGCGGTGACCAGGTTCTCCGTGGGCGACGAGGTGTTCGGGGTCGCCCCGGGCTCGTTCGCCGAATACGCCGTGGCCCGCGAGGACAAGCTGGTCCGCAAGCCGGCGAACGCTACCTTCGAGCAGGCCGCGGCGGCCCCGATCTCGGGGGTCACCGCGTTGAAGGCCGTGTGCGACGTCGGCCGGGTCCAGCAAGGGCAGCAGGTGCTGATCACCGGCGCGTCGGGCGGGGTCGGCAGCTACGCCGTGCAACTGGCCAAGGCCTCCGGGGCGGAGGTCACCGGCGTGTGCGGCCCCGCCAAGCTCGACCTGGTGCGCTCGCTCGGCGCCGACCATGTCATCGACTACACCCGCGACGACTTCGCCGACGGCGCCCAGCGCTACGACGTGATCATCAATATCGCGGGAAACCCCACCCTGTCACGGCTGCGCCGCGCGCTCGCGCCCACCGGGACGGCCGTCTTCGTCGGCGGCGAGGACGGCGGCCGGCTGACGGGAGGCATCGACCGGCAACTGCGCGCCCTGGTCCTGTCACGCTTCGTCGGCCAGCGGCTGACCGGTCTCATCGCCAGCGAACGGGCCAGTGACATCGAACGGCTCGGCGACCTCATCGAGGCGGGCAAGGTGACGCCGAGCATCGACCGAACCTTCGCACTGGAGCAGGCGCCGGAGGCCATGCGCCACCTCGTCGCGGGAAACGCGCGAGGAAAGATCGTCATCACCGTCTGAGCCCGTCCTGTCATCAACGAGACCCGGGGCCCATCGCGGCGCTCGGGCTCGTCGGCTACGCCCTGCCAATGGTGGGCCCGGCGGAGCCGCCGCCGGGGCGGCATCGACGGGTGTCACATTCGTGGCCGCACTTTCGTCGTACAGGCGCCGGCCGCCGCCGGCCGTCGGCCATCTGGACGAGGAGAAGCCACATGTCAGCAGAGCAGGTCACCGGCAACAAGGCGTTGTTCAGCCGTTTCCACGAGGCGATCAACAGCGGCGACGCGGAGGAGATCGCCAAGACGATCGACGAGCTCGTCGCGCCGGATGTGCTGTTCCACACGCCGGCGCCGATCGACGCGACGGGGGTGCAGGCGCTCAAGCAGCCCCGGCAACGACGCTGCCCACCACCTATCCGGCGGTTCGCTCGCCGACTGGATGGACATCGTCGTCCACCACCGGCAGGTGACACCCGTCCGCCTCATCAGCCACTGATCCGCCGGGGCATCAGGCTCTCGCGCGCCCCCTTCGAGGGCTGAGATGTTCTCCCGACAGTTGATCTTCGGCTGGCTACTGCCGACTTCGATGACGCGACCACCGGTATTTCGGCGTGAGTCGAAGTGACAGTGCCCAGGTCGGGAGCAGCTCTCACTGCCATCTTCGCTGCGTCCAGACAAACGTTCACAGCCTCCGATCACAGTCGGCCGCCCCGCCGCCTCAGCCGGCACCGCCTTGACCAACTCGAACGGCGCTACCTGCGTCTACCCGCCCAGATGGCCGGGCGCGGATCAAGGGCGGGCAGAGCGGTACCGTGCCGCTTTCGCCTGGTTCCCGCAGGTTTTCATACTGCACCACCGGCGACGCCGGCCACGGGAGGCGTCGATGAAGAACCAGCCGCAGCGATCGCAGGCACGCACCGGTTGGGACGACGGGCTCAGCGCCAGCCTGATTCCGTGCAGCGAGAGGACGGTGAGTGCGCCCTGCGCGGTGAGGGGCGTCGTGGAGCCGTCCGGGCCCACGGCGACGTCGCTACCGATGCCGCGCCGTGCCGTGTCGAGGAGACCGGCAAGGGCGTCGGCAGGGAGCTCGCGGCCGTCCTTCTGCGCCTGGAAGATCTCCCAGAAATGCTCACGTATCCTGTGCGCCTCGCGCAGTGCGGTCTGGGGGGCGTCGAAGCGGTCTCGCGCGTCGTTGGGCGCCGGCAGCAGCTTGGCATGATGGAGCCAGGCAGTCAGGGAGCCGGCGCTGTCGAGAAGGTCGGCGCCGATTTCCGGTGTGCGGCGGTAGACGGTGTTCGCGAAGTCGAGAGCGACATCACCGGCGATGAAGTGATCATCGCTCCAGGCGGTTGCCGTGCTCATCGGAGTGAGTATCGCATCACGGGGCGGTCGCTTCGAGGACGAGCGATCTCGGTGAACCCGGCGGCGACGAACGCGCTGGCTATACCGGTCATCGCGTTATCCGCACCTGCCTTGCGCCCCTTGGCCGGGTCCACCGGATACGCCTCGACCGTTCGTGTTCCGGAAGTTTCGGCGAGGTGGTCGCACACGGCGACGATCAGCGCCGAACACAAGCCTTCCCCGCGATGACCCTTCTTGATGAACAGGCACGTCAAGGAAATGACCGGCTCGTCGTCGATGGGTTTCAGCAACGAGGAGCGCTGCATGCGCGGGAAGTCCGAGCGGTCTCCGAACCCGCACCAGGCGATCGGTTCGTCATCCACGTACGCCACGACCCCCGGCGGTGTCTTACGTTCGGCGAGATCCCGCATTGCGGCCTTGTTGCCGTCGCCCTTTCCCTCCATCCACTCATCCATGCTCAGGCGCCAATGCATGCACCAGCAGCCACGGGCTCCGCCGTTGGCGCCCATGACGGTCTCGAAGTCGTCCCAGGTGTCCCGCGTCAGCGGCCTGACCGCGAGGTTCGCTGTGCTCATGAGTGAATCCCCGCCTGGTCGAGCACGTCACCGATGAAGGTGACGAGCAGTGCCGCGACTTCGGTGGCGTGCGTCTCCAGCATGAGGTGCCCGGCGTCGTAGACGTGAGCTTCGAGGGTGGTCGTGTCTTGGTGGTAGGCCACCACCTCGGCGATGTCGAAGAACGTGTTGTACTCGTACTCGTCGAGCGGCGGCGCGTCCGAGAACCCGAAGCCGGGTATGTCCGGCGCGATCGCGTACATGTGCTTCCCCAGCGTCGGGAGCACGTCGCGGAACGAGTACGACGAGCTGGGGAAGCCGTGGAGCAGGAGGCACGCGGTCGGTGACGGCACTCCCGCCTCGCGGTAGTGCAGCTTCACCCCTTCCACTTCACGGTAGAGATGTCTCGTCTTGGCCACGCGCTTCACAAGGACTCTCCCTTCCGTAGTAGACCCTCCCAACCCCAATATAACCGTACTAAGGCATTTTACGGGTTACTCACATTTGGTGGGCGCTCAGTTCCGTCCAGTGCGCCATGGCGATCGACTGCACGATGGACAGCCCCAGGCCGTGATGACCGTCGTCCGCCGTGCGGTCGAGCCGCTGGAACGGGTCGAGCAACCGGTCCACCATCTCCGGCGGGACCGGTGGCCCGGTGTTGGTCACCGACAGGAAGCAGCCCGCGCCCGCCGTGCCGGTTTCGACCTCCACCCAGCCGTCCGGGACGTTGTGACTCATCGCGTTGTCCACCAGGTTGGCCACCAGCCGCTCGACGAGGGCGGGATCACCGGTGACCCGCGCCGGCCGGACTCGTTCCACGACGGCCAGGCCCCGTTCGCACGCCCTCGGCCGGGTGGCGCGCAGCACGCTGCCGGCGAGCTCTGACAGGTCCACGCTCTCCAGACGGTCCAGGCCGCGTTCGCTGGTCGCCAGCACCAGCAGCGACTCCAGGAGCCGGGCCTGCTGCTCGCTGACGACCACCAGGTCCTCGAATCGCGCCCGGTACGACTCCACCGTCGCGTCCGGATCGAGCACGGCCTCCTCCAGCAGGGCGTGCTCCAGCGTCAACGGCGTCCGCAGCTCGTGCGCGGCGTTGGCGACGAACCGCCTGTGCGAGTCGAGCGCCGTCTCCAGCCGGCCGAGCAACCCGTCCACGGTGTCCGCGAGGTCCTTGAGCTCGTCACGCGGCCCGGTGAAGGCCAGCCGCTCCTGCACGTTCCGCGCCGAGATGAGCTGAATGCTGTCGGTCATGGTCCGCAGCGGCCGTAGCACCCGCCCGGCCACCAGCCAGCCCAGCGCCGCCGAGATGACCGACATGATCGCCAGTGCGATGCCCGACTTCACGAGCAACTGGTGCCCGAACTCCTCGTGTTGCTGCACGGCCTGCTGCTGGGCCGCTTCGACGAGGCCGCGTTCCGTTTCGGTCAGCGGGGGGCTCTCCGGCACGCCGTTGCCCACGATGACGTCGCTGACGCTCCGATCGCCGGAGGGCGACGAACTGGACGTGGGCATCCGGACGCCCCACCCGCTCTGGGTGACGAGAAGATAGGTGATGGCCAGCAGCACGGCGCCGGAGAGCAGGAACAGCACGCTGTACAGCAGGGTGAGCCGCAGACGGACCCGTATGCCGGAGATCCTGGCCGTCAGGCTCATGAGAGATCCCATCCGTTCAGATGCGATAGCCCGCTCGGGGCACGGTCTCGATGACCGGTGGCTCACCGAGCTTCGACCTGAGGCGGTTCATCGTGGCCTTGACCGTCGTGGTGAACGGGTCGGCGGCCTCGTCCCACACCCGTTCCAGCAGCTCCTCGGCGGAGACCACCCGGCCTCGCTCGGTGAGCAGGTATTCCAGCACGGCCAGTTCCTTGGGGTTGAGCGGTAGCCGGGTGCCGGCCCGGGTCGCCAGCCGCTGGGCCGGATCGAGCATCAGGTCACCGTGCACGAGGACGGGCGGCACAGCGGCCTGGGACCGCCGGCCGAGCGCACGGATGCGCGCCACCAGCTCGGGGTAGGCGAACGGTTTCGGCAGATAGTCGTCGGCCCCGATGGTGAGCCCCTCCACCCGGTCGGCGAGGGTCCCGGCCGCGGTCAACATCAGCACTCGCGTACGCAGCGGCTCTCGCATCAGCTGCCGGCACACATCGTCGCCGTGCAGGCCCGGCAGGTCCCGGTCGAGGACCATCACGTCGTAGTCCACCTCGGTGGTGCGGTCGAGCGCCGCCGTCCCGTCGTGCACGACGTCCACCGCCATGCCCTCGCGCCGCAACACCCGCGCCACCGACTCGGCCAGCCGCACATGATCCTCGACCACCAGGACCCTCATCCGCCCTTTTCCCGTCTGTCCGACCGCGACACCGTTTTGGAGCGGAAGGCTACCGACACGGCAGTCACACGGTCGTCACAGCGGTTCCGGCGTCGTGCGAGGAGGGTTCCGCGCAGTGACTCGAGAATAGGCCCGGCGTGCCGAGGCCGGGCCGCCGAGCTTCCTCCGTCCCCATCGGGCGGGCCGGGCGGAGTCACGTGGCGCACATGAGCCGTTCGGCCGCGGCGATGGCGTCGGCCGGTCGGCCGGAAGCCAGCTGGACGACCACCTCCGTCTCGCCGTCCGCGCTGCTCATCGCCATCCCGCTGTAGCCGAAGATCCACCCGGAATGGCTGAAGACGCGCCGTCCGCAGCCGAGCGTCCCGGCGAAGATCCCGAAGCCGCCGGACCGCAGCCGCCTGCCCACCTCCTGGGTGAACACCCAGTGGTAGAAGCTCGCCACGTCGGCCGCGGTCGAGATCAGCCCGCCTGCGGTCCAGAAGATCGACGAGTCCAGCTCGGCGTTGTCCACTCCGTCGGTGTGGTTTCCGTGCGCGAGATCCTTGGGCAGGTCGTCGGTGGGCAGCTCGGTCGCGGTCAGGCCGTGCGGGCCCGTGATGCGCTCGCTCAGCAGCTCCCTGTACGGCTTGCGGGACACCTTCTCCAGGATCAGGCCGAGCAGGATGAAGTTGGTGTTGGAATAGCCCTGCCCCTCTTTGTCCGCATATTTCAGCAGTTCTCGGGGTGGCCAGTGCCGGAGGTGGGCGCCGTTGCCCAGGTCCTTCAGGAAACGCTCGTCACGCAGGTAGTCGGAGATGCCGCTGGTGTGCCGGAGCAGGTCCGCCACGGTCGCCTTCGTCTTGATGACACCGGGCAGCAGTTCGTCCACCCGGTCGGTGAGCGCCAGCCGCCCCTCCTCCACCTGCTGCAGAACGAGCGTCGCGGTGAACGTCTTGGTGATGCTCGCGATCCTGAATCGTTGATCGGTCCGCATCGGCACCCCCGTGTCCGCCTGCCCTGCCGCCGCCTGCCACGTCCGATCACCCTTCCTGACGTGCACCACCGCGCCCGACGATCCGGCCTCGACCAGCCGCGTGGCCTCGGCCTGCACGCCCGGCGCCGGTGAAGGGCGGACGGATGGCACCGCCGGGGCGGCGGAGCTGCACGCGACCGCGCAGAGCAGGGCGAACAGGGCTGTGATCCGCATGACTTGATAGTGATGTTCGAACTCTTCCCAGGGAAGGGCCGGCGGACAGGGGTGGCCTCAGGGTTGTCCCCGGATGGCCGCGGCGACCGCTGCCCGGAGCCGCGAGTTCGCGGCCCGGCGGCTCGCCGCTCGTCTACCTGAGCATCGTCGCGCTCGCGGCCGTCCTGAGCCTGGCCGCGACCCTGCTGCCGGCCCGGCCGGCCGGCATCGAGCCTGGGGTACTTTGGACATATACTTAGTTATGCGAATATAATCGTTATATGCATATAACCAGACGGGTGTCCGCCCCGCCCGCGTCGACCACCGGACTCGGCCCCCGCCGGCGGATGCTCGTCCTGGCCGTCTGCTGCATGAGCCTGTTCATCGTCGGCCTGGACAACACGATCGTGAACATCGCGCTGCCCGCCATCCGCCGCGACCTGAACGCCTCCGTCTCCGGCCTGCAGTGGATCATCGACGCCTACACGGTGGTGCTGGCGAGCCTGCTCATGCTGGCCGGCTCGACCGGGGACCGGGTCGGCCGGCGCCGTACGTTCCAGACGGGCCTGGTGCTGTTCACGCTCGGCTCGCTCATGTGCTCGCTCGCGCCCAGCCTCGGCTGGCTGATCGCGGCGCGGGCGCTGCAGGCCGTCGGCGGCTCCATGCTCAACCCGGTCGCCATGTCGATCATCACGAACACCTTCACCGAGCCGCGCGAGCGGGCGCGGGCCATCGGCGTGTGGGGCGGTGTGGTCGGCGTCAGCATGGCGCTGGGCCCGCTGGTCGGCGGCTCGCTGGTGGATTCGGTCGGCTGGCAGGCGATCTTCTGGATCAACATCCCGGTGGGGGTGGCCGCGTTCGTGCTGTGCGCGCTGTTCGTGCCGGAGTCGCGCGCGCCGCGTCCGCGCCGGGTGGACCCGATCGGGCAGGTGCTGGTCATCGTGGCGCTGGCCACCATGACGTACGCCTTCATCGAGGCGCCGGAGGCCGGCTGGGGCTCGCCGCGGACGCTGGGCTGCTTCGCGGTCGCGGCGCTGGCGCTGGCCTGCCTGGTGCCGTACGAGCTGCGCCGCGCCGAGCCCCTGATCGACCTGCGCTTCTTCCGCAGCGCCCCGTTCGCGGGGGCCACCGTCATCGCCGTGTGCGCCTTCGCCGCGCTGGGCGGGTTCCTGTTCGTCAACACTCTCTACCTTCAGGACGTGCTGGGCCTGTCCGCCCTGCACGCCGGGCTCTACACGGTGCCCATGGCCGCGCTGACCGTGGTCTGCGCGCCGCTGTCGGGCCGGATCGTCGGGAACGCCGGGACCCGCGTGCCGCTGCTGCTGGCCGGGGCCACCATGGCGGCCAGCGGCCTGATCATGACGGGGCTCTCGGCGGACACGCCCACCTGGCGGCTCATGGCCGCGTACGTGCTGTTCGGGCTGGGCTTCGGCATGGTGAACGCGCCGATCACCAACACCGCCGTGTCCGGCATGCCGCGCGCCCAGGCCGGGGTGGCCGCGGCCGTGGCCTCCACCAGCCGCCAGATCGGGCAGTCGCTCGGCGTCGCGGTCATCGGCTCGCTGGTCACCTCGGCGGTGTCCGGCCCGTTCGCCACCGGGTTCCCGGCGGCCAGCCGCGTCGGCTGGTGGATCATCGTCGGGTGCGGGGCGGCGATCGTACTGCTCGGTATCCTGACCACGACCGGCTGGGCCCATGGCAGCGCCGCCCGCACCGCTGAACGCCTCGCCCACGCTCCCGACAGAACGGCGGACACCTCATGAGCGATGCCCTCGACCAGGAGGCGGTGGCCCGCGTCTGGGCCGGCATGTACGACCTCGTCCTGCGGCAGGAGGACCGCCGCAAGGAGGTGGCCGAGACGCTCGGCATGAGCTTCTTCCGGGTCAAGGCGCTGCGTCACCTGCTGGCCGGGCCGATGACCATGCGGGAGCTGACCGCCGACCTGTCCACCGACAAGCCGTACACCACGCTGATGGTGGACGACCTGGAGCAGCGCGGCTACGTGACCCGCAGCGTCTCCCCGGACGACCGCCGCAGCAAGATCGTCACCCTCACCCCGGCGGGCAGGGCCGCCGCCGAGGAGGCCGAGCGCATCCTGGCCCGCCCGCCGCGCTCCCTGCTCGCCCTGGACCCCGGCGACCTGGCCGACCTCGACCGCATCATCGCCGGGCTCCGCGCCCCGGAGGAGTCCGCGCGAAGGTCATGAGCCGTCGGCGCCCCGCCCGGCGTCAGAGGAGGTCGATGGCGCGTTCGGGGCAGTTGGCCAGTGCCAGGCGGGCCGGGCGCTCCTCGTCCGGGGACACCGTGCCGTCGCCGATGACCTGGCCGTAGCCTTCGCCGTCCTCGGTGAAGAGGCCGGGGGCCAGGTCGTGGCAGCGGCCGTGGCCCTGGCAGCGTTGGGGATCGATGCGTGCTTTCACCGGCGGTCGCTCCGGGTTCGCGGGTGGACAGGGCCTCGGAGGATGCGGAGAGGGAGGGTGCGCGGGCCGCGTACCTGGCCGGCGGACCAGGTCACCGCCGCCGGGTCCGCCAGGGTGAAGGCGGGGACGCGTTCCAGCCAGACCTCCAGCGCGACCCGGAGCTCCATCCGCGCCAGGTGCGACCCCAGGCACCGGTGGATCCCCAGCCCGAACGCCGCGTGCCGGTTCACCTCCCGGTCGATGACCACCTCGCCGGCCTGCTCGAACTGGGCCGGGTCACGGTTGGCGGCGGGGAAGGACAGCAGGATCCAGTCGTCGGCCTTCATGTCCACGCCGTTCCACCGCATGTCCTCCTTGACCAGCCGCGCCATCGTGACCGGCGCATAGGCCCGCAGGAACTCCTCCATCGCGGTCGGCAGCAGCCCCGGCTCGGCCACCAGCCGCTCCCGGTCGGCCGGCGTCCTGGCCAGGTGCCAGAGCGAGGCGCCGATCGCGCTCCACGTCGTGTCGATGCCCGCGATGAGCAGCAGCATCATCGTGCCCACGACGTGCACGGGGTCGAGCTTGCGGCCGTCGAGCTCGGCGTCGACGAGGTAGGTCGTCAGGTCGTCGCGCGGGTCGGCCAGGTGGTCGTGGATCTGCGCGACCAGGTAGCCGGACAGCTCGTCGAAGTGCCCGGCGCGCTCCTCGGGCGACTGGCTGACGCTCTCCAGGACGTTCTCGACGAACGTGCGGAACCGCGGGCCGTCCTCGCGCGGGAGGCCGAGCATGTCGGCGATCACCCGCATCGGGATGTGCTGGGCGTAGTCGCGGGCGGCGTCCACGACCTCCTGCCCCTCCAGCGCGTCGATCAGCTCGTGGCAGTACGCCCGCGTCGCCGTCTCCCGCTCGGCCACCGCCGACTTCGTGAACGCCGGGAGCAGCAGCCTGCGGGCGTCGTGGTGGAAGGGCGGGTCGGAGGTGATGGGCGGGGCGTCGCCTTCCGGGGCCAGCTCGCGCGGGGGCTTGTTGTTGCTGATGATGATCGCCCGGGAGGAGAAGCGCTCGGTGTCGTACGCGATTGCGGCGACGTCCTCGTACCGCGTGGGCAGCCAGGCACCGCCGAACCGCTCGGTGCGCGCGATCGGGCAGCGCCGCCGCAGATCGTCGTGAATCGGATAGGGGTCGGCGGCCCATACGGGGTCGGCGTGGGAGAAGTCGGTCGCCCAGTCCGAGACCGGGTCGGTCACGGTCTCGCTGACGGTGCCGAGCACCCGGTTCCTGCGCTCCTCTTCAAGGCCTTGGCCGAAGCGGTCCTCCACGGTCATCGCAGCAGCTCCGTCTCTGACGTCGAGTTGTGGACCGGGTCCCCGTTCATCCGATACGTCTGGGGGCCGCCGTTGGATGTCGGCAGGTCCCCGCGCGTCCCGTGCGGCGGCCGGACGGCAGATCGCGAAAACCGTTCGGCGCGGGAGCCGGTCGCGTCCTAGCATGCGGACGCGTGGACAGAAGACAGCGCAGACTTCGCGAGATCGCGGACGCCAACGCGGAGATCGTCGACACGGGCGAGTACACGACCGGCGACGGCGATCTCGTCGTCGTGGGACCGGCGCTGAAGGCGGCGATCGACGGCACCGTGAGCCACGCGCCCGACGCGCGCTTCGACCCGCCCGCTCCGCGGCCCGGCCTGCGCACGTCCTTCGAGGTGACCGCCGAGGGCAGCCTTCAGGCCGCACGGCGGCTGCACCTCGACCCGGGCGGGGAGGGGCGCGTCGCGGTGCTCAACTTCGCCTCGGCCCGCAACCCGGGCGGCGGCTACCTCGGAGGGGCCAGGGCCCAGGAGGAGGACCTGTGCCGGCACAGCCTGCTGTACCCCTGCCTCCTCCAGGCCCCCGACTACTACGCCGCGCACCGCGCCGCCACCGACCTGCTCTACAGCCATCGCGTCATCTGGTCCCCCGACGTGCCCGTGCACCGGGGCGACGACGGGCGGCTGTTGCGGGAGCCGTACCCGGTGTCGTTCCTGACCTCCCCGGCGCCCAACGCCGGGCAGGTGCTGCGCCGCGACCCCGGCCGGGGCGGGAGCGTCCTGCGGGCGCTGCGCGAGCGCGCCGGGCGCGTGCTGGCCGTGGCCGCCCACCACGGCGCGCGCCGGCTCGTGCTCGGGGCCTGGGGCTGCGGGGTGTTCCGCAACGACCCGCGCGAGGTGGCCGGAGCCTTCCACGAGCACCTCACGGGCGCGTACGCGGCGGTGTTCGACCAGGTGGTGTTCGCGGTGTGGGACCGTACACCGGAGTCCGCGAACCGGGCAGCCTTCGCCGACCGCTTCGCGTGACACGGCCTCGGGGTGGAGGCATGTCCGGGTTTCATCTAGTCTGAACGCGCGAGGGGAGTACTTCGCAAGAGTCGGCCCGGTCAGTACGGACGTCCCGCGCGTCCCCGGACGGCTGCCCGCATGGGTGAAGGAGACCTCGAACGGGATAAGTGCGTTCGAGGGAGGTTTCCCATGTCCGCGGGGACGTTTTCGCATGCCGTCGAGCTGCGTACCATCGCTTCTCCGGCTCTCTGGTCCATCACGGTGGCGGTTCTGGTGCTGCTGCTGTTACTGGACCTGCTGCTCACCCGCCGCCAGCGCGAGGAGCGCATCCGGGACGCGGTGGGCTGGTCGGTCTTCTACCTGCTGCTACCGGTGATCTTCGGGGTCTACCTGTGGCTGGACTTCGGTGGCGGCACGGCCGTGGAGTTCTTCACCGGGTTCGTGGTGGAGAAGTCGCTGTCGGTCGACAACCTGTTCGTGTTCATGTTGCTGCTGTCGGCGTTCGCGGTGCCCTCGGCGCTGGCCAGGCGGGTGCTGCTGTACGGCATCGTCGGGGCGCTGGTGCTACGCGTGATCTTCATCGCGCTGGGCGCCGCCGCGCTGCAGAGCGGCACGTGGGCGTTCCTGCTGTTCGGGGCGATCCTGATCGTCACCGCCGGCAAGATCCTCAAGGACGTGCTGGCCGGGAGCGAGCAGGAGGTGGACATCTCGTCCATGCGCACGGTCCGGCTGGTACGGCGCTTCATGCCGGTCACCGAGGACTACCGGGGTTCCCGGCTGCTCGTCCGTGAGAAGGGCCGGCTGGCGCTCACCCCGCTGGCGCTGGCGGCGGTCGCGATCCTGGCCACGGACATCGTCTTCGCCGTGGACTCCGTACCGGCCGTCTACGGCGTCACCGAGGACCCGTTCCTCGTCTTCGCCACCAACGCCTTCGCCCTGCTGGGCCTGCGGGCGCTGTACTTCGTGCTCCAGGGCGTGTTGACCAAGCTGCGCCACCTGAACCACGGGCTCAGCGTCATCCTGGCCTTCATCGGGGTCAAGCTGATCCTGCACTGGGGACACGGCGTCTGGCCGCAGCTCCCGGAGATCCCCACCCTGGCCTCGCTCGGGGTCATCGTGTTCGTGCTGGTCACGGTCACGATCACCAGCCTGATGGCCAACCGGCGCGACCGCCTCCGGGCGGTCGCGGCCGGGGCGGGCCGCCCGGAACCGGTCCCGGAACCGGCCAAGGACTAGCGCCGGGCCCGGCCTTCCGCACGTCGCCGCGCCTTTGCCCGCGCTCTCCCTTCCGCCGCGCCTCGGCGCGGGCCCTGCCGAGGGAGGAGCGGCGTGAGGTGGGAGGTCCGCAGGTGGAGAGCCTGCGGACAAGCGGAATCCGCGGGTGCGGGGCGGCTGCGGCGCGGTCAGTGGGAGGCGCGGGCCTGGAGGAGGTCGGCCAGGACGTGGAGCAGGGCCGCCGACGTGGTGGCCGAGGTGATGGCCTGCTCCTCGATCAGCCCCTGGACGCGCAGCATCGGCACCCACTCCGCCCGCTCGCGCTCGTCCTCCCCGTCCGGGAGGACGCCGCGGCCGGCGGGGCCGGCGGGATCGGCGGCGCCGGGCCCGCCGGGGTCGAGGAGCGCGGCGGGGCCGGAGGACGCGGTGTCGGAGGGCGTGGGGCCGGAGGGCGTGGAGGCGGAGGGCGTGGGGTGGGCGGGGCTGGGGGTGGGCTCGGGATGGTGGGCGGCGAAGACGAGGTGCTCGCAGTCGGCGACGTCCCCGGCCGGCCGGATCCGGATCAGCGGCAGCAGCGGCCCCGCCCGCCAGCCCGTCTGCTCCTCCACGTGCCGGGCCGCCGCCTCCTCCGGCTCCTCGCCCGGCCCGATCTCACCGAGCGGGATCTCCCACCCCCACGTGTCGGTGATCGGCCGGTGCCGCCACAGGAGCAGCACCCGCCCGCCATGGAACACGACCGCGCCGGCGGCTCTCGGTGTACGGATGAAGGGTTGCTCCACGCGCCCACCGCCGGTCAGCTCGACGTCCGCGACCCGGAGATCGACCCCGTTCGCCGCGTAGAGCAGCCTTTCCGACCGCCGCCGCATGGAATGCTCCTCACCCGTTCGCCGGGACGTGGCCCGCCGATAACCGCCAGGACCGCTCTCCTGAGAATACGCACAGGAATAGCTACGCTCCGGCGTGGCAGGGAAATGTCAGAGGGGGAGATTAGCCTGAGCGGTGTCGTCCCGACGTGGGGCGGCGCCGGGCTCCGGCTCGGCTCCGAGGCGAGATCCCATTGTTCGACCGGAGGGGAAGCGATCGTGGTGTCTTTCGCGGGCGGCGGGCTGCCCTCGGACGACGTCGTCGTCACGGCCCTGCGCGCCGGCGACGAGGCGATGTTCGCGGCGCTGCTCGACACCTGGTCCAGGGGCATGTTGCGGGTCGCGAGATCCTACGTGTCCACCGACCACTCCGCGGAGGAGGTCGTCCAGGACACCTGGCTGGCGGTGATCGACGGGATCGACGGCTTCGAGGGCAGGTCCTCGGTCAAGACGTGGGTCTACCGCATCCTGGTCAACTCCGCGAAGAAGCGCGGCGTGCGGGAGAGCCGCACGCTGCCGTGGAGCGCCGTCGAGCAGGACGGTGGCCCGCCGCCGGGCGGGTGGAGCGATCTCGCGGCGGTCCGGCTGACGCCCGAGGGCGAGGCGCTGGCCGCGGAGGTGCGCGCGCTGATCGCCGAGGCCCTGGCCCGGCTGCCGCCCCGCCAGCGGATCGTGATCACCCTGCGCGACGTGGAGGGCTGCACCTCCGACGAGGTCTGCGAGATCCTGGAGATCTCCGCGGCCAACCAGCGGGTCCTGCTGCATCGTGCCCGCACGGCTGTACGCGGCTGGCTGGCGGACTACTACGACTCCGTCAAGCAGCCCGAATAGCGGGTCCGAAAACCGCGGCGCGCCATCCGGTCCGCGCAGCGGCGACAATAAGTGAAACGGTTCATCCCAGAGACAAGGGCGGTCAACGTCGTGAAGCGGTTCACCTGCGACGAACTGGTGGAACTCCTCACCGCCTACCTTGAAGACGCCCTCGACCAGCCGTCACGCGACGGCGTACAGGCGCATCTGTCCTGCTGCGAGGGGTGTGAGCGCTACTTCGGGCAGTTCCGGGCCACCATCACGGCCCTCGGCGACCAGCCGCCGGAGAAACTGTCCGCGGACGTGCGCGACCGGCTCATGTCCGCCTTCCGCGAGCACCACCGGTCCTGAGCCTCCTCACCTGGCGAAGCTCTCGTGCAGAGCGGCCAGCACCGGCGGCGGGACGACGCCGTCGCGCAGGCACCTCAGGGCCGCGATCGTGGCGAGGACCTGCGCCAGCCACCCCGAGCAGGCCGGGCACGCGCCCAGATGGTCCGCGACGACCCGATGCCGGTCGGCCGGGAGCGCCTCCTCCAGAAAGTCCGTGAGCAGCGTCAGCACCTCGTCGCAGCCCATTGGTCGCAGCTCCATGTGAACTAGTGCCCGGCACACCCCATCCGTTACACGAAATTCGTCTGTAACGATCGCGCCCCTCGCGGATCTATAGCTCCGGAGTCTGCGGCGAGGGGGAGACGATGATCGGGGTCACGGCCGAGAGCGCACCGCTGCGGGACGCCTCGGAGGTGGCGGACTTCGCGCGCCGCTGCTTCCGTCCCGCCCCCACTGACCAGGTGGGGGTCGAGCTGGAGTTCCTGGTCTTCGACCGTACGGAGGCCGCCAGGCACGTCCCGCTGGCCCGGGCCGAGCGGGCGCTGCCCGCGGAGCTGCCGGGCGGGAGCCGGGTGACGTTCGAGCCGGGCGGCCAGCTCGAACTGTCCGGACCGGCCGGCCCGCTGCCCGGCACGGTGGCCCGCCTGGCCGCCGACGTGGCCGCCGTGCGCGACGCGCTGCGGGCGGCCGGCCTGGTGCTGGCCGGGGTGGGCCTCGATCCCGTACGCGCGGCCCGCCGCCAGCTGACCCTGCCCCGGTACGAGGCGATGGCCGAATACCTCGGCGTGCCGTACGGGGCGCTCATGATGTGCTCGACCGCGTCCATCCAGGTCAACCTGGACTTCGGCGAGCACCCCGCGACCCGGTGGGAACGCGCCCACGCGCTCGGTCCCGTGCTGCTGGCGGCCTTCGCCAACTCGCCGCTGAGCGGCGGCCGGCCGTGCGGCTGGATGTCGGGCCGCCAGGCCGTCTGGGACAACCTCGACCCCACCAGGACCTCGCCCGTGCCCGCCACGGGCGACCCCGCCGCGGACTGGGCCGAGTACCTGCTGGACGCCCGCCTCATGCTGGTACGCGAGGACGACGAGAGCTACCGCCCCGTCCACGACGGCTCGACGTTCCGCGACTGGCTGGACGGGGCCGGGGGCCGCCGCCCCACCGCCGAGGACCTGGCCTACCACGCCACCACCGTCTTCCCCCCGGTCCGCCCCCGCGGCTGGCTGGAGATCCGCTACCTCGACGCGCAGCAACCGGCGGCCTGGCCGGTCTGCGTGGCCGTGACCCACGCCCTCGTCGCCGACGACCGGGCCGCCGACGCCGCGATGGCCGCCGTGGAGCCGTACCAGGGGGCGTACCCGGATCTCTGGGGCAGCGCGGCGCGCTGTGGTCTGGCCGATCCCCGCCTGCGCCGGACCGCCGAGGTGGCCTTCCGCGCGGCGCTGGAGGCGCTGCCCCGCCTCGGCGCCGGCCCCGGCCTGGTCGGCGAGGTGGCCGCGTTCGCCGACCGGCACGTGACGACGGGCCGCTCGCCGGCGGCCGACCTGATGGACCCGACGCCGGGGCGTGCGGCCCCGGCCTGGCTCGACGAAGGACTGCTATGAACGACTTCAAGGAACGCATCGCCAAGGAGCTCATCGCGGTGCGCGACCGGTCGCTCGCCTACACGGAGGCGGACGACGACCTTCTCGTACGCCAGCACTCGCCGCTGATGTCACCCCTGGTGTGGGACCTGGCGCACGTGGGCAACTACGAGGAGCTCTGGGTGCTGCGCGAGGCCGGGGGCATCACGCCGCTGCGCCCCGAGATCGACGACATCTACGACGCGTTCAAGACCCCGCGCAAGGACCGCCCCAGCCTGCCCTTCCTGGGCCCGGCCGAGGCCCGCCGCTACATCGAGGGCGTGCGCGGGCGGGTGCTCGACGTGCTCGACGCCGTCGACCTGGAGGCCCCCTCCCCGCTGCACCGCGACGGCTTCGTGTTCGGCCTGGTGATCCAGCACGAGCACCAGCACGACGAGACCATGCTCGCCACCCTCCAGCTCTCGGGGCAGCCCGGCCTCGTACGCGACGGCGACCTGCCGCCCGGCCGCCCCGGTGGCCCCGAGGAGGTGCACGTCCCGGCCGGCCCCTTCCTCATGGGCACCGACACGCTGCCGTGGGCCTATGACAACGAGCGGCCGGCCACCTGGGTGGACCTGCCCGGCTACTGGATCGACCGGCTCCCCGTCGGCAACGCCGCGTACGCGGCCTTCATCGAGGACGGCGGGTACGACGACCCGCGCTGGTGGACCCCGGAGGGCTGGCAGTGGCGGCAGCGCAGCGGCGCCACCGGCCCGCTGTTCTGGACCAGGGACGGCGGCTCCTGGTGGCGCAACCGCTTCGGCCGCACGGAGCCGGTCCCGATGGACGAGCCCGTCCAGCACGTGTCCTGGTACGAGGCCGACGCCTACGCCAGGTGGGCCGGCAAGCGGCTGCCCACCGAGGCCGAGTGGGAGAAGGCGTGCGGCTGGGACCCGCGGGAGCGGCGCTCGCGCCGGTACCCCTGGGGCGAGGCCGACCCGGGGCCCTCCCTGGCGAACCTCGGCCACCGCGCCGCGCATCCGGCGCCGCTGGGCGCGTACCCGGCCGGGGCCTCCGCCTACGGCGCCGAGCAGATGGTGGGGGACGTGTGGGAGTGGACCGGCTCCTGGTTCCGCGGTTACCCGGGTTTCCGCAGCTTCCCGTACAAGGAGTACAGCGAGGTGTTCTTCGGCGAGGAATACCGCGTGCTGCGCGGCGGCTCGTGGGCGGCCGACCCGGCGGCGGTGCGGACCACGTTCAGGAACTGGGACTACCCGATCCGGCGGCAGATCTTCACCGGCTTCCGCTGCGCCCGGTCGGAGCTGGTCTGAGGTGTGCAGGCACGCCGCCTGGCTGGGCGCCGCCCGCCCGCTCACCTCGCTGATCCACGAGCCCGAGCACGGGCTGCTCAAGCAGTCGTACGCCCCCCGCCGCCAGCGGGCCGGCCTGATGAACGTCGACGGGTACGGCATGGGCTGGTACGACCCCCGCCGCGCCGAGCCGGTGCGCTATCGCCGTGCCGTGCCCATCTGGACCGACGCCAACCTGCCCGCCCTCGCCGAGGTGGCCCGCTCGACCTGCCTGCTGGCGGCCGTGCGCTCGGCCACCGTGGGCATGCCGGTCGAGGAGAGCGCCACCGCGCCGTTCGCCGACCGGACCTGGCTGATCAGCCACAACGGCCGCGTCGCCAGGGACGCGGTCAAGGATCTCGCCGACGGCGCCGAGAGCACCTGCGACGCCGCCTGGGTCGCGGCGGCCGTCTTCCAGCGCGGGCGCGCCGGGGCCGGGCTGGGCGAGGCGCTGGCCGAGGTCGTCGTACGGGCCGGGGAGAAGGACCCCGCCGCCCGCCTGAACCTGCTCGCCTGCGACGGCGCGTCCATCGCCGCGACCGTCTGGGGCGACACCCTGTTCCACCATCGAACCCACGACGGCGTGCTGGTGGCCAGCGAGCCGCTCGACGACCTGCCGGGCTGGCAGGCCGTACCCGAGCGCAGCCTGCTGACCGTCACCCGCGACGACGTACGCGTCCAGCCGTTGTGATCTCACTCCAGGAGGCTTCGTGCCCGTCAGCCAGTCCACCGTGCATGTGATCAACCACCTCGACCGCGACTACCTGCGCCAGGCCCTGGAGAAGGACGTGCGGAACGGCCTGACGTCGTCCCCCAAGTGGCTGCCGCCCAAGTGGTTCTACGACGCCGCCGGCAGCGAGCTGTTCTCCCGGATCACCCGGTTGCCCGAGTACTACCCGACCCGCCGCGAGCTGGCCATCCTGCGGGCGCGGGCCAAGGACGTGGCGGCGGTCGCCGGCGCGGACACGCTGGTCGAGCTGGGTTCGGGCACCAGCGAGAAGACCGTCCTGCTGCTGGACGCGCTGTCGGCGGCGGGCACGCTGCGCGGCTACACGCCGGTGGACGTGGACGCGGTCACCCTGGAGGCGGCGGCGCGGCGGCTGGCCGGGCGCTATCCCGGGCTGGCCGTACTCGGGGTGTGCGCCGACTTCGAACGGCACCTCGCGCTGCTGCCCCGCACCGGGCGGCGGATGGTGGCCTTCCTCGGCGGCACGATCGGCAACCTCGAACCGGTCGCCCGCGCGGCCTTCCTGAACGATCTGCGGGCCACGCTGCGGCCGGGGGACACGTTCCTGCTGGGGGCCGACCTGGTGAAGGACACGGGACGGCTGGTGGCGGCCTACGACGACGCGGCGGGGGTGACGGCCGAGTTCAACCGGAACGTGCTGCGGGTGATCAACCGGGAGCTGGACGCGGACTTCGACCCCGAGGCGTTCGCGCACGTGGCGGTGTACGACCCGGAGCAGGACTGGATCGAGATGCGGCTGCGGGCGACCCGGGCCATGCGGGTGCGGGTCGGCGGGCTCGGGCTTGAGGTGGAGTTCGCGGCGGGGGAGGAGATGCGTACGGAGATCAGCGCCAAGTTCCGGCCGGAGGGGCTGCGGGAGGAGCTGGAGGCGGCCGGCTTCCACGTACGGCGCCGCTACACCGACCCGGCCGGCGACTTCACCCTGATCCTGGCCGAAGCGTGACCCTCGACCCCATCCGCGCTCCCCGGCCTTTCGACGCCCCCGGTCCCGCGCCGGGGGCGGGAGCAGGGGTGGGGGAGGCGTGGCGGGCGGCCAGGAGCGTGGCACCGCCCGGCCACCTGGACGCGGCCGGCTGCAACGTGCCCAGCGACCGGGTGCTCGACGCGGTCGTGGCGCACCTGCGGCTGGAGCGCGAGCTCGGCGGTTACGGAGCGGTCCCCGATCTCGCCACCTCCCGGGAGGCCCTGGCCGCGCTGGTCGGGGCCAGGCCGGGTGACGTGGCCTTCCTGGAGAGCGGGACGGCGGCGATGGCGGCGCTGCTGGGCGGCTGGCGGCTCGGTGCCGGCGCCCGCGTGGGCTGCACGCGCACCGAGTACGGCAGCACGCTCATGCTCCTGCGCCGCCTGGCCGCCCGGCACGGCTGGCACCTGGTCGAGCTGCCGGTGGACGGCGACACGCGCATCGACCCCGACGGGCTGCGCGCCCGGCTGTCGGCGGGCCTGGACCTGGTGGTCGTCTCCCACATCGGCTCCCATCGCGGGGTGGTGCAGCCGGCGGTCGAGATCGGGGCGCTGTGCCGCCGCGCGGGCGTGCCGTTCGTGCTGGACGTCTGCCAGTCGCTGGGGCACGTGGAGGTGCGGGGGACGGGGGCCGGCGCGTACGTGGGGACGTCGCGCAAGTGGCTGGCCGGCCCGCGCGGCGTCGGCTTCCTGATCGCCCCCGGCCTGACCCCCGCCATGGACGCCCCGGCCCCTACGCTCGGCGGCCACGTGTGGCCCGACCCGCCGTGGGAGGGCCTCGCGCCGGGGGCCTGCGGCCTGTCACGGGACGGCGGGGTGCGGGCGTCCGGAGGCGGCGAGGGGTCGTGGGGGGACGTCGCGCCGGGGGCCTGCGGCCTGTCACGGGACGACGGGGCGCGGGCGCGCGGAGGCGGCGAGGCGCCGTGGGAGGGCGGGGAGCCGGTGCCGGTGCCCGGGGCGGCGCGTTACGAGAGCTCGGAAGCGGCCGTCGCGGCTCGGGCCGGGCTCGGCGTGGCGGTCCTGGAGCACCACGCGCTCGGCCCAGCGGCCGTCCACGCGCACCTGGCCGAGCTCGGACGCACGGCCCGCGAGCTGCTCGACGGGGCGGGCGGCTGGCGCGTGGCCGAGCCGCTCGACGAGCCGTCGGCCCTGGTGACGCTCATACCCCCGTCAGGCGACACGGCCGAGCGCGCCGCCGCCCGGGCGGCCGAGGCGTCCCTGCTCGTCAGCGTCGTACCGACGGCCAGAGCACCGCTCGACCTGCGCGAACCCGTCCTCCGCGTCTCCCCGCCCCCAGGCACTCCCGTGGACACGCTGCAGGCCCTCACCCACATCCTGTCCACCCCCTGACCCGCATGCCCCCTGCCCTCGGCCGGCGGGCGCGTGGGGGTTGTCAGGGGTTGTGGGGGACGAGGAGCTGGTCGAGGGCGGCGGCGATGCGGCGGGTGAAGGGGGAGGCGCTGGCGGGGCCGTGGAAGGGCTGGGTGACGCCCTCCGTGACGCCCTCGATGGTGGCGAGGTCGGCGCCCGGGTGGCAGACGACGTCCGGCGCGGGCAGGTCGGCGAGCAGGAACTCTCCCTGGTCGGCGCGGGCATGCGACGGGTGGGCGGCGCGCCGGACCCAGCGCGGGCGGTCGGCGCGGTCGAGCCGGTACACGCCCGAGCCCTGGCCGGTCGCCACCCGTACCGGCGACTCACGGCTCAGGCGGACCCTGATCGAGAACGGCCCGCCGCGCTGGGTGGCACGGAGCAGGCTGAGCTGGTTGAACTCCTGCGCGTCCGCCAGCCAGCTCACCGGGCCGCCCAGCATCACGGCCAGGTGGGCCAGGACGAACGGGGGCACGCCGATCACCTGCTGGTTGACCGCCGAGACCTCGGTGCTCGCGTCGTGCCGCCACTTGATGGCCGACAGATAGACCCGCTCGCCCGGCGTGAGCAGGGCGTTCAGGCTGAACAGCCCCGCCACGCCGTAGCGGCGCCAGCCCCAGACCGCGATGCGTTCCGCGCACTCGATGAGCAGCGCGGCGGCCGGGACCGGCCAGGGGCGGGACCAGTCGTGGCCGGCGCAGGACAGCGGGCCGGCGCCCAGCTCGGCGACGCCGGCAGCCGTGTGCGACGGCCGGTCCACGTACACGCTCACCCCGCCGGCGCCGTCCGGGACGCTGAGGACGGTGACGGCGCAGGGCCAGCCGTCCACGTACGCCGCCACCCGGTACGGCCCCAGCAGCCGCGCCGCCCGCGCCATGTCCTCCTCACCCGACACGACCACGGTGCCGTGCCCGCCGGACCCCGCCCCCGCTTGCACCACGACCCGCTCCGTGCCCACCGCGCGCCGCAGCTCCGCCAGGCTCGGCAGCCGCTCGGCCGGCACGCAGCGGATCCGCGCCACGGCGGGCACGCCGGCCGCGCGCAGCAGGTCGTCGAAGAGGTGCCTGGCCTCGATCGTGGCCCGTACGCCGGCGTCGATCGCCGCGACGGTGCCGCCGGGGCCGGCCAGCTCGTGCAGCTGGGTGCCGGCGTACCAGGCGGAGATGACCGGCGGGCGGTCGAGCTTGACCAGGTGGCGGGCGGCGTCGTGGCGTACGCGGCGGAGCCAGCCCTGCCGTTCGGCCACCGAGCGTACGCGGGTGCGGTCCTCGGCGGCGACGACCATGCCCGGCAGGGCGGGGTCCCACGCCGAGTAGCAGCCGATGCTCAGGGCGGGACGCAGGGCCTCGATGGGGGCCGGGCCGGTGTAGCCGGTCCGCAGGGCGGTGCTGAACCGGCCGACGGCGACCAGCGGCCGGCCCGCCAGCGCGGCCAGCAACTCGGCCTGCGCCACCTCGGCCGGCGCCCCGGCCTCCATCCCGGACTGCCCGCCGTCGCGGTTCACGCGCCAAGGCTCGTCGTCCCGGCTCGGGTGGCCGGGCTCGGGCGTGCTGTTCACGCGCCCCCGAGGCCCGTCGTCCTGGGCCGGGTGGCCGGGCTCGGGGTCGCTGTTGGCGTGCCCGGGGCCGTTGTCGCAGCTCATGCGTTCGGGGCCGCTGTCGCGGCTCATGCGCCAGGGGCCGCTGTCCGCGGGACCGCTCACTCGTGCACCATCCTCGTATCGGCCGGTCCGGGAGACCGCTGATGCCGTGGGCATCACGGTCCGCACTATTGACGGTGCGCTGAGTACGGCGGATCGTCGAGAGCACCGCGATGTGAAGCGATGTGAAGCTGCGATGCCGCCACGGCGTACCCGCCCCGTCGTCAACGGGGCCCTCGCCGCGCTGATCGAGGAGGCCGGCTGGACGCACGCCGCCACCGCGCAGCACGTCAACGCCGTCGCCGCCGAGACTGGGGAGCGGATCCACTATGACCGCTCGGCGGTGGGGCACTGGCTGACCGGCACCGTTCCCAGGCCCGAGGCGATCCGCGCCGCCGTGGAGGCGTTCCGGCGCCGCCTCGCCCGGCCGGAGCTCTCCCCGACGCATCTCGGCTGGCCGGATCCCGGAACGGCGCCGCCCGTCGACGACCCGTGGCGCGGCGACCCGGTCGCCCGCCTGGCCACGCTGGGGGAGGACGACCTGCTCAACCGCCGTACCGTACTGACCGCCGGCACGTTCACGCTGGCGGCGCTCTCCGGACTGTCCGGCCACCGAGCCGCCGTCCGGACCCCGGGCTCCGCCGGCAGGCTGGGCGCGGGCGATGTGGCCCGTATCCGCGCCGCCACCGCCAGCTTCGCCGACCTGGACGACCAGTACGGCGGCGGCCACGCCCGCGTCGCGGTCGCCGCGTACCTGTCGCGCGAGGTCACGCCCCTGCTGCACGAGGCGACCGGCCGTACCCGCCCCGACCTGTTCACCGCCGCGGCCGAGCTGAGCTACCTGGCCGCCTACATGGCCATGGACGCGGGCGCGAACGCGCTCGCCCAGCGCTACTACATCAGCACCGTACGGCTCGCGGACGAGGCCGGCGACCTGGTGCTGCGGGCGACGGCGTTACGCAGCATGGCCGTGCAGGCCGCCGAGCTCGGGCACGACGGCGAGGCGCTGGCGCTGGCCGACGCCGCCGCCTCCGCCCTCGGCGGGCACGGCCCCCGCCGCACGCTGGCCTGGATTACCGGCATGCGCGCCGAGGCGCACGCGGCGGCCGGCACCCGCTGGGACGCCCTGAACCTCCTCCGCAGCACCGAGACCCAGCTCGAACGGGCCGACTCCCCGCCGGAGACGGAGTGGACGGGCAACTACCGGCGCGAATCCCTGGAGCACCAGATCGGCCTGACCCTCACCCAGCTCGGCGACCACGCCACCGCCGCCCGCCACTTCACCGCCTCCATGAACGCCCGCCGCCCCGTCGAGCTGCGCACCCGTGCCCTGATCGGCCTGCGGGCGGCGCACGCGTACCTGCGGGCCGGCGACCCGGAGCAGGCCGCCGCCACCGCCCTCGGCCTCAGCGACGACGTACGGCTGATCGCCTCGGCCCGGGTGCGCGACGAGGTCCGCCGCCTCCGGGACGGCTGGCAACGCCACCGCGCCTGCCCGCTCGTCGCCGAGGCCGACAGCGCCATGGCCGGCCACCCGCTTCCACCGACCAGACCGGGCCGGCGCTCCCCACGACCAGGCACCCGCCCTGGCCGATGAGCACCCTGGCGCCCCGCGCCCTCCGCGCCGCCCGCTGGTCCGTGCGGGTCCCGCGCCCCCGCTGGTCTGGCCCCGCGCGGGTCTGGCTCCCCGCAGGTCCCGCAGGTCCCGCAGGTCCCGCATGCCCCGTGTGCCCCGCACCCCGCCCCCGTCCTCACGTACCCCGTGTGCCCCGCACCCCGCCCCCGCGCCTCACCCCCGCGCTCCCGATGCCTTTCGGGTCTGACGCGCCTGCGCGCCCGCACCCGAGGCCCTGCGCACGGTGCCGCAGGTGCCCTCCGAGCGGCCAGGAGCCGCTGGCGAGGGCGACATAGCGGTGGGGCGACTGAGCTGAGCGGTGGGGTGGCAGCGGTGGGTGGTGAGGCGGCAGAGGGATGGGGGTGGGGCGGCAGGACCGTGCGGCAGGATCGTCCCGGTGGGTCAGTGCGGGAGGATCGTGCGGGAGGCGACGAGGTCGCCGTCCTGGAAGCCCTCCACCCGGATGACATGAGCCGACCCGGCCCCCGGCACCGGCACGGTAGTGACCTCCCGGGTCACGTTCACCGACGCCACCGGCCGGCCGTCCAGGTAGACGTCGGCCCGGTCCACCAGCCGCGTGGTGAGCGTCAGCTCGCCGGCCGCCCCGGAGACCTGCACGTCGAGCCGCCGCACCGGCCGTCCCGCGAGCAGTTCCCCCGCCCGCGTGAGCAGGTCGGCGTTGTCCTGCAGGACGTCCTTGCGGGTCATCTGGTGGCGGAAGTCGGGCACCACCCCGAGGTCCTCGACGGGTGTGCCGGCGAGCTCGTGGACCCGCAGCGTACGCCGTACCGACACCCGCATGTTCGCCTGCCCGGGCAGCGGCCGGTAGGGGTTGTCGGGCACGGGCGTGGGCAGTTCGAGCAGGACCTTGAGCAGCTCGTGGGTCCACACGTTGGCGCCGCCCGCGCCGGTGTTGTCGTCCGTGCCGAGGATCGGGCCGATCTTGTGGTCCTGGAAGCCGCCGGCGAAGATGTCGGTCGCCGAATAGCAGAGGGCGTTGGTGACCAGGACGACCGGGCCGAAGTACCGCTGGCCGATGGCGTTGGCCCCGCCCGCCGGGGTGATGGGGAAGCTGCCGGAGAAGACGGCGCCGATCTCCAGCGCCTGTTCCATGGACGGGCACCAGGGGCCGAGGTCGATCTGGCCGGTGGGGTTCTCCTGGTGCTGCTTGCAGATCCGCTGGTTCAGGGCGGACGTGATGAACTGCGTCGGCTCCGGCACGATCGGGCGCGGCGTGAGCGTCTGCAGCAGGAACTCGCTGGCGTGGATGTGCCCGCCGCCGTTGCCGCGCACGTCCACGATGAGCCCGTTCTGTGGCAGGAGCGCGACGAGCCGGAGGAACTCCGCTACGAACGCGTCCGGGTCGTTGACGTTGAAGCTGAAGATGCGGATGTGCCCGAAGATGCCCGACGGCGTGTCGACGCTCTTGGCCCGGAAGAAGCCCGGCATGGACGTCGGGATGTCGGCGCCCGGCGCGGCGGGCTCGGCCGTCAGCTCGGTGCCGCCCACGATCTCCTGCGTCGAGACGGCCTCCGGGATGTACAACATCTTGAGCGCCCGGCCGATCTCGTCCGCGCCGAGGTCGAGGCCCTGGGCGACGGCGGCGACGCTGAGCTGGTCGGCGTCCACGAAGGACGGCTGGTTGTCGTCGACCCGCCAGCTCTCCCGCAGCTCGCGGCGGATGCCGTCGGCGCCGACGTACGTCAGCACGACCCAGGTCTCGTCCGGCGGCACGTGCAGGCGCAGCGGCCGGATCGTCAGGGACTGCAGGCCGCGCGCGTGCCGGGCCGCCGGGTTGTTGCCCGCGAACCGGGCCGCGTTGATGTCCACCGCCCGGTCGATCGGGATGCCGTTCCAGTGGGTGACCTCCACGCCGGGGGCGAACCCGGGGGCGGAGAAGCCCGCGACCGTCCTGGTCACCACGTAGTGGCGCTCCTCGCCGACGTAGTACTCCTCGATCAGGTACGGCAGGTAGGCGATCTTGCCGGCGTACGGCAGGGGCAGGATGTAGTTGGTGTGCAGGTCGCGTACGGAGTGGAAGATCTCCGACATCTCCGCGTGGAAGCGCCATTCCGGACCCATGGTCCTCGGCGTCTGCCGGTTCAGCCGCACGGCGAGCAGCCGCAGCCGCTGCACCGGGTTCACGGCGTGCATCGCGGCCTTCAGCGGCAGATGTACGTAGTTCTGCTCGATGAGCAGCAGCGCCTGCTGGACCAGGAGCTTCCTGTCGTCGAGCGTCAGCCTGTCCGCCGTGCGCAGGAAGTCCTGGAGCTCCTGCTTCGCCGCCGCACCTGATGGCTCGGTCATGTCTTCCACCCACCCCGGGTCGTCGTCTGCGTGCGGGCGCGGGGGATCGGCTCCCGCGCCCGGATACCGGAACGCTTTCACCGGGCGCGCGGCTCCGCCAGAGGAGGTGACCTAGGGGTTTCCCTAGCCTGTCGCCATTTTGGTCGACGAGTGAAACATGCTCGGGATGCCGGCTCAGCCGCACCCCGGCAAAGGGGTCAGAAGGCGTAGTTGCGCAGGACGGACAGGGCCTCGGCGGCGTGCGGGCCGGTGGCCTTCAGCGCCGAGTCGGCGGGGGTGAGGCGCCGGGCGCCCACCCGGCAGAAGTCGGCCGCCGGTCCGGTGATGACCGAGGGGGCGTCGGGATCGCCGAGGTGCCACAGGTCGCCGTCGGGCGAGGTGAGCTCGCACCGGACGGGCCCGCCCGAGAGGCCCTCGACGTCGAACGCGTACGGCAGCGTACGGTGCCCCAGCCAGGCGATGTGGCGCAGCCGCGAGGTGTCGGGATAGGCGATGCCCAGCGGCGCGGTGATGTCGTAGGCGTGGGCCCAGTGCTCGGCCAGGCGGGTGGTGGCCAGCGTCGCCGGGGACAGGGAGGCGGCCACCCAGGTCAGGCGGCTGCCCTTGGGATGGGCGCGGAGGGAGCCGGGCGTGGCGGAGGCGGCCGCGCGCCAGCGGGCCAGCAGGTCTGCGGGGGAGATGTCGCGCTCGGCGGCCACGAGGGCGTCGGCCATGGCGTCGACCTCGCCGGGGGACCTGCGGTCGGCCAGCTCGCCGGCGATCGAGGCGATGACCAGCTCCTCGCTCTGGGCCAGGTGGAGGACCACGTCGGAGACGGTCCAGCCGGCGGCCGCCGACGGGTGGGCCCACTGGGCGGGGGTGAGGGTGGTCAGGACGGCGTCGAGCTGCTCGTACTCGGCTGCGAGGTCGTCGAAGATGTCCGTCATGCCACACCACACTACAGAATAATGTTCGGTAGGGGGCTTCAGGTGAGGAGGGGGAGTTCGCCGAACCGGTGGGCGGACCACAGGCGGCGTGAGGTCTCCTCCGGATAGGGCACGACGGACGGCTGGGTGTCGAAGAGGCGGACCAGGTGCCGCCCGGGCTCGTACGCTGCCCACCCGGGCCCCTCGCCCGCCGCGAAGGCCGTCCACGTGCGGCGGAAATCGGCCGACACGCTCTCGGCCTCGGCCGGCGCGGAGTCGCCGAGGAAGAACCGGCCCATCCCGCTGTCCAGGTTGCCGAAGACCAGCGGCACGTCGAGGGCGTGGCAGGCGCCCAGCGCGCCGCCCATGACGGGGCTGGCCCAGGTCAGCTCGTACGCGTGCACCCGTCCGCCCCCGGCCGCCTGCGCGTCGGCCAGGCGCAGGGAGGGCATGCGGAACAGCCAGTCGGAGCGGACCAGCTCGCCCAGCAGCTCGGGCTCCGCCCCGGGGAAGGCGTCCCGGTAGGGCAGCCCGGGCGCGAACGTACGCAGCAGGACGTCGGCCGAAGGCCCCGCCGACCTTCCCGTCTGCGTGAACAGGCGGTATTCGTCCCGATTGTGGCCCACGATCAGCTCGACCCCGCGGGCCGCCCCGTCCGCCAGCGCCGCCCAGGGGTCGCGGGGCAGGACGTCGCCGTCCACGACGGGGGAGAACGGGGTGACGGTGCGGGCGACCGGGCCCCAGAGGTCCTCGTACTCGGGCATCTTGGCCGTCACCGCGTCGGCGGCGGCGACGAGCCGGTCGGGCGCCACGGCGGCGAGGTCGGCGACGGTGGGCCGCAGGCCCAGCTCGGCGGCCAGGACCGCGCCGATGTCGGCGGCCAGCGGCGCGGAGAAGTACGTCCCGGGGACGCTCTGCGCGATCGCGCGCCCGAACAGCCCCGCCGCGCGCGGCATGGCCATGAGCGCGGCCACGGACCCGGCCCCGGCGGACTCGCCGAACACCGTCACCCGCCCGGGATCGCCCCCGAACGCCGCCACGTTGTCCCGCACCCACTCCAGCGCGGCCACCTGGTCGAGCAGCCCCCGGTTGGCCGGCGCCCCCTCGATGTGGGCGAACCCCTCCATCCCCACCCGGTAGTTGAGCGTGACCACGACCGCGTTCCCCTCGCGGGCGAGCACCGCGCCGTCGTAGACGGACTCGCCGGCGTCGCCGCTGCGGTACGCGCCCCCGTAGATCCACACCATCACCGGCAGCCCCGCCGCGGCGTCCAGGGACGGCGACCAGACGTTGACCGTCAGCCAGTTCTCCCCGCTCCGCTCCGCCACGGGCACGCCCATCGGCGAGGGCGCCTGGGGCGGTGGCGGCCCGAAGGCCGCGCAGTCGCGCGCGCCGTCCCACGCCTCGGCGGGCACGGGGGCGGCGAACCGCAGCTCGCCGAGCGGTGGCCGGGCGAACGGGATGCCGCGGAAGACCGCCACGCCGTCCTCGGCCCGGCCTCGCAGGCCGCCCGCCGCTGTCCTGACCTCTGGCTCCATGCGGCCCACCCCTTCTCGTCCGTCCCAAGATTACGATGGACTACCCTGGCCGTTCGTCGACGAGATTTGACCGTTCGCCGTAAAGATCATCCGCCTTTTCAATACTGCATACCGTATGTGATACCGGTGGTGCGTGGCAGACAGTACGAGGTCCGTGAGCCCCGCAGGCTTCCTCAGTCGTTCCCGTAGCGTGGCGGCGCCCACCTGGAGCCGTTGGCTCGTGCCGCCCGCGGCGCTCTCCGTGCACCTGGCCATCGGGCAGGCGTACGCGTGGAGCGTCTTCAAACCCCCGCTCGAATCCTCGCTCGGGCTCTCCGGCACGCAGAGCGCGCTGCCGTTCCAGCTCGGCATCGTCATGCTCGGCCTGTCGGCGGCCTTCGGCGGCACGCTCGTGGAGCGCAACGGGCCCCGGTGGGCGATGTTCGTGTCGATGGCCTGCTTCTCCTCCGGCTTCCTGCTCTCGGCGCTGGGCGTGGCCACCGGGCAGTACTGGCTGGTCGTGCTCGGCTACGGCGTCGTGGGCGGCATCGGGCTCGGCATCGGCTACATCTCGCCGGTCTCGACGCTGATCAAATGGTTCCCCGACCGGCCGGGCATGGCCACCGGCATCGCGATCATGGGGTTCGGCGGCGGCGCCCTGATCGCCTCGCCCTGGTCGGCGCAGATGCTGGCCTCCTTCGGCCCCACCACGACCGGGATCGCCACGACGTTCCTCGTGCACGGCCTGGTCTACGCCGCCTTCATGACGATGGGCGTGCTCCTGGTCCGCGTCCCGCCCGAGGGCTGGTCCCCGCCGAAGGGCCGGCGGCCGCGCACGGTCAAGTTGCGCCCGCTGATCACCACGGCCGACGTCTCGGCCCGCAACGCCATCCGTACCCCGCAGTTCTACTGCCTGTGGGTCGTGCTGTGCTGCAACGTCACCGCCGGCATCGGCATCCTGGAGAAGGCCGCGCCGATGATCACGGACTTCTTCACCGGCACCACGGCGGCCGTCGCGGCGGGGGCGGCGGCGGGCTTCGTCGCGCTGCTGTCGCTGGCGAACATGGCCGGCCGCTTCGTCTGGTCCTCCACCTCGGACCTGATCGGGCGCAAGAACATGTACCGCGTCTACCTGGGCGCCGGCGCGCTGCTGTACCTCGTCATCGCCCTGTGGGGCGACGCGTCCAAGCCGCTGTTCATCATCTCCGCGCTGGGCATCCTGTCCTTCTACGGCGGCGGCTTCGCGACCGTGCCCGCCTACCTCAAGGACCTCTTCGGCACCTACCAGGTCGGGGCCATCCACGGCCGCCTGCTCACCGCCTGGTCCACCGCGGGGGTGCTCGGCCCGCTGATCGTCAACGCCATCGCCGACGCGCAGAAGGCCGCCGGGCGGTCCGGGCCCGACCTCTACACCACCTCGCTGTTCATCATGATCGGGCTGCTCGCGGTGGGCTTCCTGGCCAACGAGCTGATCCGGCCGGTGCACGACAGGTATCACGAGCGGCCCGCGCAGCGGCTCGACCCGCAGGCGACGGAGAAGGGACAGACGGTATGAACTCCCAGGAGACAGGCCGGCGTACCGGGCTGATGGTGCTCGCGTGGGCGTGGGTGGGGCTGCCCTTCACGTACGGGGTGTACGAGCTGTTCCTGAAGCTCACCCAGCTGTTCGCCGGCTGACTCACGAGGAGAGCACGAACCCCTCGTAGCCGTCCGCCGCCACCTGGTCGCACTTCTCCCGGTACACCCCCACACCTCCTACGTACGGCATGAACACCCGCGGCTTGCCGGGGATGTTGGCCCCGAGATACCAGGAGTCGGCCCGCACGAAGAGGGTCTGCCCGGCGATCTCGTTGACGTGCGCCATCCAGGCGTCCTCGGCGAGCGGGTCGGCGTCGATGGCCGCGACGCCGCCGGCCCGCAGCCGGGCGACGCAGTCCGCGATCCAGTCCACGTGCTGCTCGATCGAGACGATCATGTTGCTCAGCACGGACGGGCTGCCCGGCCCGGTGACGGTGAACAGGTTGGGGAAGCCCGCGGTCATCAGCCCCAGGTAGGTGCGCGGGCCCGCCTCCCACTTGCGGCGCAGCGACAGGCCGCCCTTGCCGGTGATGTCCATGGCCAGCAGCGGGCCGGTCATCGCGTCGTAGCCGGTGGCGTACACGATCACGTCGGCGGGGTGCTCGGCGGCGGCGGTGCGCACGCCGGTCGGGGTGATCTCCATGATCGGGTCTTCCCGGACGTCGACCAGGGTGACGTCCGGCCGGTTGAAGGTGGCGTAGTAGCCGGTGTCGACGCAGATCCGCTTGGTGCCGAGCGGATGGTTCCTGGGCGACAGCTTCTCCGCGACCTGCGGATCGGCCACGATCTCGCGGATCTTGGCGCGAACGAACTCGGCGGCGTGCTCGTTCGCCTCGGAGCTGATGCCGATGTCGCCGTACGCGCCGAGGAACGTGACTCCGCCCGTGGCCCAGCGCGCCTCGAACTCCCGGGCCCGCTCCTCGTCGCCGGCCTCCAGCGCCGAGCCCGGATTGCCGGGATCGAGCAGCCCGGTGTGGGACTCGCGCATGGCCCGCCGCAGGCCGGGATAGTTCGCCTTGACCCAGCTCTGGTACTCGGGCTCCAGCGGCCGGTTCCAGGCGGGCACGCTGTAGTCGGGGGTGCGCTGGAAGACCGTCACGTGCGCGGCCTGCTCGGCGATGACCGGGATGGACTGGATGCCGGACGAGCCCGTGCCGATGACGGCCACCCGCCGCCCGGTGAGGTCGACGCCCTCGTGCGGCCAGCGCCCCGTGTGGTGGCTCGCACCCCGGAAGGAGGCGGCGCCGGGGAAGTCGGGGACGCGCGCCGCCGACAGGCAGCCGACCGCCGTGACGAGATGGCGGGCCGTGACCCGGTCGCCCCGGTCGGTCTCCACCCGCCACACGTGCGCGGTCTCGTCGTACGCCGCCCGCGTCACCCGGGTCTCGAACCGGATGTCGCGCCGCAGGTCGAACCGGTCGGCGACGTGCTCCAGGTACCGGAGGATCTCGGGCTGGGACGGGTAGCGCTCGGTCCACTCCCACTCCTGCTCCAGCTCGGGGGAGAAGGAGTAGGAGTACTGCATGCTCTCCACGTCGCAGCGGGCGCCGGGGTAGCGGTTCCAGTACCAGGTGCCGCCCACGCCGTCGCCGGTCTCGAAGACGCGTACGGACAGGCCCAGGCCGCGCAGCCGGTGCAGCATGTACAGGCCCGCGAAGCCCGCCCCGACGACCACGGCGTCGTACCTCGCCTGGGGTGTCATGTCACGCTCCGCTCGACGGCGGCGGCGACCATGACGAGCGCGTCGGCGCTGGCGGGCAGCACGTTCACCATGGTGAAGAAGATGTGCATCTGACCCTCGAAGCGCTTGAACTCGACCGGCACACCCGCCTGGCGCAGCCGCTCGGCGTACGCCTCGCCCTCGTCGCGCAGCACGTCGTGCTCGGCGGTCAGCACGACCGCGGGCGGCAGGCCGGACAGGTCGGCGGCGCGCAGCGGAGAGGCGTCGGGGTTCGTCCGCTGGGCGGGATCGGGCACGTAGTGGTCCCAGAACCAGACCATGGTGTCCCGGGTGAGCAGGAGCTGGTTCTCCGGGTCGCGGTAGGAGGCGTTGTCCAGGTCGCAGTCGGTGGCCGGGTACACGAGCACCTGCAGCGCGATGGCCGGGCCGCCCTCGTCCCTGGCCCGCTGGGTCACGACGGCCGCCAGGTTGCCGCCCGCGCTGTCACCCGCCACGACGATCGGCAGGCCGGGCAGGCGGGCGGCGCTCCACAGCAGCGCCGCGTAGGCGTCGCGGGCGGCGGTGGGGTAGCGGTGCTCGGGGGCGAGCCGGTAGCCCACCAGGACGACGGCGCAGCCGGTCCGCGCGGCCAGCTCCCTGCCCAGGGTGTCGAACTCGTCGATGGTGCCGAGGACCCAGCCGCCGCCGTGGTAGTACACGATGACGCCGCGCGGGCTCTCGGACGGGACCAGGAGGCGGGCGGGGAACGAGGCGCCGTCCTCCGCCGGGATGATGACCTCTTCGACGCGTTCCACGTCGGGGCCCTTGCCGTACATCTCGCTCAGCGCCGCGCTGACGGTGCGCGCCTCCTCGGGGGTCGACTCGTGCAGCGGCGCGCCGCCGGCGGCGGCCATTTCCTGCAGGAACCGGGTCGTCGCGTGGTCAAGGGACATGCGAGGTCACCTCATCGGGGGGAGCGCGGGCAGTGATCCACCTCACTTCGAACGTAGGATCCATCACGGTTATTGTCTAGAAGTATCGTCTGTTGGAGCGTGTGGATGATTGTCTCGGACATTGACCCTCTTACGCCGATCGTCGTCGGGACCGGGCAGTCCTCGGAACGGATCGGCGAGCCGGGCTACCGCCGCCTGTCGCCCGTCGAGCTGGCCGCCGAGGCCGCCAGGGAGGCGCTCGCCGAAACCGGCGCGGACCCCGCCGAGGTCGCCGCGGCCGTCGACACCGTGGCCGGGGTGCGGCAGTTCGAGATCTCCGCGCCCGGCATCCCCTCGCCGCTCGGCAGGTCGAACAACTACCCGCGCTCGGTCGCCGGCCGCGTGGGAGCCGCCCCGCGCCGGGCCGTCCTCGAGACCGCCGGCGGGCAGGCGCCCCAGCACCTGGTCAACGAGCTGGCCGCGACGATCGCCGCCGGGGCGGCCGAGGTCGTCCTGCTCTTCGGCTCCGAGGCCATCTCGACGACCCAGCACCTGGCCGGGGCGGCGCCGCAGGACAGGCCGGACTTCGGCGAGAGCGTCGAAGGCTCCCTGGAGGACCGGGGCTACGGCCTCGACGGGCTCGTCTCGCCCGCGCAGATCGTGCACCGGCTGACGGACGCGCCCAGCCAGTACGCGCTGTTCGACAACGCGCGCCGGGCCCGGCTCGGGCAGACCCGGCAGGAGTACGCGGCCGGCATGGGCGCCCTGTTCGCCCCGTTCACCAAGATCGCCGCGGTCAACCCGCACGCCGCCGCCCCCGTCGAGCGTGGCGCGGCCGAGCTCGTCACGCCGACCGAGAGCAACCGCCTCATCGCCGACCCCTACACCCGCTACCTCGTCGCCCGCGAGAAGGTCAACCAGGGCGCGGCGGTCGTGCTGATGTCCGTGGCCGCCGCCCGGCGGCTGGGCGTGCCCGAGGACCGCTGGGTCTTCCTGCACGGCCACGCCGACCTGCGCGAACGCGACCTGCTGGACCGCGCCGACCTCAGCACGAGCCCGGCCGCCACGATGGCCGTCCGGCACGCCCTGGAACAGGCCGGCGTCGAGGCCTCCGACCTGGCGGCCATCGACCTGTACAGCTGCTTCCCCATCGCCGTCTCCAACGTCTGCGAGGGGCTCGGGCTGCCGGTGGACGGGTCACGGGAGCTGACGGTCACCGGCGGGCTGCCCTTCTTCGGCGGTGCGGGCAACAACTACTCGATGCACGCCATCGCCGAGGTGGTGCGGCGGGTGCGGGCCCTGCCGGGGGCGTACGGGCTGGTGGGGGCGAACGGGGGTGCGCTGAGCAAGTACTCCGCGGGCGTCTACTCCACCGCGCCCGCGCCCTGGCGGGCCGACCGCAGCGCCGAACTCCAGTCCGAGATCGACTCCTGGGCCCCCGTCGAGCAGGCCCCCCAGCCTCACGGGCGGGCCACGATCGAGACCTGCACGGTCAAGCACCGGCGGGACGGGAGGCGTACGGGGTTCGTGATCGGGCGCGTGGAGGGCGGGGCCCGCTTCCTCGCCCTGGCGGACGACGAGCGCACCCTGGACCTCCTGTCGGAGGGAGAGCCCATCGGCGAGCCCATCCACGTCCGCCCCTCCAACACCGGCAACCGAGCAACACTCACCCCGTAACCCCGTAACCCCGTAACCTCGAAGGCCCGAAGGCCCGAAGGCCCGAAGGCCCGAAGGCCCGAAGGCCTTGCGCGCCCCCAAGGCCCGTTCGGGCACGTCACCGCGCCTGCCCCTCTCCACAAAGGCTCGCACGTCCCAGGCATCCGCGCCCCGGATGGGCCCGCGCGCACGGATGGGCCTGCGCCCCGGATGGGCCCGCGCACGGATGGGCCTGCGCGCTGGACGGGCCTGCGCGGCCGGATGGGCCCGTGCGCTGGGCGGGGCTGCGCGCCGCGCCTGTCCTTCGCCCGCGAGGGCTTCCGTGCCGCCTGGGCCTGCGTCGCAACGACCTTCGCCCCCACGAACCTCCGCGCCGAAGGGCCTTCGCCTCCGAGCCCCGTCAGCCCCTCCTCCCCAACGAACCTGAGTCGAAGTGCAGTGGGAAAGGGGGCAGCGGTGAGTGGGAGGCCCCGGGGACCCCTGGGGCGCGGGGTGCGTCCACGGGGGAGGAGGCGGGCAGGTGTGGAGGGCGTGGTCAGGGGCAACGGGTCCATGGTGAAGGTGGTTACGGTGTCGTCCTGGCGCGAACTGGACGATGCGATCAGCGAGGCCGGCCGGTGCGACGGTGGCGGGCCCGCGCATTCGACGCTGGTCTTCCGGGGCCTGGCGCGCAGCACGTACTCGCACATGTCGGGCCTGGCCCGGCTCCGGGGTGACTACGCGGCCGTCGAGTCGCACCTGATACGAAATTTCCGTAAATATGCTCACCGCCAGGCCCCGGGCCCGACCGTCTGGGACTGGCTGGCCCTGGGGCAGCACCACGGCCTGCCCACGCGCCTGCTGGACTGGACCTTCTCGCCGCTCGTGGCCCTGCACTTCACGACCGCGTCGTGGCCGGACGAGGACGGCGCGCTGCTCGCGGTGGACTGCGCGGGTGCCCACCGGCTGCTGCCGGAGCCGCTGCGCGAGTCGCTCGACGCCGAGGGCGCCCTGCTCTTCACCACCGAGATGCTCGCGGAGGTCGCCGCCGACCTGCCCTGCTTCGACCGGCTGGGCGGTGACGGCCGCCCGTTCCTGGCGTTCTTCGAGCCGCCGTCGCTGGACGAACGGGTGGTCAACCAGTCGTCGGTGCTGTCGGTGTTCTCGGACCCGACGTTCCAGCTCGAGGAGTGGCTGGAGGAGCATCAGGGGCTGGGCCACCGATGGGTGATCCCGGCCGGGGTCAAGGCCGAGATCAGGCAGAAGCTGGACCAGGCGAACATCACGGAGCGCGTCCTGCTCCCCGGGCTCGACGGGCTGGCCGACTGGCTGCGCCGCTACTACTCGCCGGACTCCATCGACGACGGGCAGGGCGGCGGTTCGATGACCGGCCGGTAGCCGTCATAGTCGTCCCACGCTGAGTTCCCGGTCAGCTCCCGCCAGGTGGGCCAGGTACGGCGGGTCGCCTGGCGGACGAGCTCGCCGGGCACGCTGAACGGCGGCGCCTTCTGCGGCTTGGCCAGCGCCTGGCCGACGATCGCGTCATGGAGCACGGCGGCGGCGTGCAGGCGGGGCAGCACCGCGTGGATCTCGTCGGCGTACCCGGGCGGGAGGACGGGTTCGGCGGCCCCCAGGTCGAAGCCGGCGCCGGCCGTCACGAGCGCGATCTCGGGGCGCTTGCGCAGGGCGATCTCGGGGGACAGGTGCAGGGCGATCGCGTCCCAGACGATCTCCACCTTCTCGGGCGGCACGCCCTCGGCGGTGAGGAAGTCGGCGGCCAGGTCGGCGCCGTCGAGGTCGAAGCGCTGGTCGCCGTCGCCCGGCTCGCTGAGCCCGGTGTCGTGCAACACGCAGGCCAGGAACAGCAGCTCGTCGTCGTAGTCACGGCCGGGCCGCAGGTCCTGCCGCTCGCCGATCAGGCGCCCGTAGAGGTAGGTGCGCATGCTGTGGTTGAAGATCGCGGGCTCTTCCAGGTCGCGGGCGAAGCGCGTCGCGTTCAGGGTCAGGTCGTTCCAGGGGAACGGGAGGCTGCCGTACAACGCCGTCACGCCCCTTCCGCCGCGCCGGGGCGGACGATCATCAGCACCACGACCACCGTCCACACCACGTTGTAGACGCCCGCGAGCATGGACAGGGTGCGCAGCGGCGCGCGGTCGCCGGGCGTGGCGAGGGCGTCGCGCTGGCGCGGGTGGATCTGCACCGCCAGCAGCAGGCCCGCCGCCGCGGTGAGGACCATGGCGAGGACGACCCAGATCTCACCGGTACGGCCCTGCGCGAAGGCCAGCACGATCCCGGCGGCGGGCACGACGAGCCCGGCCAGGCTGTAGCCGCGTGTGATGCGGTGCAACGCCGCGGCCACGGCCCGGCTGCGCCCTTCCTGGGCGGCCGCGTCCATGTCCGCGCCCGCGGCGATCGGCACGTATCGCGGGAACAGGCTCGTCGCGACGGCCGAGCCGCCCACGAACACGATGCCGGCGACCACGTGGATCGACAGCAGCAGATGCTCCATGTGTTCCTCCTCCAACCTTCAGGTGCCCTGAAGCCTAACACGCACCTTCAGCCACACTGAAGCTATGGCGTGATCTGTGGGGCATGGGTCGTTGACGCCATCACCCGGCGGCCAGCAGGGTGAAGGGGTGAACCAGCGCCGCATCGTCTTCGTCGTCTACGAGGGCTTCCAGTCGCTCGACCTGACCGGCCCGTACGAGGTGTTCCAGCAGGCCGGCAGGCTGGCGGGCGGCTACGCCTGCGAGATCGTGGCCCCGGCCGCCGGCCTCGTCCACGCGGGCAGCGGCCTGCCCGTGCACGCCGGTCACGGCATCGCCACGCTGTCCCCGGAGGGCGTGGACACGCTGGTCGTCGCCGGCGGCACCGGCGTCTACGAGGCCAGGAACGACCCCGGGCTGACCGCCTGGGTCGCCGCCGCCGGCTCCGGGGCCCGCCGGGTCACCTCCGTCTGCAGCGGGGCCTTCCTGCTGGCCGCGGCCGGGCTGCTCGACGGCCGCCGGGTCACCACGCACTGGGCGCGCGCCGACCAGCTCGCCCGGGAGCACCCCGGCCTGACGGTCGACAGCGATCCGATCTTCGTCAGGGACGGGCGCGTGTGGACGTCGGCCGGGGTGACCGCCGGCATGGACCTCGCCCTCGCCCTGGTCGAGGACGACCTCGGCGGCGACGTCGCGCTCGAGGTGGCCCGCCGGCTGGTCATGTACCTGCGCAGGCCGGGCAGCCAGTCCCAGTTCAGCGTGGCGCTGTGGTCGGCGCAGCCGTCCACCGACCCCGTCCGCGCCGCCGTGTCGGCCATCCACGCCGACCCCGGCGCCCGGCACGACATCCAGGAGCTCGCCGCGCACGCCGGGCTCAGCCCGCGCCACCTGCAACGGCGCTTCACCGCCGAGCTCGGCGTCCCACCCGGCTCGTACGTCGAGCGGGTACGCGTCGAGGCGGCCCGCCGCGCCCTGGCGGAGAGCGACGACCCGGTCGAGGTCATCGCCCGCCGCTGCGGCTTCGGCACCGCCGAGACCCTGCGCCGCACGTTCCACCGCCGCGTGGGCGTCGCGCCCTCCGACTACCGCGACCGATTCCACTCCATCGCCAAGGGAGGCGACCTGTGACCACGTACGGACTGCTCATCTTCGACCAGGCCGAGGAGCTCGATTTCGTGGGCCCCTGGGAGGTCTTCACCGTGTCCGCGGCGCTGCGCGGCGGCCAGGACACCGCGATGCTCATCGCCGAGGGCCCCGGCCCCGTGCGCTGCGCCAAGGGCATGCGCGTGCTGCCCGACCACACCCTCGACGACCACCCGCCCCTGGACGTGCTGCTCGTCCCGGGCGGGCGGGGCGCCCGGGTGGTCGAGCCGCACAACCCCGTCGTCACCGGCTGGATCGCCAAGACGGCCGCCCACGTCACCTGGGTGTGCTCCGTCTGCACCGGCACGTTCCTGCTGCACGCCGCCGGCCCCGCGCGCGGGCGGCGGGTGGCCACGCACCGGGGCCACGAGGACGAGCTCGAAGCGCTGGGGGACGTCACCGTCGTGCGGGACGCCCGCTACGTCGTGGACGGCGGCCTGCTGACCAGCCAGGGCGTCTCGGCCGGGATCGACAGCGCGTTGTGGCTCGTCGGCCGCCTGCACGGCCGCGATCACGCCCGGGCCGTGCGGCGGGCGCTGCAGTACGAACCCGCGCCGCCGTACCTCGCGGACGAGCCCGTCCCGGACGCCTGACCGCCGGCGCCGGCGGCTCAGGGGGCGAACGCGGACCGCACGGCGTCGCCCACCTGCCGCTGGATCGGGTCGGCGCCCGGCCCGAACATCCGCTCGTCCACCCCGGCCACCGCCGCCTGAGCCTCCTGGAGCAGGCGCTCGCCGTCGGGCGTGAGCTCGATCGTGGAGGCGGACCCGGCGCGGGCGGTGTGGTCGCGCACCAGCCCGGCCCCGGCGAGCGCCTTCACCGCCGCGTGCACGCTCTGCACCGTGATGCCGGACATCCGCGCGAGCTCGCTGAACGAGATCCCGGGCACGGCCGCGACGTGACCGAGCAGCCCGAGCCGGCTCACGGTGAGGTCGAGCGGCGCGAGGGCGGCGTTCAGCTCGGTCTCGATCCGGCGCGCGAGCGTGAGCACCACGATGGAGGTGCTGGTCACCGGGGCGGCGGGGCGGTCGTTCTCGGCACTCACCCGCCAAGTCTCCCGTACTTCCCCGCCAGGGTGCCGAGCCATGGCGGATGATGACGGCGTGAACGATGACGGCGTGCCGGAGAAGGTGGCCTGGGTCCTGGTACGCGACCACCAGGTGCTGATGACGCGCAGCCACGGCCGCGACGTGTTCTACTTCCCGGGCGGGATGCGCGAGCCCGGGGAGTCCGACCGCCAGACCCTCGTCAGGGAGATCGACGAGGAGCTGCTGACGGCCATCGACGGGGACACCATGGTGCACTTCGGCACCTTCGAGATCCCGGCCGGCCATCCGGAGCGCGGGCCCTTCCGGATGATCTGCTACACCGCCGACCACCAGGGACCGCTCACCCCGTCCATGGAGATCGCGGAGAAGGCCTGGTTCGGGTACGCGGACCGACACCGGGTGTCGTACGTCGACTCCCTGGTCCTGAAGGCCCTGCACGAAAGCGGCCTGCTGCACTGACCGCGCAGGGGGTTCACCCCGTACGGGGTGATCGCTACGCTGGCGCTAGCCCCAGTGCAGGGAGACGACACGTGAGTGCTGCTGAGCCGGACGTGCCCGGTGTTGACCCGACGGTTCCCAGCGTGGCCCGCATGTACGACTACTACCTGGGCGGGAAGGACAACTTCCCCTCCGACCGCGAGGCCGCCGAGAAGATCATCGCGATCGTCCCGGAGGTGCGTGAGACGGCCCGCGACAACCGGGCCTTCATCGGCAAGGCCGTACGGCTCATGGCCGAGCAGGGCGTGCGGCAGTTCCTCGACATCGGCGCCGGCCTGCCCACCCAGGAGAACGTCCACCAGGTCGCGCAGCGGATCGCCCCCGACACGCGGGTGGTCTACGTCGACAACGACCCGATCGTCCTGGCGCACGCCCGGGCCCTGCTCGCCGACACACCCGACACCGTCGCGGTCTGGGGCGACGTCACCGACCCGGCGGCCATCCTGAGCGACCCCCAGGTCACCGGGCATCTCGACCTCGAACTGCCCACGGCGGTGCTGATGTCGGCGGTGCTGCACTTCGTGCCCGGCGACCGGAAGGCGAGCGACATCGTGGCGACCCTGCGCGCGCCGCTCGTGCCGGGCAGCTACCTGCTGATCTCCCACTTCTACACGCCTGACGCGGACGACCCCAGGGTCAAGGCGGGGCAGCAGGTGTACAAGGCGACGAAGCCGGGAGCGCTGGCCGCCCGCTCGCTGCGGCAGATCACCGACTTCTTCGACGGCATGAAGCTGCTGGAGCCCGGGCTCGTACCGGTCAAGTCCTGGCGGCCGGAGTCCGAGCTCGACCGGCTGGCGAAGGTCGATCTGACCGTCCCCGGGCTTCTGGGCGCGGTCGGCCGCCTGTCTTAGGGACTTCCCTAGGTCCTCCCCTGAGGACGGAGCGTGGCCATCGGCATAGTGTCGGCAGCTCTCATCCCCTTTTCTGAAGAAGGTGCCGAACATGGCCACTCCCCGTTCGGAAGAGAGTGAATACAGCTACGTCGACAAGACCAACGGCCATCTCACCGCGTTCGCCCCCAAGCCCGACGAGGCCATGGTGACGTTCGCGCGCCAGGGGGAGATCGACACGCTCAACCGGATCGTCTCCGCCCCCGCGCTCCTGTCGGTCAGCCAGGGCTACAACCTGGAGCGGGGCTTCGCGGCCGTGTACGTCAGCCCCACGCGCATGGGCGACGTGACCGCGCAGGACGAGGTGACGGACTCGCTCCCGGTGATGATCGACGAGCACGGCGCGTCCCGGTACTTCCTGCCGGACGAGCTCACCGTCCGGTTCCGCGGGGACGTCGACGCGGCCCGCGCCGAGGAGATCATCCGGGAGCACGGCAGCCGCATCCTGGTCCGGCAGCGCACGCCCGGCTACTACACCGTGGCCGTGCCCGAGGGGCGGGGCCTGTTCGCGGCGATCCGCGAGCTGTCGCAGCCGGCGGAGGTGGCCTTCGCCGAGCCCAGCGAGGTGGGCTTCAACAGCGCCCTGCTGTTCGTCCCGGACGACGGCGACTTCGGCCTGCTCTGGGGCATGCGCAACACCGGCCAGGCGGTGAACGGCGCGACCGGCGTCACGGGCGCGGACATCCACGCCTCCGAGGCGTGGGAGCTCACCCGCGGCGACCCCGAGGTGATCATCGCGGTGATCGACACCGGGGCGTCCATGAACCACCCCGACCTGCAGGCCAACTTCCTGCCGCGCGGCACGGAGGACTGGGACTTCGCCGACGGGAACGACCCCGTACCGGAGGACGGGAACGGGCACGGCTCGCACGTCTGCGGCACCTGCGCCGCGGTCAACGACACGAACGGGGTCATCGGCGTGGCGCCGCTCTGCCGCCTGATGCCGCTGCGCGTGGACCTCACGACCGGCATGAACCAGAACCGGGCGGACGCGATCAGGTACGTGGCCGACCACGCGAACGCCCACCCCGACCGCCGCTACGTCGTCAACTGCAGCTGGCGCATGAACGGCGACCACGCGGGCGTGCGTACCGCCATCCAGGACGCGGTCGCCGCGAACGTGGTCGTGGTCTTCGCCGCCGGCAACAACGGCACCAACACCGACGTCACCCCGCAGTACCCCGGCGTCTACCCCGAGGTGATCGCCGTCGCCGCGCTCGACCAGTCCGACCGCAAGGCGTCGTTCTCGAACTTCGGCACGAACGTCGACGTGTCCGCGCCCGGCGTCAACACCTGGTCCACCTTCCGGGACGGCGGCTACGCCTTCAGCGACGGCACGTCGATGGCCTCGCCGCACGTGGCCGGGGTCGCCGCGCTGGTCTGGTCGCGCAACCGCAACCTCACCAACCACCAGGTACGGCTGATCGTCGAGAGCACGTGCGACAACATCGACGCGACGAACGCCGGTCTCGCCGGCATGCTGGGCGGCGGTCGCGTCAACGCGATGAACGCGGTCACCTCGCCGCTGATCTTCCCGGCGGACGTGGCCTTCACCGCCGACCTGACCGGGGACAGGAAGGCCGACGTCGTCGGGTTCGGCGACGCCGGCATGTACGTCTCCAGGAACCAGGGGAACGGCAACTTCACCGCGCCCCAGCTCGCCGTCGGGAACTTCGGCTACGAGGCGGGCGGCTGGCGGGTGGAGCGGCATCCGCGCTTCCTGGCGGATCTGACCGGTGACGGCCGGGCGGACGTCGTCGGGTTCGGCGACGCGGGCGTCTACGTCGCGCTCAACAGCGGCAGCGCCACCTTCCAGGCGTTGCAGCTCGCGGTCCCCAACTTCGGCTACGTGGCCGGGGGCTGGCGGGTGGAGCGCCACCCGCGCTTCGCGGTGGACCTCACCGGCGACCGCCGCGCCGACATCGTCGGGTTCGGCGACGCGGGCGTCTACGTCGCGCTGAACAGCGGCAACGGCACGTTCCAGGGGCCGCAGCTCGCGCTCGGGAACTTCGGGTACGAGGCGGGCGGCTGGCGGGTGGAGCGCCACCCGCGCTTCCTGGCGGACGTGACCGGCGACCGCCGGGCCGACATCGTCGGGTTCGGCAACGCCGGCGTCTGGGTGTCCCGCAACCTGGGCGCGGGCCATTTCGACCCGCCGCAGCTCGTCCTCGGGAACTTCGGTCACGTGGCGGGCGGCTGGCGGGTGGAGCGGCATCCGCGCTTCCTGGCGGATCTGACCGGTGACGGCCGGGCGGACATCGTGGGGTTCGGCGACGCGGGGGTGTGGGTTTCCCTCAACAACGGCAACGGGACGTTCCAGGCGCCGCAGCTCGTGCTCGGCAGCTTCGGTCACGTGGCGGGCGGCTGGCGGGTGGAGCGGCATCCGCGCTTCCTGGCGGATCTGACCGGTGACGGCCGGGCGGACATCGTGGGGTTCG
>NZ_JBFANM010000032.1:98872-133202 GCF_040674815.1 Nonomuraea sp. NPDC049709
GGCGACGCGGGGGTGTGGGTTTCCCTCAACAACGGCAACGGGACGTTCCAGGCGCCGCAGCTCGTGCTCGGGAACTTCGGTTACGCGGCGGGCGGCTGGCGGGTGGAGCGCCATCCGCGCTTCGTCGCCGACCTCACCGGCGACCGCCAGGCGGACGTCCTCGGCTTCGGCCACGCGGGCGCGTGGGTCTCGTTCAACAACGGCAAGGGCGCGTTCGGGAGCCTGGACCTGAAGATCGGCAACTTCGGGTACGGCGCGGGCGGCTGGCGCGTGTACAAGCACCCGCGCCTGGTCGTCGGACCCCGCTGACCGGCGGCGGCGCGCCGGCCGGGTCCGCGCGGGGCTTCCGGAGCCCCGCTACGACGCGGCCGGCGTGTCGCAGGGAGAGAACCGCCGGTCCAGCCCGGTCAGGCGCAGCAGCCGCGTCACCCGGGGACCCGCGCCGCTCAGCTGGAGCCGCCCACCCGCGGCCTCCACGGTGTTGGCGGCCCAGATCAGTGTGTTCAGCCCCGAGGAGTCGCAGAAGCCGACCCCCTGGAGGTCGACGACGACGAGCGGCGGCCTGTGGCACTTCATCGCCTGGGCCAGCCCGTTGCGGAACTCCTCCATCGTGGCCAGGTCCAGATCCCCTTCGGGACTCAGGACAGCCACACCGTCACGCTGCGTGACGATCCAGGTGAAGCCGGTACACTGCGCGTTTGCCATTCCACCCCTCCGCTCCAACGGTTCGCCGTCCTTATATTTGCATAGTGCAATAAAAGTCGTAACCCGCTCCCAGGACAGGATTGGCATACTGGCGACCCGCCGAGCACGCCCCTCCCGCCCCCCGTGGTGGGAATCAACGCTCCCCGGCGGGGTAGCCGAGGGCGGATGCGCATCGAGGAAGGGCGGCCGATCACGGTCGTGGCGTCCGTGGCGTCCGTGGCCTCCGTGGCGGCGGGACGGGGGCCGCGGGCCCGCCTCGCCGGTGAGCGAGGGAGTGATCGGTGATCAGGTCCGAGGACGTCAGGTACTACGCGTTATCGATCTTGATGCCGATGCTGCTGCTGGCGGCGACCACGTACGGCGCGGGCATGCTGGTCATGGGCCGGCCCACCGGCGAGGCGGCCGTCAACCGGGCCCTGGCCGCCGGCCGCACCTCGCTGGGGAACACGCTTACCGACCTCGGCAGCAGCCTGTCGGACACCCCGTACATCGTGGCGCTCACCGTGGCGGCGGTGATCGCCCTCAGGCTCCGGCACGGCGCCTGGCGCGAGCCGATCTTCCTGATCGCGGCCGTCTGGAGCCAATCGCTGATCTTCCTGGCCACCACCGAGCTCGTCGGCCGCCACCGCCCGCCCGTCCGGCACCTCGACGAGGCCCCGCCCACCTCCAGCTTCCCGTCGGGTCACGTCAGCGCCGCCGTCGCCTTCTACTGCGGGCTCGCGCTCATCCTGGCCACGCGCGCCCGCGGCCGGCCGGCCCGGGTGGCGATCTGGGTGCTCGCGGTCGCGGCGGTGCTCGTGGTGAGCTTCTCCCGGCTCTACCGGGGCCTGCACTTCGTCACCGACGTGGTCTGGGGGCTGCTGCTCGGCGCCGGCTGTCTCGTCATGGCCGCCCGCGCGATCCTCCACCGGCCCCGGGTCACGGCCGAGCCGGGGGTCACAGCAGGTCCTCGATGAGGATCGGCAGGCGGCGCAGGCGGCGGCCGGTGGCGTGGAAGACGGCGTTGGCGATGGCGGGCGCGACCCCGACCAGGGCCACCTCGCCGAGGTTCTTGACCCCCATCGGGTTGAGCACGAAGTCCGGCTCGTCGATGAAGTCGACCTCGATCCGGCCGATGTCGGCGTTGACCGGGATCACGTAGTCGGCCAGGTCGTTGTTGACGAAGCCGCCGTACCGCGGATCGACCTCGCTGCGCTCGCGCAGCGCCGCGCCGATGCCCCACACCACCCCGCCGCGTACCTGCGCGTCGGCGGTCACCGGGCTGGCCACCCGGCCGCAGTCGGCCACGCTGACCACCCGGGGCACGCGTACGCGCCGCGTGGCGGGCTCCACCCGCACCTCGGCGAAGTGGGCGATGAAGCTGAAGGAGACGTGGGCGGGGTACTCGGGGCCGGCCGGCGCGACCAGGCCCGCCCGCATCCGGTCGATCATCTCCGGCGGCTGGCCGGGCGCCTGGGTGACGGCCTCGACCACCACCTCCTCCCCGCCGGTCGCCCTGACGGCCGCCGCCAGGTCCACCGGCCCCTCGGGCCCGGCGCCCACCTTTCGCCGCAGGTCGCGCAGCGCGGCGTGCACCGCCAGCAGCGTGCTGTTCGTCCCCCACGCGCCCGCGGTCAGGTGATGCGGCACGGACCGGGTGTCGCCGACGTCGACGCGCACGGCGTCGGGGGCCAGGCCGAGATCGCCCGCGACGGCGGCGACGAGGGTGGTCGTGATGCCCTGGCCGAACTCGTGCCCGCCCACCTGGACCAGGACGTGGCCGGCCGGGTCGGCGCGCAGCCGGGCGAGGGTCGGCACCGTGAGCGACGGGTACGCGCCCGCCGCCACCCCCCACCCGACCAGCGTCCCGTCGTCCTCGCGCATGGAGCAGGGATCCGGCGCGCGCTCCGCCCAGCCGAACAGCTCCGCGCCCCGGCGCAGGCACGCGGCCAGATGCCGGGAGGAGAACGGCTTGCCCGTCACCGGGTCCGCGCGGGCGTCGTTGGACAGGCGCAGCTCGACCGGATCGCGGCCGGTGGCGTGGGCGATCTCGTCGATGGCCGACTCCAGCGCGAACACGGCCGGATGCTTGAACGGCGCGCGCATGTAACCAGGGGTCTGCGCGTCGGTCCGGACGTGCCGCTGCCGGCCGCGGAAGTTGCGGATGTCGTACAGGCGCGAGGTGATCTCGGTGTAGGACGCGGGGAGCAGGTCGTGCCGGGAGGCCTGCTGGTCCACCTCGTGGATCGCGGCGAGCAGCCGGCCCGAGCGGTCGGCGCCGAGGCGTACGCGGTGGCGGCTGGCGGGGCGGAAGCTGGCCGCGTGGAAGGTGTGGGCCCGGGGCAGCACCAGCTTGACCGGGCGGCCGAGCCGGCGGGCGGCGACCGCCAGCGGCGCGATGTGCGGCTGCAGCGCGTTCTTCTGCCCGAACGCGCCGCCCACGTACGGCGCCATGACCCGGACGTCGTCGGGGTCGATGCCGAGCTGCCTGGCCAGGCCGCCGCGCAGCGCCCCCACGCTCTGCGTGCCCTCGTGCACGACCACGGTGTCCCCGCGCCAGTCGACCACGCCCCCGATCAGCTCCATCGGCACCTGGTGCTGCGGGCCGGCCTCGTAGACCTCGTCCACCCGGACCGGGCTGCGGTCGTACCCGCCGTCGGCGTCGCCCACCACGACGTCGGCGAGGAACGGCAGCGGGAGCGCCTCCTGCTGGAGCACGGTCTCGGTGCCTTCGGCGGCCAGCTCAACCGCGAACGGCTCCGTGTCGTACTCGGCCCGCACCAGCCCGGCCGCCTCCGTGGCGGCGACCAGCGTGTCGGCCACGACCAGCGCGATCGGCTGCCCCCGGTAGGCGATGCGGTCGTCCAGCAGCGGCTGCAGGCTCTGGAAGGCGTAGCCGTCGTGCATGATGTAGCCCGCCGGGGTGATGCCCAGGTCGTCGAGGTGCGACAGGATCAGCAGCACGCCGGGGACGGCCGCGGCCCGCGCCGTGTCGAGGCGCGTGATGCGGCCCTTGCCGACGGTGGCGACGACGGGCATGGCGTACGCGAGCCCGGGCGGGGTGCGGTCGGTGCCGTAGCGCGCCGCCCCGGTCACCTTCTCCCTGGCGCCGACGCGCCGGATGCCGTCTCCGATCATGGTACGGCCCTCTCCCCGGCGATCCGCAGCGCCTCGGCGACGGTGCGGATCCCCAGCTCGACCCGGAAGGCGTTGTGCGTGCCCGGACGGGCGCCCGCGAACGCGGCCTCGCCGGCCCGGCGCGCGCTCCGCCGGTCCAGCACCGCGCCGGCCAGCTCGCGCTCCGCGTCGTGGCAGCGCCAGGGGCGGGTGGCGACGCCGCCCACCGCGATGCGGCACTCCTCGACCGCGCCGCCGCCGTCCAGCGTCACCGCCACGGCCGCCGAGGCCAGGGCGAACGCGTACGACTCCCGGTCCCGGACCTTGTGGTAGGTCGAGCCGCGCCCGGCGGCCGTCACCGGCACGCGGATGCGCGTGACGATCTCGTCCCAGTCCAGCGTGTGCTCCCTGGCCGGCGTGTCCCCCGGCTCCACGTGCAGGTCGGCCAGCGCGAGCGTGCGCTCGCCGCGCGGCCCCGCCACGTCCAGGACCGCGTCGAACGCGATCAGCGCGACCGCCCAGTCCCCGGGATAGGTGGCGATGCAGGCGTCGCTGCCGCCGAGCAGGGCGTGCCCGCGGTCCAGGCCGCCGATCGCCGCGCAGCCGCTGCCCGGTTGCCGCTTGTTGCACGGGAAGGCCGGGCCGCCCCGGAAGTACGCGCACCGGGTGCGCTGGAGCAGGTTCCCGCCGACCGTCGCCATGTTGCGCAGCTGCTGCGAGGCGGCCTTGGCCAGGGACTCCGCCAGCGCCGGGTAGTCGCGCCGCAGCACCGGGTCCGCCGCCACGTCGGCCATCAGCGCCCCGGCGCCGAACGACAGCTCCTCCTGCCCGGCGGTGTCGATGCCGGCCAGCTCGCGCAGGGCGCGGACGTCCACGACGGCGGGCGGGGTCTCGATGTCCAGCTTCATCAGGTCGTACAGCGTGGTCCCGCCGGCCAGCACCTTCGCGCCCGGCCCCGCCTCCGCGAGGGCGCGCACGGCCTCGTCGAGGGTGGCCGGGGCGGCGTATGAGAACGAGCGCACGGCTCAGCCCTCCCGCCGGCCGGCGGCCTCGCGCACCGCCGCCAGGATGCCGGTGTACGCACCGCACCGGCACAGGTTGCCGCTCATGTACTCGCGGATCTCGTCGTCGTCGCCGGCGTGCCCTTCGGCGATGCAGGCCAGCCCGGACATCACCTGGCCAGGCGTGCAGTAGCCGCACTGCAGGGCGTCGTGGTCCACGAACGCCTGCTGCAGCGGGTGCAGCTCGTCGCCGGGGCCGGTCACGCCCTCGATCGTGGTCACCGATCCGCCGTTCACCTGCACGGCCGGGAGCAGGCAGGACACGACGCGGCGCCCGTCCACGTGCACCGTGCAGGCGCCGCACTGCCCGTGATCGCAGCCCTTCTTCGACCCGGTCAGTCCCAGCCGCTCCCGAAGGACGTCGAGCAGCGACTCTCTCGGGTCGAGGTCCAGGCGGACGGCCCTGCCGTTCACCGTGAACCCGGTCGTCACCTCCGAGGTCATAGGCGCCACGCTAATCCGCCACGTCACACCGATCCCCATATGGCATGACAAATGCGAGTCAAGATTCCCGGCGGTTCGCGGAGCTCAGCGCTGGGCGGGCAGCGCCGATCCGGTGAGGCGGCCGGTGCGGCGGTAGACGGCGCACATCACGTCGCGGTCGCCGTCGGCCCAGGTCTCGGCGGTCGGCATGATCGGGTAGTGGTCGAGGCCGTCGACGCGGGTGCCGCCCCACAGCTCGGTGTAGAGCTCACCGCAGCTCTTCCAGGCGAACGAGGTCAGCGCCGCCCGGTCGTACGGGCCGTCGGGGGCGTGGGTGAAGCCGTACGACTGGTTGTCCGCGCCGCCGGCGCAGGGCGTGTAGAGCACGATCCGCTCGCCCGCCCCCGGCGAGTACGTCGGATCGCTGAAGCACTCCCCGCCCTCGATCAGCAGGAGCCCGGTCGTCTCCGCCGTCATGAAGGTCTCCGTCTTGACGACCGGCTGCGCGGGCGGCACCACGAACAGCGTCCCGAGCGCCGCCACGGCGGGCAGCAGCCCCCACCGGCGGGTCACCGCCATCCGTTCACCTCCCGGCCCGCGCGCATGATCGACCGATCGCCGATCGTAGGACGCGCCGGGGAAACAACGGACAAACAACCGATTACCGCCATATTTCCGATCATGAATTCATCTGCCGGACAAGCGCGGGACAGATGATCGTCAGAGATGCCTGGGTGAATGCGCTGGCGTCCATCCCGCAACTCGCGGATGGGCGAGTCCGCTTCTCGATGGAGTGAACCAGAAGTGAATCAGCCCACGAAGTCGCGGCCGTTCGGGTCCCGGCAAGCGAAGCTCGCGGCCGTCGGCACCGGCGTGCTGCTGGTCGGCGCGTTAGCCTTCGGCCCGGCGGCGATCGGCGCGGCGGCACCGCCCGTCTATCCCGCGGCCGAGGTGCACAAGCCCACCCCGATCCCGGACCGCATCATCCTCATCCCCACCACCACGCCGGCCACCACCCAGCGCGTGACGTGGCGCGCCGAGGCCACCGCCGACACCGCCATGGCCCAGATCCTGCAGGCGCCGCGCGCGCTCGGCCAGGTCCAGCCGGCCGCGGGCGCGGTGACCGACGTCAGGGCCAGCGCCAGCACCCCGGTCAACACCACGCTCGGGTACGCCTCCACGTACCACACCGTCGAGTTCACCGGCCTGCAGCCGAACACCCGCTACACCTACCGCGTCGGTGACGGCACCAACTGGAGCGCCTGGACCGACTTCACCACCGCCGCCGCCGGCTTCGAGCCGTTCTCGTTCATCTACTACGGTGACGCCCAGAACTACATCGACTCCGCGGTGCCGCGCGTGTTCCGCCAGGCGTTCGCCGACCGGCCGCAGGCCAAGGCGATCGTCAACGCCGGCGACCTCATCGACTCCGCCAACAGCGAGGAGCAGTGGGGCCAGTGGTTCAAGGCCGGCGGCTTCATCGACGGCCAGGTCAACAACATCTCGATTCCGGGCAACCACGAGTACAGCGGCGGCCTGTCGACGTTCTGGCGGCCGCAGTTCCCGTACCCGGACAACGGGCCGGGCAACGCCGAGCTCAAGCAGACCGTCTACACCCTTGACTACCAGGGCGTACGGTTCATCGGCCTGGACACCAACTACCAGAGCAACGCCACGCTGATGGCGGCCCAGACCGCCTGGCTGGAGGGCCTGCTCAAGGACAACCCGAACAAGTGGACCGTGGTGACCTTCCACCACCCCGTCTACTCCACCACGGGCACCCGCAACAACCCGAACGTCCGCGCGCAGTGGGCGCCCCTGCTGGAGAAGTACGGCGTGGACCTGGTGCTTCAGGGCCACGACCACTCGTACGGGCGCGGCAACCAGGTCGCGGCGCGCAAGTCGGCCACCGTGCACAACGGCGTCCCGTACGTGGTGTCGGTCTCCGGCGGCAAGATGTACGCGCTCAACGGCGGCGAGAACTGGACCGGCAACGGCGCCGAGGTGCGCAGCACCAGCCAGAACACGCAGCTGTACCAGCTCATCGACGTCGCCGAGGACACCATCACCTTCGAGGCCCGCTACGCCAACGGCGAGCACCACGACGGGTTCGTCATCCGCAAGAACGACAAGGGCGAGCGCACCGTCAACGACATCCGCACCCCCGAGAACACCGTCGGCGAGCAGGTCATCGTCGACAAGACCTCGGTGCGGCGCCTGGAGACGCTCAAGGTCTCGGCCTTCGGCTACGACCCGGGCGAGAAGGTGGCCGTCTGGTGGCGCGAGCAGGACGACGAGGCGCGCCGCGGCGGTGCCTGGAACGGCCGCAACGGCACGCTGATCGGCTACGAGAAGGCCGATGAGCTGGGCCGGATCGAGCAGACCGTCCGGGTGCCCGTCACCGCGAAGCGGGACGGCACGTACGTGGTCTACCTGGACAGTGAGCACCAGAAGATCACCAGTCCCGCCATCACCGTGACCAAGTGATCCACCCCGGGTGGGGCCGTGCCGTCCGTACGGCGGGGTCACGCCGCGCACCTGCGGTTGCCGTGCTCGCCGGCACTGCTCCATCCGGGTTCCGTACAGGAGCTTCCCCTTGACCCTTCCCCTGATCACCCGCCTGCGCGCGCCCCTCACCGCCCTCGCCACGGCGCTCGCCCTCGTCCCCGCGACGGTCCCTGCAATGGTCCCCGCGATGGTGGCGCCCGCGCATGCTGCGGCGGTGGCGCACCCGTTCGGGCCGCCGTCCACGGCCAGGATCGCCGCCGACGGCTCCCGGGTGACGCTCACCTGGTTGCCGGCCGAGGACGACTGGGTGGCGCTCGGCCGCTCGGTCGGCGCGTTCGAGGACCCGGCGGCGGGCGCCGACACCACCCTGACCGGCGAGCAGAAGCTGGCCCGCTCCGCCGCCGTACGCGACTACCTGCTGGCCCGCATCGGGGTGACCCAGGACGGGCGGCCCTGCGCGGGGGAACTGGCCCCGCTGGAGCGGTTGCTCGCCCAGGGTGCCAGGTTCAGCTTCGAGTGCCCGGAGCCGGTGTCGGCGGTCGACGTCCGGATCAGCGCGCTGGCCGATCTGCACGAGGCGTACCGCACCATGCTCACCGCCGACACGCCCGCCGAGCCGGCGCAGGCGCTGCTCACGGCGGCGGCCGACACGCGGCGGCTGCGGTTCGACCCGTCGGCGGCCGGTGGCGTGCCCCTCGCGGTGCCGGTCATCGCGCTGGTGGCCGCGCTCGGGGCGCTGGCGGCGTTCCTGCTGCGCCGGCGGCGGCGCGGGCCGGCCCCGCTCCCCGAATCCGCTCGGGGGCACGCGGACGTGCGCGGATGAACGGCACCACCGGTCCCGAGAACTACCTGATCGCGCTGTTCGACGGTGCGGGCGCGTTCTGGACGGCGCTGGTCGTCGCGCTGGGGGTGGGGGCATTGCACGCGGTCGCGCCGGGGCACGGCAAGAGCGTGACGGCGGCGTACCTGATCGGCACGCACGGCCGGTACCGCGACGCCCTGCGGCTCGGGGTGGTCGTGGCGCTGATGCACACCGTGTCCGTGCTGGCGCTGGCGCTGGCCTGGGTGGGGCTGAGCAGCGCCGCCGCCGTCGGCACCAAGGCCGTCACCGCGTGGCTGCAGGTGGTCGCGGGCGTGGTCGTCATCGGTGTCGGGGCGCACCTGACGTACCGCCACCTCCGCCGCCGGAAGGCCCACCAGCGCGGGCACGGGCACGGGCACGGACATGGCCACGGGCACGGGCATGGGCATGGACATGGGCACGGCCACGGGCATGAGCTCCTGGAGGATCCGTGGTCGCGGCGCGGGCTGACCGCGCTCGCGCTCTCCGGCGGGCTGGTCCCCTCGCCGTCGGCGTTCATCGTGCTGGTCAGCGGGCTGCTCACCGGGCGGTCGCTCGACGCGGTCGTGCTGGTGCTGGCGTTCGGCGTCGGGATGGCCGTCACGCTGACCGCCGTCGGGATCGTGACGGTGAGCGGGGCGGCGGTGCTGAGCCGCCGGACCCCCCGCCTGGGCCCGCTGCGGACGGTGGCGGCCTGGATGCCCGCGCTGGCGGGCGTCGCCGTGGCCGTCGGCGGCTGCCTCTACCTGGCCACCGCCGTCACGGCCCTGACCCCGTGACGGCCGCTCGCTTCGCCGGTTCACTGCTCCGGGTGCCCGACGCTGATCACGACGTTCCCCGTCTTCTGGCCCGTCTCGACGTACCGGTAGGCCTCGACGATCTCGTCCAGCGAATATCGCCGGTCGATCACCGGCCGGAACTTCCCGGATTCGATGAGCTCCTTGAATTCACCCGCCATCGCCGCGTCATGCTTGGGCAGCGGGAATTTGACCCTCCGGCCGCCGAGCAGTGGTGTGATGACCGCCAGCAACACGTTCTGCCACATGGGCCCCACATCGGCGGCGATGAAGACGCCGCGAGGTTTCAGCAACCGCCGGCACCGCCCGAACGTGCTCTTCCCGACCGCGTCGATGACGACGTCGTAATCCTGCTCGTCCTTCGTGAAATCCGTGGCCGTGTGGTCGACCACCTTGTCGGCGCCCAGCTTCCGGACCAGGTCGAGCTGCGCGGTCCCGCAGACGGCGGTCACGCGGGCGCCGAGATCGTTCAGCAGCTGCACCGCCGCCGATCCGATGGCCCCGGTGGCGCCGTGGACGAGGACGTCCTGGCCGGCCCGGATCCCCGCCGACCTGATGAGCGACCGGGCGTAGTGCGACCCCTCGGTGCTGGGCGCGACCTCCTCGAATGTCAGGTCCTCCGGGATGAGCGCCAGCGTGCCGCTCTGGGGAATCGACATGTACTGCGCGTGCGCCCCGAATCCGGGGTCGTTGTATCCGAACACCCGGTCGCCGACCCGGAAAAGCGTGACGTCGCGGCCCACCGCCTCGACCTCGCCCGCGAACTCGGTTCCGAGAACGGGCACCTTCGGCCTGATGAAGCCGGTGAAGAATCGCCAGATGAATGGCTTGGCCGCCCGCATGGCGCAGTCCGTACGGTTCAGCGTGGTCGCCCGGACCTTGACGAGCAGTTCGTCGTCCTTGACGACCGGCTGCTGGATTTCTAAGACGCTGACCACTTCCGGCGGGCCATATCTGGCGCGCACTGCGGCTTTCATGCCCGGATTCTAGCCACCGGATTCAGCCGTCCGCCGCCACGCTGGTGTAGGCGAGCTCGGCCTCCATCCGCGCCGCGGTCTCCCGGAGGGCGGGCAGGACGTCGCGTACGAGGGTGTCGTCGGTGGCGCGGCCGGCGTGCGTGGCGACGTTCACCGCCGCCACGACCCGCCCGGTCCGGTCCCGGACGGGGACCGCGATGGATCGCACGCCCTCCTCCAGCTCCTGGTCGACCAGGGCGTACCCGTCCGCGGCGGCCTGCCGCAGCAGCGCCCGCAGCTCGGCGGGGGAGGTGACGGTCCGCGCGGACAGCCGCCGGGGCACGATCGTGGCCAGCCGCTCCTCGGGCAGCTCGGCCAGGAGCACCCGGCCCATGGAGGTCGCGTACGCGGGGAGCCGGGTGCCCACGGTGATGTCGATGCTCATCAGGCTCACGGTCTGGACCCGCGCCACGTACACCACGTCGTCCCCGGACAGCACCGCCACCGACGCCGACTCGCGGACCCGGTCCACCAGGTCGGCCAGGTGCGGCTGGACGATCTCGCGGAACGTCAGCCCGGACAGGTGGGCGTACCCGAGCTCCAGCACCCTGGGCAGCAGCACGAACCGGGACCCGTCGGCGGTCGCGTAGCCGAGGCGCTCCAGGGTCTGGACCGCGCGGCGCACGGTCGCCCGGGGCAGCCCCGTCACCTTGGCGCAGTCCGCGAGGGTCAGGCCGCCCCGCGCCGACCCGAGCGCGACCATGACGGCCAGCCCGCGCGCCAGCGACTGCAGGAAACCCATCCCCAGCTCCTGCTTGACGCTCCGGGAGGAATCCACCCCGGGAGCGGTGCGCGGCAGGGTGGTCCCGTCGGTCAGGGCCGCCTCCATCTCCGCGACCGCCTTGCGCAGCGCCGGCAGGCAGTGGTCGCGCAGCCCGGCCGCGGTGTGCCGGCTGGTGTGGCTGACGACGCTGACCGCGCAGACGGCCCGCCCGGCCCCGTCGCGTACGGGCACCGCCACCGCGATCAGCCCCGGCTCGACCAGCTGGTCGTCCTCCGCCCACGGCGCGGCCGGGTCGAGCAGGGCCAGGCCCGCCGCGCACCGGTCGGCGGGCAGCAGGTCGCCGACCCGGAAGGTGACCGACATCGTGCGCCGCCGGGTGAACCGCACGACGAAGCGCACGCCGTCCCCGTCCGGCACCGCCAGCGACACCGACTCGTCCAGCTCCTCGGCGAGCCGCCCGGCCAGGGGCGCGAGCGTGTCACGCAGCCCGGCTCCCGCCAGGTACGCCTCGCCCAGCTCCATCAGGCGCGGCGCGAGCCGCACGTCGCGCCCGTCCGCCCGCAGGTAGCCGAGGTGGACGAGCGTGGCGAGCACCCGGTCCACCGTGGACCTGGCCAGCCCGGTCGCCCGGACCAGGTCCGTCGCCCGGGCGGGCCGGGTGGGGTCGGCCGCCAGGGCGCGCAGCACGGCCAGCCCGCGCTCCAGGGTTCCGGCCGCTTCCATCGGCTCCTCCAACGGACGAGGGGACCTTTGACAGGTCAGCCACCCATACACATACTGAAACCACATAATAGTGAACAAAAGTTCGCAGAGCGAACACGTCTCGAACGGAGCGTCGTGCGGAGAGACAAGGTGGTCGCCACGCCCGCGGAGGCGCTGGCCGGCGTGCGTGACGGCGCGTCGTTCGCCGTCGGCGGCTTCGGCCTCAGCGGCATCCCCAACGTGCTGATCCAGGCCCTCTACGACACCGGCGTGAGCGGCATCGGCGTCGTGTCGAACAACTGCGGAGTGGACGGCGGCGGCCTGGGCATCCTGCTCGCGGCCGGCCGCATCGCCCGCGTGACCGCCTCCTACATCGGCGACAACAAGGAGTTCGCCCGGCAGTACCTCGCCGGCGAGCTGGAGGTCGAGCTCACCCCGCAGGGCAGCCTGGCCGAGCGGCTGCGCGCGGGCGGCAGCGGCATCCCCGCCTTCTACACCCCCGCCGGGGTGGGCACGCCCGTGGCCGACGGCGGCCTGCCGCTGCGCCACAACCCCGACGGCTCGATAGCGCTGGCCTCGCCGCCGAAGGAGGTCCGGGAGTTCGACGGCCGCCCGTACGTGCTCGAACACGGCATCCGTACGGACTTCGCGCTGGTACGCGCGGCCAGGGGCGACCGCTACGGCAACCTGGTCTTCCGCAGGTCCTCCAGGAACTTCAACCCGCTGGCCGCCATGGCCGGGCGCATCACGGTCGCCGAGGTCGAGGAGCTGACCGAGCTCGATCCCGACGAGGTGCACCTGCCCGGCGTGTTCGTGCAGCGCGTCCTCGTGCTCACCTCCGAGCAGGCGGCCGACAAATCCATCGAGAAGCGCACGGTCACCGTGCCTCCGGAGCAAGGGACGGCCGCCGAATGAGCTGGACCCGTGACGAGATGGTCGCGCGGGCGGCAGCCGAGCTGCGCGACGGCGACTACGTCAACCTGGGCATCGGCCTGCCCACCCGCATCCCCTCCTTCCTGCCGCCGGGCGTGGACGTGATCCTGCACTCGGAGAACGGCGTCCTCGGCGTCGGCCCCTACCCCCGGCCCGATGACGTCGACCCCGACCTGATCAACGCCGGCAAGGAGACCGTCACCGTGCTCCCGGGGGCGTCGTTCTTCGACTCCTCGCTGTCGTTCGGCATGATCCGCGGCGGTCACATCGACGTGGCCGTGCTGGGCGCGATGCAGGTCTCGGCCCGCGGCGACCTGGCCAACTGGATGGTCCCCGGCAAGCTGGTCAAGGGCATGGGCGGGGCCATGGACCTGGTGCACGGCGCCCGCAGGGTGATCGTGATCATGGATCACAACGCGAGGGACGGCTCGCCGAAGGTCGTCAAGGAGTGCTCGCTGCCGCTGACGGGGCAGGGGTGCGTGCATCGGATCGTCACCGACCTCGGGGTCCTCGACGTCACCGAGCAGGGGCTCACGCTCGTGGAACGCGCGCCGGGGGTGAGCGTGGAAGAGCTGCGCGACCGTACAGACGCGGAGGTCCTCGCATGAGGGACGGCATGAGGGACGGCATGGAGAACGAGCTGGGGGACGCGGCATGAAGCACGTCTACATCGTCGACGCCGTACGCACCCCGTTCGGCCGCTACGGCGGCGCGCTCTCCGGGATCCGCCCGGACGACCTGGCCGCGCACGTCGTCTCGGCGCTGGCCGAGCGCAACGGGCTCGACAGCGCCGACGAGGTCGTCCTCGGCAACGCCAACGGCGCCGGCGAGGAGAACCGCAACGTCGCCCGCATGGCCGCGATCCTGGCCGGGCTGCCGGTGACCACGCCCGGCGTGACCGTGAACCGGCTGTGCGGCTCCGGCATGGAGGCCGTCATCCAGGCCTACCGGACGATCGCGCTCGGCGACGCCTCCACGGTCATCGCGGGCGGCGTCGAGTCGATGACCCGCGCGCCGTGGGTGCTGCCCAAGCCGGAGAAGGCGTTCCCGGCGGGCGGCCAGGAGCTGGTCTCCACGACGCTCGGCTGGCGGCTGGTCAACCCCGCGATGCCCGCGGAGCACACCGTCGCGCTCGGCGAGGGCGCCGAGCTGATCGCCGACAAGCACCGGATCGGCCGGGCCGAGCAGGACGCGTTCGCGCTGGCCAGCCACCAGAAGGCGGCCAAGGCGTCGTTCGAGCGGGAGATCGTGCCCATCGCCGGGGTCACCCGCGACGAGGGCATCCGCCACGACACCTCCCTGGAGGCGCTGGCCAAGCTCAAGCCCGTCTTCCGCAAGGACGGCGGCACCGTCACCGCGGGCAACTCCTCCCCGCTGAACGACGGCGCCGCGGCGCTGCTCCTGACCGACGAGGCGGGGCTGCGCGGCCGCGAGCCCCTCGCCAGGATCGTGGCCGGCGGCGTCAGCGCCCTGGAGCCGCGCTACTTCGGGCTCGGCCCGGTCGAGGCCGCGGGCCGGGCGCTGGCCAAGGCGGGCAAGCGGTTCGGCGACCTGGCGACCGCCGAGCTGAACGAGGCGTTCGCGGCGCAGGTGCTGGGCTGCCTGGCCGAGCTGCCCGACCTCGACCCCGCGATCGTCAACCCCGACGGCGGCGCCATCGCGATCGGTCATCCCCTCGGTGCCTCCGGCGCCCGCGTCACCGGCACCGTGGCCCACCGGCTGGCCGCCGCCGGGTCGGGCGTCGGTCTCGCCAGTCTCTGCATCGGCGTGGGCCAGGGGCTGGCCGTCGTACTCGAAAGGTAGCGCAATGTCCGAACCCCTCACGCAGGCCGACATCGACCGCGAGATCGCCGAGCTCAGCGCGGCCCGCGCGGGCGAGCCGGCCGACCACCCCGCCCGTGACTACGCCCCCTACCGCAGCACCCTCCTCCGCCACCCCCGGCAGCCGCTGGTCCCGATCAAGGACCCCCAGGCGTCCGAGCTGTCCGGGCCGGTGTTCGGCGTCACCGACGTGACGCAGCTGGACAACGACCTCACCAAGCAGCACCTGGGCGAGCCGCTCGGCGAGCGGATCACCGTACGCGGGCGCGTCCTCGACCGCGACGGGCGGCCCGTGCGCAACCAGCTCGTGGAGGTCTGGCAGGCCAACGCCTCCGGACGCTACCTGCACCAGCGCGACGACCACCCGGCGCCGCTCGACCCCAACTTCTCCGGCGTGGGCCGCTGCCTGACCGACGACGACGGCAACTACCTCTTCACCACGATCAAGCCCGGCCCCTATCCCTGGCGCAACCACGTCAACGCCTGGCGGCCGGCGCACATCCACTTCTCGCTGTTCGGCACCGCGTTCACCCAGCGCCTGGTGACCCAGATGTACTTCCCCGGGGACCCGCTGTTCCCGTACGACCCGATCCTGCAGTCGGTCACCGACGAACGCGCCCGGCAGCGGCTGGTCGCCACCTACGCGCACGACCTGTCCGTGCCGGAGTGGTCGCTCGGCTACCGGTGGGACATCGTGCTCGACGGCCCCGCCGCGACCTGGATGGAGGAAGGCCGATGAACCCCACCCCCTCGCAGACGGTCGGGCCCTTCTACGGCTACGCGCTGCCGTTCCCCGGGGGCGGCGACGTCGCGCTCGGCGGGATCGTCGTGCACGGCCGCGTCTATGACGGGGCCGGCGATCCGGTGCCCGACGCGCTGCTGGAGTTCTGGCAGGCCGACGAGCAGGGCGACCTGCGCGGCGCGCCCGGCTCGCTGCGCCGCGACCCGACGAACGGGGCCGTCCTCGGGCGGCACGGCGTCGACTTCACCGGCTTCGGCCGCATCGGCACCGACCTCGACGGGCACTGGACGCTGCGTACCGTGGTGCCGGGCAACGGGTACATCAGCGTGTGCGTGTTCGCCCGGGGGTTGCTGCACCACCTGTACACGCGGATCTACCTCGGGCAGGACGCCTTCCTGGACTCGCTGCCGCCGGAGCGGCGCCGGACGCTGGTGGCGGTGGCGGAACGGGAAGGGGTCTACCGCTTCGACATCCACCTGCAGGGCGATAAGGAGACGGTCTTCCTTGACTTCGGCTGACCCGGCCCCCTCGCACCACCCACCGCCGGCCGGCGCGGGGGCCGATCTCGGGCTGCTGTCTCCCATGCGGGGAGCGGCCGAGGCCACCGGAGACGCCGCCGTGCTCCAGGCCATGCTGGACGCCGAGGCCGCGCTGGCCCGCGCGCAGGCGGCCCTCGGCCTGGTCCCGGCCGAGGCGGCCGGGGCGGTGTCGGCGGCCGCCCGCGTCGAGGCGTTTGACCTGCCCGACCTGGTGGAGCGGGCCCGCTCGGGCGGGAACCCGGTCATCCCGCTCGTGGAGGACCTCCGCGAGGCCGCCGCGCCGTACGGGGAGCACGTCCACCGGGGCGCGACCAGCCAGGACATCGTCGACACCGCCCTCATGCTCGTCGCCCACCGCACGCTGGGCCCCGTGCTGGCCGACGTCGCCCGGCTGGTCGACGGGCTCACGAGGCTGGCCGCCGAGCACAGGGACACCCCGATGGCCGCCAGGACGCTCACGCAGCAGGCCGTGCCCACCACGTTCGGGCTCAAGGCAGCGGGCTGGCGCAAGCTCGCCACCGACGCCCGCGACCGCCTCACCGCCGCCCGCCGGTCCCTCCCGGCCCAGCTCGGCGGCGCCGCCGGCACCCTGGCCGCCTTCCGGCCCGCCGCCGGCGCATCGGGTCCGCGCGCCGAGGTGGCGCTGCGGCTGCCGGGGCGGTTCGCGGCCGAGCTGGGGCTGGCCGAGCCCGGCCTGCCCTGGCACGTGCTGCGCACGCCGGTCGCCGACCTGGCCGGGGCGCTGGCGTTCACCGCCGGGGCGCTGGGCAAGCTCGCGGCCGACGTGCTGGTCCTGTCGCGTACGGAGATCGGCGAGGTGTCGGAGGGCGTCGGCGGCGGCTCGTCGTCCATGCCGCACAAGCACAACCCGGTCCGGGCCACGATGATCGCCGCCGCCGCCCGCCAGGTGCCCCAGCTCGCCGCGACCCTGTACGCGTCCCTCGCCGCCGAGGACGAGCGCCCCTCCGGCGCCTGGCACGCCGAATGGCAGCCGCTGCGTGCGGCGCTGCGCCTGGTGGCGGGCGCGGCCCGGGACGCCGCCGAGCTGGTCGCCGACCTACGGGTGCACCCCGACCGCATGCGCGCCAACCTGACCATCCCGGGAGACCCCTCCCCGGCCCCCGCCCTCGTGGACCGCGCCCTGGCCACCCGGACGGCCCAGGCGCCCGACGGGGAAGCCACCCGGCCGGACCGGACACCCGCCGGTGAGATCACCCACGACCGAGACAAGGCACCACGCTGATGCTGCACTACCGGCTCGACGGCCCCGAGCAGGGGCAGCCGCTCGTCCTGGCCCCCTCTTTGGGCACCTCGACCCGCCTGTGGGAGCCGCAGCTCCCGGCCCTGGCGCGCACCTTCAGGGTGCTCAGGTTCGACCTGCCGGGGCACGGCGGCTCGAAGACGCTCCAGGCGGGCACCATGGAGGACCTGGCCAAGCTGGTCCTGGACGTGGCCGCCGCCGAGGGCATGGAGAGCTTCCACTACGCGGGCGTCTCCATCGGCGGCGCGATCGGCGCCACGCTGGCGGCCCGCCACCCGGGACGGCTCCGGTCCCTGGCCATGATCTGCTCCAGCGCCCGCTTCGGCGAGCCCGGGACCTGGCGGGAGCGGGCCGAGCTGGTCCGGGCCGAGGGCACCGCGCCGCTGCTGGCGGCCACCGCGCGCCGCTGGTTCGCCGGGCCGCCCGACCAGGCGCTGCTGGACGACCTGCGCGACGCCGACCCCGCCGGCTACGCGGCCTGCTGCGACGCGCTGTCGGGCTACGACCTGCGCGGCGAGCTGGCGGACATCACCGTGCCGACCCTGGTCGTGGCCGGCCGCGAGGACCCGGCGACGCCCCCGCCGCACGCCAGGGAGCTGGCCGACGGCATCCCGGGCGCCATGCTGGTGGAGATCCCGGGCGCCGCCCACCTGGCGACCGCCGACCAGCCGGCCCGCGTCACGCAGGCGCTGCTCGCGTACCTGCCCGCCGTCCCCGGCATGCAGGTACGGCGGGAGGTGCTCGGCGACGCCCACGTGGACCGCGCCGTGGCCCGTACCACCGGCTTCACCAGGGACTTCCAGGACCTCATCACCCGCTACGCGTGGGGCGAGATCTGGACCCGCCCCGGCCTGGACCGCCGCACCCGCAGCTGCGTCACGCTCACCGCGCTCGTCGCCCGGGGGCACCTCGACGAGCTGGCCATGCACGTACGCGCCGCCCTGCGCAACGGGCTCACCCCCGACGAGATCGGCGAGGTGCTGCTGCAGAGCGCCATCTACTGCGGGGTCCCGGCGGCCAACGCCGCCTTCGCCGTCGCCCAGCGCGTGCTGGCCGAACCGGAGGTTCCCGGGGAGTAGCACAGCACGCGGGCCAGCCTATGATGGGCCAATGACCTCGCCCCCTGCCGCCGCCGAACGCCAGCGGGACGCCGACCGCACGAAGGCGGAGATCCTCGAGGTCGCGCAGCGCGAGTTCGCCCGCTACGGCTACGCCGGGGCCCGCGTCGACGAGATCGCCGCACGCATGCGCACCACCAAGCGCATGATCTACTACTACTTCGGCAGCAAGGAGCGGCTCTACATCGCCGTGCTGGAGAAGGCGTACGCGGAGGTGCGGGCGGCCGAGCGCACGGTGGACGTCGAGCACCTGGCGCCGGTCGAGGCGATCCGCACGCTGGCCGAGCTGACGTTCGACCACCACGACGCGCACCGCGACTTCATCCAGCTCGTCGCGATCGAGAACATCCACCAGGCCGAGCACATCCGCAAGTCGGAGGTCCTGGCCGGGCTCGGCACACCCGTGCTCGACCTCATCGAGCGCATCATGGACGCGGGGCAGGCGTCGGGCGACTTCGTCACCGAGGCCGACGCCATCGACGTGCACATGCTGATCAGCTCGTTCTGCTTCTTCCGGGTGGCCAACCAGCACACGTTCGGCGCGCTGTTCGGACGCGACATGACCGCCCCCGAGCACCGGGACCGGCAGCGGCGGATGGTCGGCGAGATGATCGTCGCCTACCTGTGCGGCCAGGGCGCCCGCCCCTGAGCCGCCCCCTCACGGTCGCGTCAGACGCCTGCCGAGCCGCTGGGCCGGCGACTCGATCAGGTGGTAGGTCAGGATGCTGAGCGGGATCAGGGCGAGAAGGAACGTCGCCAGGTCGGGGAGCACGTACAGCAGGATCGGGTGCAGCAGATAGAGGGAGAAGCTGATCACCCCGAGATATGACAGCCAGCGGGGGAAGGCCCGGCGGCGCAGCGCGCACGCCCCCGCGAAGACGCCGAACGCCAGCACGATCGCCGGCGCCCAGGCCGGATCGTCCTTGGCGAAGATCCCGCAGCCCAGCACCGCCGCCACCGCGGCCCCGGCGGCCCGCCAGGAGATCGCCCCCTGCTCGGCCCGGTGCACCGCCGTCCCCGCGAACATCGTCGCCAGGATGATCACCCCCTGCCAGGTCCCGCCCCGGCTGCCCAGGACCACCAGCGCCAGCCCCAGCAGGCCGCCCGCGAGCGCGGCCACCGTACGCGTCTTGCCGCGTCCCAGCGCGGTCACCGCGACGGCCGCGACGACCGCGAGGCCGAGCAGTACGGCGGCGAGGTCGGCCCGGCCGCCGATCACCGCCTTCGGCAGCAGCAGCCCCAGGGGCACGGCCGACAGCGCCAGGGCGACGGCGACCCCCGCCGACCTGTGCGCCTGCCGCACCGAGAACAGCGCGACGCACAGCAGGTAGAACGCCATCTCGTACGAGAGCGTCCACGTCACGCTGATCACGGCGGGCAGGTTGAGCAGTTCCTGCAACATCGTCACGTTGCCGAGCGCCACCACGGGCCACGGGCGCTCGGCGAGCCCCGGCGGTAACGGCAGCACGCCCGCGTACGCGAGGAGGAGCGCCAGGCCGCAGGCGGCCAGCAGCAGCGGCAGGAGGCGGAAGGCCCGGCCGGCCCAGAAGGCGCGCAGGTCGCCGCGCCGCTCCAGGGACGCGGGGATGATGTACCCGCTGACCAGGAAGAACACGAACACGCCCCACGTGCCCAGGTCGATCCGGCGATCCACCTCCGCCCAGACGCCTGGGAGGAACGTCCAGCCGGCGTGGTGCATGGTGACGGCCAGCGCTGCCGGTCCCCGCAGGGCGTCCAGCCAGGCCAGCCGGGCGGGGGCCAGGAACATCTGCCGCAGTTTATGCCATGTGTGACATATGCGATCTGGGCCGGTCAGGGCTACAGGCGGTGGCAGCGGGGTCAGGGGAGTGCGGTGGCGACGCGTACGTCGTCGAAGTCGACGGCCGCGCGGCCCGTCACGAGCTGTACGAAGCCGGGCCCGCCGATCGGGTCCGGGTCGGTGACGGTGACGCGGGGCGCCGCCTCCCCGCCGACGAACGCGCGGAGCTCGGCCCCGCGCAGCTCCACGCGGAGCTTCGTGGGACCCGTGACCGCCGGTCCCGAGCCCGTCGCGATGACGCCGGTGCCCGCGCGGAAGACGTCCACCGAGCCGTTGGGCCGGAGGTACACCAGGTACCCGGACTGCGTGTAGGCGTCGCCGGGTTCGGCCGTGCGCACCTGCACACCGCCGAAGGCGGTCGGGGTCGCGAGCGTGCGGAAGCCGATCACGGTCTCCACCCAGCCGTCGGCGATCCTCAGGTCGTCGACGACCGACTTCCAGCCCGTACGCGTCGTGTCCTGCTGGCGGTACACACCGTCGGCGACCGACCAGGTCCCGTCGACGGCACTCCACGCCTCTGACGTCGCCGCCGCCGAGGAGAAGCCGTCGCGGAACACCACCCCCTCGGCGTCCGGCACGATCTCCACCTCGAAGGCGTCCATCTCGATCGTCCCGCCGGTGCGCAGCGTCTCCGCGGCGACCCGGCACGTACCCGGCAGCGTCGTCTCCCCGACGGTGACCTTCACCTCGCCCGGGCCCGAGGCGGTGGCCGCGCCGGTGAGGCACGGGCCCGAGACCGTCACCGAGCCGATGCGCCGCCCCGAGATCCGTACCGCGAGCTCCTGCCCCGCCACGGCGCTCGCCGCGGCCGGCCGGACGGTGACGAGATCGCGCCCCACGTCGGAGCGGGTCGCGGCGGCGAGCAGTCGGACGGCGTCGCGGCGGCTCAGCACGTCCGCGCGGGTGAGCGCCGCCACGGTCCTGGCGACGTGGGCCACGAAGGCGCCGTGACCCTCCCACTGCTCGCCGGCGCGCAGGCGGTCGGCGACCGTGCAGCCGGTCCCGTCGTCGGCGTTGGCCACACCGGTGTCCAGGCCCCCGACGCGGACGGTGCCCCGCTCGTCGGAGCCCGGGCACGCGTCGTCCACCACCCGCACGTCGTACGCGAGCTCGCCCGCCGCCTCGAGATCGAGGACCCGCAGGGTACGGCTCCCGCCCGCCACCGGGAACGCCGACGACCACAACGTCGCCGCCGCGGCCCCGGTCCAGCGGATCTCCACACTGCGCCCGCCCCGGTTGACGACCACGCCCGAGACGTCCGGGCCGCCGGAGACGTTGCCGGCCGCCACCGCATCCCCGCCGATCCAGCGGACCGTGTCGTCCTTGCCCACCACGAGCGGGATCCGCTCGAAGAACTCGCCCGAGGTCGCCTGGACGCGTACCCGGAGCCGGTCGCCCAGGGTCACGGACTTGCGCACCGGGCTGCCGGGGGCGGCGTAGCGGATCTCCAGCCGGTCGAGGTCGCCCACCGTCGCGGGGTCGACGGGGGAGCCGTCGCGGTAGAACTCGGGGACCGGCTCGTCATAGGCGTCGAAACGCAGGCCGTCCGCCGCCGTCCAGCCGGTGCCCCACGACAGCTCCGCCTCCACCGGCCGGGTGCGCGGGGCGCCGATCTGGGGCGCGTTCTGGCCCTGGACGACGACGCCGAGCTTCGGGTCGTACAGGTAGCTGAGGCCGAAGCGCTGGTTGTCCCAGAAGCCGTACTGGGTGTCGACGTGCTTGCCGAAGCCCAGGCCGACCACGTAGGAGGGGCGCTTGGCGAAGACGAACCGCTGGCCGGTGGCCTCGTCCGCGCGGTACTCGGTGTACGGGGCGCCCGCGTACGGGCGGAGCGTGCCGACGGCCGCCTGGCGTTCGGCCGCGGTCGGGTAGAACTCCTGGCCCAGCGCGACGTCACGGATGATCGACGGGTCGAGGTAGGCCCACGTCGGGGCGATGAGCGGCGCGACCGAGGACTGCCACCCCGCCGCGGCGAACGCCTCCCGCCGCCGCTGCGTCTCCTCCCGGGTGGCCGAGTACGCGCGGGCCTGCGGGATGACCGAGCCCCAGAGGTTGTTGGAGCCGATCGGCAACTCGTCCGCGTAGTTCCAGCCGCGGTGCCGGGAGTCGATCGCCGTGTTGATGAAGTAGCCGTCGAGCCCTCGGTCGTAGAGCAGGTTGTATTGGGCCCAGTCCAGGTAGCGGGCCTGCATCCGGTCGATCGTGGGCCGGGTCGCGGGATCGGCCCAGCCGGCCAGGTCCTCCGACTCCACCTCGATGCTGTAGCGGTGGGCCACCGTGCCGTCGCGGAAGAAGCCCGCCGTACCCTGCGAGATCCGCTCGTGGTCGGCGAGGCGCTGCTCGAACCTCGTGCGCAACGCGGGGTCGCCGAGGCGGCCGAGCAGGCGGGAGATGCCGACCAGCCCGCCGGCGACCTGGTTGGCGAACTGCGCGCCGCGCGGCCCCCAGACCTCCTCGTCCTCCAGGAACCACCTGGCCGCCGACCTCATGGAGCCGGTCAGGGCGGTGATCAGGGCCGGATCGACCGTGCCGTCGGCGTCCAGGAACTCCAGCATGATCGCGTACAGTTCGAGCGCGAAACCCGTGGCGGCCCGCGAGTGCACGTCCCCGCCGCCCTGGGGGAAGGAGCCGTCGGGGTTCTGGGTGCCGAGCATGAACTGCAGCGCCGCCTCCAGCCGCCCGCGCAAGGCCGCGTCCCGGTGGTACGGGTTCCAGGGGCGGTCGGCGGTGTAGAAGTAGGCGAGCGTGAGGACGTTCTCCATGACCCGCGCGTCGCTCGGGCCCTGCCCCGTGCGCCAGCAGCCGCAGGTGATGAAGCCGTAGTTCGTGGCGCTGTCGTCGTTGACGCTGTTGGCCAGGCGGGCCAGGTTGCCGAGGTAGGGAGCGATCTGCTGCTCCAGGCCGGTGAAGTCGGCGAGGTCGATCGTGGCCGGGTCGAGGGCGGCGACCTCGGGCAGCGGACCGGCCACGACCGTCGGCACCCGCCCCGGCTGCGGGTCCTGCGCCGCTGCGGCTGTGGCCGGGACAGCGGGAGTCAACGCCAGCGTCGCGGTGACGGCCACCGAGGCGATCCGGCGGCCGGCGTGTCGTTGCGATCTCATGATCGGAATGCCTCCAGGGGCAGGGAGTGGGGACCGGCCGCACCAAGATCGTGAATCGATTCACGGTGGGCGCGACTGTAGTGACGCCGCCGCACCCATGTCAACAACGTGTTTCGCCCATCCGCCGCCCGCCGCTCTGCCCCGGCGCGGCGACGGGACCTGACAGTGCCGCGCCCCGCCGCCCGTACCCGGCGGCACCTCCGCCGCGCACGCCGCGCCAATGTGCTGCGTCAGCCCTGCGGACCCGTCCGGTCCTCCTGGCTGTCGCACGCGTCCTTGCATCAGCCCCGACCGCATCCGCGTCCGGCCAACCGGGCGCAACGGTGCTGGGCGGGGGTGGCCCGCCGCGCGGAGGCAGGGCGTCGATCCGCCGCGCGGGAGCAGGGCGGCGAGCGGCAGACAGCAGGAGAACGCGGCCCTGCGGTCAGACTGACTGGCGCAAGGGCACGCCGGGGCGGGTCGGTGCGAGGCGCGCGGGGCCGGGCGGGAAGGGGGCCGGGCGGGGAGGGGGCCCGGCGGGGGGTGGGGGTCGGGCCGAGGGGGTTATGGGTGGACGGAGGGTGGTGGGGTGGGCAGGGAGGAGGAGCGGATGACGAGCTCGGGCTCGAAGCGGCCCTTCGTGTCCTCCTCGCGCTCGATCCCGAGCAGGATCCGCACCGCGCTGGCCCCCAGCGCCGCCGACGGGTGCCGGATCGTCGTGAGCGGTACGATCGCGAAATCCGCGAACTCTATGTCGTCGTACCCCACCAGCGACAGGTCCTCCGGCACCCGGATCCCGCCCACGATCAGCCCGTGCAGCAGCCCCAGCGCCAGCAGGTCGTTGCCCGCGACGATCCCGTCGGGGAACGTGGCGGCCGAGCGGCGCAGCAGCGTGCGGGCGACCGCCTCCCCGACCTTCGCCGTCTGGACCTGGATGCGGATGATCTCCAGCGAGGCCGGCTCCGCTGCCTCCGCGATCGCCCGCTTGACCCCGGCCAGCCGCAGGTCGACGTGGGGATGGGCGCCGCCGACGAAGATCAGGCGGCGCCGCCCCTGGGCGAGCAGGTGTGCGGCCGCGAGGTGGCCGCCGCGCTCGTTGTCGCCGGAGATGGCCGGATAGCTGTGCGGGCCGGGGGCGACGCCGACCAGGACGAACGGCGTGCCCCGGCTCCTGAGCCCCAGCAACTCCGGCGGGACGTCGCCGACCGGGGCCGCGAGGATGCCGCTGACCTGCTGCGACTCGAAGAAGTTGAGGTAGGCGCGCTCGCGCGCCGGGTCCTCGTCGCTGTTGGCGACCAGGATGAACCGGCCGTGCGCGGCCGCCTCGGCCTCCGCGCCCGCCGCGAGCTCGGCGTAGACGGGGTTGCTCATGCTGGAGATGAGCAACCCGAGCGCGAGGCTGTGGCCGACCCGCAGCCGCCGCGCCGCGTCGTTGCCCACGTAGCCGAGCTCGTCGGCCGCCGCGAGGACGCGCCTGCGTAGATCGGGGGAGACGCGGTTCGGCTGGGTGTAGGTGTAGGAGACCGTCGCCCGCGAGACCCCCGCCAGCGCCGCGACGTCGCCGACCGTGGCGGCGGAACCCTCGGCCCTCGGCTGGTTCGGCACCGGTCCAGTGGTCATCGGGCTCCTCACTGACGTGTCCACCGTGTGTCGGCCGGGTGTCGCCCGTCAGCCTAGCGCACGCGTGAATGGATTCACGCAGCCCGCCGCCGAGGGCGTACGGCCATTGACGCGAGGTCCGGCGGACCCGTAATCTGCCCGAAACGCCGTGAATCGATTCACGACCTTCACGGCCCGGCTGCGATCAGCCCGCCTCTCTCGTCCAGGCGATACAGGACGCGATCATCGGTCACCCCCGAGAGGAGTCACACGTGGCCTTGCCGCATGCGACGACGAAACCGCCCGACGTGCGCGAGCCCGCCGCCGCGCGCACGCCTCCCGGCCCGTCCGGCAGGTCCCGTCGAGGGACAGGGGTACGCGCCCCGTGGTGGTTCGTGGTGCCGGCGATCTCGATCTACCTCTTCATCGTCGTCGTGCCCAGCGCCAACGGCGCGTTGTACTCCTTCACCGACTGGAACGGCCTGCGCCCCGACTGGTCCTTCGTCGGCCTGGACAACTTCGCCGCCGTCTTCTCCGACCGGGCGGCCCGCGCCGCGCTGCTCAACACCGTGGTGCTGGCGGCGGTGGCCATGGTGGTGCAGAACGTCGTAGGCCTGCTGCTGGCCCTGGGCGTGAACAGCCTGGTCAAGAGCCGCTACGTGCTCCGGGTGATCTTCTTCGCGCCGGTGGTGCTGACGCCGCTGGTGGCCGGGTACGTGTGGAGCTTCCTGCTGTCGCCCAACGGCGCGATCAACGACGTCCTGCGCACCGTGGGCCTGGGCGGGCTGGCGCGCGACTGGCTCGGCGACCCCGACACCGCGCTGTACGCGATCGTGCTGGAGATCGTCTGGCAGTTCGCCGGCTACTCCATGGTGATCTACCTGGCGGGCTTGCAGGCGATCCCCGGCGAGGTGCTGGAGGCGGCCACGATCGACGGGGCCGGGGCGTGGAGCAAGTTCCGCCACGTCGTGCTGCCGCTGCTCAACGGCGCGGTCGTGATCAACGTGATGCTCTGCCTGATCGGCGGGCTCAAGCAGTTCGACCAGGTCATGGCCATGACCGGGGGCGGGCCCGGCACGGCGACCGAGACGATCTCGACCGCGATCTACAAGAGCGCGTTCTCGCTGGGCGACTTCCCGTTCTCGATCGCGCTGGCCGTGGTCATGACCGTGGTGATCGCGGTGCTGGCGGCCGTCCAGTTCCGACTGACGCAGCGAAAGGTGTCCTGATGCAGGCGCGATACACCTGGCGGACGCTGGTGCGCGAGGCCGGTCTCATCCTGGCCGCGCTCGCGTTCCTCGTACCGCTCGTCGGTCTGCTCAACGTGTCGCTGAAGCCGCAGGACAGCCAGACCGGCGCGCTGGCCCTGGAGTTCCCGCCCACGCTCGACAACTACGCCGACGCCTGGAACCAGGCCGGCCTCGGCGCGGCGCTGGCCAACAGCTTCGCCATCACCGCCGTCAGCGTCGTCCTGATCATCGCCCTCGCCGCGATGGCCGCCTACCCGCTGGCCCGCGTGACCCGCGGGTGGTCGCGGTACACGTTCTCCTTCGTCGTCGGCGGCCTGCTCGTCCCCGGCCAGCTCGCGCTGCTCCCGCTGTACGCGACCATGCGCGACTTCGGCCTGCTCGGCTCGCTCTGGTCGGTGATCCTGATCAACGTCGGGCAGCAGATCCCGTTCTCCGTCTTCCTCTACACCATGTTCCTGCGCGAGCTGCCGCTCGACTACGAGGAGGCCGCGCTGCTCGACGGGTGCGGGCCGCTGCGGTCGTTCGTGAGCGTGGTGTTCCCGCTGCTGCGCCCGGTCACCGGCACCGTGGTGATCCTCAACGCGGTCGGCATCTGGAACGAGTTCTTCACCCCGCTCCTCTACCTGGGCGGCAGCGACAACACCACGGCCCCGGTGGCGATCTACGGCTTCGTCAGCCAGTACGTGTCGCAGTGGCCGCTCATCTTCGCCGGCCTGGTGATCAGCGTGATCCCGATCCTGGTCGTCTACTTCGCCCTGCAGAAGCACATCATCAAGGGCTTCGCCGGCGGTCTCAAAGGCTAGTGCCCACCCCCCGACCCTCGATTTCGGAGTGCCACATGAAGCACATCAGAACGTTCGCATCAGCCTGCTGCCTGGCCGCCGCGGCCTCGGCCTGCTCCACTTCGGGCGGCGGCACCACCAGCGCCTCCTCCTCGGACAAGGTGCTGACGCTGGCCGCCGCCGGGCAGGGTCCGGCGAAGGCCGCGGTGGAGGCGTTCCAGAAGGCCAACCCCGGGGTCACGGTGCGGACGTCGTTCACCGAGGACGACGCCTCGTACCAGCAGCAGCTGCGCACCCAGCTCTCCTCCGGGACGGCGCCCGACGTGTTCCGCATGTGGCCGGGCGGCGGCAACACCATGGCCGTCCGCGACCTGGCCGCCGACGGCATGCTGCTGGACCTGTCCGGCGAGAGCTGGGCCGGCGGCCTGAGCGCCGACCTCAAGTCCGTCACCAGCGACCCGGCCGGCAAGGTCGTGGCGGTGCCCGTGACGATCGGCGCCATCGGGGCCGTGTGGAACGACCAGGCCCTGGCCAAGAGCGGGCTGGCCAAGCCCCGGACCTGGCCGGAGGTGCTGGCGTTCTGCAAGGAGGCCAAGGCCAAGGACGTGGTGCCGTTCGCGCTCGGCCTGAAGTCCGCCTGGGTGACCCAGCTCGTCCCGTACGCGCTGACCTCCTCCCTCGTCTACGGCCCGAACCCCGGTTTCACGCAGCAGCAGAAGGACGGCAAGGCCACCTTCGCCGGCTCGGAGTGGAAGCAGGCGATGGACAAGTACCTGCAGATGCGCGACTCGGGCTGCTTCAACGACAGCCCCAACGGCGTCGGCTACGACGAGCAGATGCAACTGCTCGGCCAGGGCAAGGCGCTGGGCGTCGTGCACGTGCTGTCGGCCGTGCAGTCGGCCGTCGAGTACGCCCCCGAGGGCACCACGTTCTCCATGACGCCGTTCCCCGCCACCGACAACTCCGCGGACACGTACGTGCCGGTGTCGGTCGGCATCGTGTACGGCGTCAACGCCAACGCCAAGAACCCCGCGCTGGCCGGGAAGTTCATGGAGTTCCTGGCCTCGCCCGAGGGCCAGGCCCTGTACGCGACCGAGTCCGGCAGCAGCCCCGCCCTGCCGAGCCCCTCCTTCAAGGCCGACGCGCTGCAGCAGCCGGTGCTGGACGCGGTAAAGGCGGGCAGGTCCACGCTCTACCCGGACCAGGGCTGGCCCGGCCCCAAGGTGCAGCAGGAGCACCTGACCTCGGTGCAGGAGCTGTTCAACGGCACGGTGGACGTCCCGACGCTGCTGGGCCGCATGGACAAGGCGTTCGGTGAAGCCAAGTGACCATGGAAGCCTGCCTGTGGATCACGCCCAAGATCTTCGACGACCTCGGCGACCCCGCGCCCGGGGTGGAGGCTTTCTTCGACCACCACGCGGACTGGCTGGTCGACCGCCCGGTCACCGTGGTCTTCTGCGCGGGCAACGGTGACCACGTGCTGAACTACGCCGGCCGCCACGCCTGGGACGACCGCTTCGACTGGGCCCGCTACAACTGCTTCGCGCTCGCCCCCGGCGGGCCCGCCGCCGGTGCGCGGGTGCACAACCGGGACTGGCTGGCCCGGGTGCGTGACGGCGGGGAGCGCTCGGCCAACCCGTACTCCGCCGGGCCGATGTTCGTCCTGTCCGAGCAGCCGATGGACTACCGGCGGCTGGCCGGGATCTACGCGGCCGTGCGCGCGGAGGCGGGTCGGCGCGGACTGGAGGTGCGGCTGCTGGAGTACCTGGAGCCGGGCCCGGAGTTCTGCCGCAGCGAGTGGAAGACGGCCCGGCACCCGGAGGTGGCCGCGGGCACCGCCGACGCCGGCGGGCACGTGGTGCCGGGCGTGATCGACGTGACGGCCCCGCTCGCGGCCGACCCGCGCCCGTACGCCGCCTTCCCGGCCGGCATCCGGGCCGGGCTGCCGGCGGGAGACTTCGTCGCCGCCCAGACGGCCGCGTTCACCGCCGACTTCGGGCTGGACGGGATCATGCTGGGCAACCAGTTCGGCCTGGTCGGGTTCTGGCACCCGGACAACGCCCCGCCGCTCACCCCCGAGCGGTCGGCCGGCATCGAGCGGTTCTTCCTGCGGCTGCGCGCGGCCATGGGCGACGGCCTGGTCTACTGGATGGACACCTACTGGCGGGCGGAGGTGGAGCGGTCGGCCTGGGGCATGACCGACGCCGCCTACCACGCGCTCGACGCGATCCTGGTCAGCACGTTCGCCGTGCTCGTCGAGCGGACGGAGATCGTGCCCAACCTGCTGAGCAAGGCCGCCCTGGGCGGGCCGCGGCCGCTGCTCGGGCTGGACTTCGTCGATCCCTGGTACTGGTACCGGACCTACCTCGACGACCGGCGTACCTACCTCTACCAGCGGGAGGTGCTGGCCGCGCACGCCGGGTCCGTGGCCGGCGTCTCCTTCTTCGCCAACGACACCTTCGGCCACTTCGTCCCGGAACCGGAGCTGGCGCTCACCCTGGAGGTCGTCAAGAACGCCGGCTGAGCCGACAAGGGCGCGCCCTCAGAGGGGCGAGGTCTGAAGCACCTCCGGCAGGCCCGCCATCGCCTTCCGGTGGTCGTCGGCCGTCCGGCGCCCCTCGGCGAACGCCGCCTCGAACGCCGCCGCACCGAGCCGCTCCCGCAGTGCCTCGACCAGGCCGTGGCTCTCCGGGGCCGAGGGGGCGAGCCGCTCGGCGGCGCCCAGCAACGCCGCGGCCCGCCCGAAGTGGCCGCCCGCCCCGTCCCCGGGTGCCGTCAGGCGGCGGAGGCCCGCCTCGTGATCCGATGCCGCGAGCAGGCGCAGGCCCGTCTCGTGGTCCGATGCCGCGAGCAGGCGGAGGCCGGTCGCGGTGATGCGGACGTCCCCGAGATCGGCGGCGATGCGGGTGCCCTCGGTCAGGTGCCGGCGGGCGCTCTCGTGCTCGCCGCCCGAGGCCGCCGCACGGCCCAGGCCCAGGAGGCAGCGGGCCGCGCACCGTAGGTCGCCGATCCGCCGGAACTCCGGCAGGAGGGCCGCGAAGCGGGCGAACGGGTGGTTCCCGAGATGCTGGTCGAAGGTGGCGAGGTAGACCTCGGCGTGCAGCCGCTCGTGGTCGTTGCCGCCGGCCCGGGCCAGCCGCGCGGCCTCGGCCAGCCAGCCGGGTACGTCGTCGAGGTGGATGCGCTCCTCGATCGCCCGGACGGCCATCTGGTTGAGGCAGTTGGCCCGCTTGACGTGGTCGCCGAGCCGGCCGAACAGGTCGGCGGCCTGCGCGAGCCGGGCCAGGGTGGCCGGCACGTCCGAGGCGTAGACGTGGGCGGACAGCGCCAGGGCGCGATGCCAGCCATCGCCCAGCCGCTCGAAGATCCCGGCCGCCTCGGTCGCGTGCCCCAGCGCGGCGGCGCTGCGCTCGCCGTACCTCAAGGTCCAGCCGAGGGCCAGCAGCGCGAGCGCCCGGTCGTGCTCGGCGTCGCTTCCGGCCGTCGCGTGGGCCGGTGTGCGGTCGTGCTCGGCGTCGCTTCCGGCCGTCGCGTGGGCCGGTGTGCGGTCGTGCCCGGCGTCTCTCCCGGCCATCCCGTGGGCCAGTGCGGCGAACTCCCGCGCTCGTTCCGTGTCCTGGTAGCAGAGCACGACGGCGCAGGTGATCGCGGCCCGGAAGCCCAGCGCGCCCTCCGGCAGCGGACGCCGGAGCAACTCGTCCAGCCAGTCGAACAGCTCGCCGCTGCAGCCGACGACCTCCCACGCCGTACCGATGCCGGCGATGAACTCCCAGGCGGCGGTGGTGTCGTCCCGGTCGAGGGCCCAGCGCAGGGCCGCCGTCAGGTCGGCCGAGCGGCGGTTGAGCCACCGCAGCGCGACGGCCTGGTCCCGGCCGCGAAGGTCGGGCACCGTGGAGACGGCGTGCCGCAGGTGGTGGCGGGCGTGGTGCTCATGTGCCGTCCCGGCGCCGCCACGTGCGGCCAGCCGCCGGTGCGCGAACTGGCGGACGCTCTCCAGCAGGCGGTATTCGGTGCTCTCGTCCCGGCGGTGGACGGAGACCAGCGACCGGTCCAGCAGGCGCGAGAAGGTCCGGACCAGGTCGGCGTACTCCAGCGGCGGGTACGCGACGACCCGGGCGGCCGTGTCGTAATCGAAGTCACCGGGGAACACCGAGCAGCGTTCGAGCAGCAGCCGCTCCTCCTCGCTCAGCAGCTCGTAGCTCCAGGCGAGGGCCTCTTCCAGGGTGCGGTGGCGGCTCGGGGAGCCGTGCGCGCCATCGGTGAGGAGGGCGAACCGGTCGTGCAGCCGGGCCAGCAGCTCGGCGGGCGTGAAGAACCGTACCCGGGCGGCGGCCAGCTCGATCGCCAGCGGCAGGCCGTCCAGGCGGCGGCAGATGGTCGCGACCTGCCGGGCGTTGCCCGGGGTGATCGCGAACCCCGGGGAGGCGGCCGCGGCGCGGTCGGCGAACAGCCGGCCGGAGCCGGACTCCAGCACGGCGTCCGGCCCGTCGATCTCGGCGGGCAGGGGCAGCGGCGGGATCTCGTAGACGACCTCCCCCGTGAGGTGCAGCGCTCCGTGGCTGGTGGCCAGCACGTGCAGGTGGTCGGTGGTGGCCAGCAACTCGGCGAGCAGCGCCGCCGCGGTGGCGGTCACGTGCTCGCAGTTGTCCACGATGAGCCAGTGCCCGCCCCCGGCGAGGGTCTCGCGGATCAGGCGGCGAAGCCGATGCTCCTGCCCGACGATCCCCAGCGCGTCGGCGAACGCCCGCTCCACCGCGCCACCGGCGCTCACGGGCGCGAGGTCGAGCAGGGTGGCGGGCGGCAGCGCGGTCACCGAGTGCGCCAGGTGCAGGGCCAGCCGGGTCTTCCCGGTGCCGGCGGGGCCGGTCAGCGTCACCATCCGGTACGCCCCGAGCAACCCCCGCAGCTCGTCCAGCTCCCTGACCCGGCCCACGAACGACGACAGCGGCGTGGGCAGCACCCTCCTGGACTCGTGGCCGGAGCGGAGCCGGGCCGCGGCCGCCACCAGGGCCAGCCGGTTGGTGCCGCCGAGCTTGCGCAGCAGCGACGACACGTGGCTCTCCACGGTCCGCTCCGACAGTCGCAGCCTGGCGGCGATCTCCTGGTTCTGCAGGCGGTCGCCCACGAGCCACAGGACCTCCGACTCGCGCGGTGTCACGCCGGCGGCGTGCAGATCGGGTAAGGCGTCCGAACCCATATCTCGGAGTATGCGGGTACGGAGCGGATTTCCGTACTGAGCACGGATGTGGGCCCGCGGGGCGCCGGGGTGGAATGACGGCCTGACGTGAACGACGACGAGGAGAGACCATGGCAGGCAAGGCCGTCATCAGCTTGACCACCGGATTGGAGGACCCCGAGCGGGTCACGGTGGCCCTCCTGGTCGCCGTCGGCGCGGCCGAGCAGGGCCGGCCGACGCTGATGTTCCTCACCAAGGAGGCGAGCCGGCTGGCGCTGGACGCGGTCGCCACCGGCGTCGCCTGCGACGGCTGCCCGCCGCTGGCCGACCTGATGGCGCGGTACGCCAAGGCGGGCGGGACGTTCCTGGTCTGCCCCATCTGCTTCGACGCCCGCGGTCTCGACCAGAGCCGGCTGATCGAGGGCGCCGAGCTGGGCGGCACCGTACCCATGTGGCAGTGGATCGGCGACGACGGCGCCACCACCTTCAGCTACTGAGCGCCGTCATGACCGGATTCCTCGAGCCCGCGGAGCTCACCCCGCAGGTACGCCGCCTCTTCGACGACGACCTGGCCGGCACCGGCTACGTCATGAACCTCACCAGGCTGTGGGCCCATGATCCCGCCGCCATGGAAGGGCTGTTCACCCTGCTGGGGCACGCCGCCGAGTCGGGCGGCCTCGACCTGCGCACGCGTGGAGTCCTGGTGGCGGCCTGCGCCTCCGCCATGGGCGACTCGTACTGCTCACTGGCCTGGGGGAGCCGGCTGGCCGAAGCGGCCGGCGCGCGGACGGCCGCCGGGGTGCTGCGGGGGGACGACGAGGGGCTGACCCCGGGCGAGCGGGCGATGGCGGGCTGGGCGCGGAAGGTGGCGCGCGACCCCAACGGGACCGGCCCGGCGGACGTCCAGGAGCTGCGCGACGCCGGCCTGCCGGACGGGCAGATCTTCGCGATCACGCTGTTCGTCGCGTTGCGCGTGGCGTTCTCGACCGTCAACGACGCGCTCGGCGGCCATCCGGACGCCGAGCTCCGCACCACCGCCCCGCCCCCTGTCCTCGCCGCCGTCACCTACGGTCGCCCCATCGCATCCCGGACCCCCGCCACGGCCGGCGAACCGTAGGCCCGCCGGCCATACGATCGGGGCATGCTGCATGGCCGGGAACGGGAATGCGGGATCCTCGCGCGGCTGCTCGACGGCGCTCGCGACCGGCGCAGCGGCGTCCTGGTCGTCCGCGGCGAGGCGGGCATCGGCAAGTCCTCGCTGCTCGACTTCGCGGCCGAGCGGGCGGCGGGCCTGCGGGTGCTGCGGGGCGGCGGGGTCGAGTCGGAGTCGGAGCTCCCGTACGCGGCGGCGCACCAGCTGCTGCGGCCCGTGGCCGACCGGCTCGCGGCCATCCCCGCCGGGCAGGCGGCCGCGCTGCGGGGCGCGTTCGGGCTGGGTGAGCCGGTCGAGGGGGACCGGTTCCTGGTCTCGATCGCGGTGCTCGGCCTGCTGTCCGAGGTGGCCGAGGAGGGGCCGCTGTTGTGCCTGGTCGACGACGCCCAGTGGCTCGACGGGGCCTCCGCGGGCGCGCTGGCGTTCGTGGCGCGGCGGCTGGAGGCCGAGGGGGTCGTGCTGCTGTTCGCCGTACGCGACGAGGAACCGGGTCCCCGGCACCGCGCCGTACGCGACGAGGAACCGGGCGCCTCCCGGCACCTGGCCGGGCTGCCCGAGTTGCGCCTGCGCGGGCTGGAGCCGGAGGCGGCGCGGGCGCTGCTGGCCGAGCGTACGGCGGTCGCGCTCGCGCCCGAGGTGGCCGGGACGCTGGTGGCCAGCACCGCCGGCAACCCGCTCGCCCTGCTCGAACTGCCCGGCTCGCTGTCGGCCGAGCAACTCGCCGGCCTCCGCCCGCTGCCCGAGCGGCTGCCCGTCGGCGAGGTGGTCGAGCAGGTCTTCCTCGACCGGGTGCGGCGGCTGACGGCCCCGGCGCAGACCCTGCTGCTGGTCGCCGCCGCCGAGGAGAGCGGCGACGTCGGCCTCGTGCTCCGGGCGGCGCAGACGCTGGAGGTGCCGCCGGAGGCGCTCGACGAGGCGGAGACGGCCGGTCTCGTCCGCGTCGAGGGCGGCGTCATGTCCTTCCGACACCCCCTCGTACGCTCGGCCGTCTACCGGGGCGCGACGTTCCTGCGGCGCGGCGCGGTGGAGCGGGCCCTGGCCGCGGCGCTGCCGGACGAGGACGCCGACCGGCGGGCCTGGCACCTGGCGGCCGCCGCGACCGCCCCGGACGAGGCGGCGGCCGTCGAGCTGGAGAGGTCCGCCGAGCGGGCCACCCGGCGCGGCGGCCACCCCCCCGCCCCGGG
>NZ_JBFANM010000033.1:0-132246 GCF_040674815.1 Nonomuraea sp. NPDC049709
GAATCGCTGTTGAGCATCCACGACCAGGTCGAGGCCGACACGATCAGCGGCAGCAGCCACGGCACCAGGAACAGCGCCCGCAACGTGGCCGACAGCCGGAAGTTCCGGCTGAAGAACACCGCCAGCGCCAGCCCGATCGAGAACTGGAAGGCCAGCGACACCACGGTGAACACCACCGTGTGCCACAGCGCCGGCCAGAACGTCGCGTCGGCGAACACCTTGGCGTAGTTGGCGAACCCGGCGAACGGCGCGTCCCCCTGCACGAACGAGCGCACCGTGTAGTTGCGCAGGCTCAGCTCCACGTTGCGGAACAACGGATAGGCGTAGAAGACCAGCAGGTAGGCCACGACGGGGGCGAGGAACGCCCACGCCGCCCACTGGCCCGACCGGCCCCGCGCCGCCGCCGGGACGGCAGCGCGGGCGGGGCGGGCCTGCGTCTGTGTGACTCGGTTCATGCGGTTACTGGGTCGCGCTCGCCGCGGCCGTCTGTGCCGCCGTCATGGCCTCCTGCGGCGGCTTCGAGCCGCTCAGCGCCGCCTGCACCGCGCCCCACATCGGCTCGGAGATCTTCGGGTACTTGGTGCCGAGGTCGTCGCTGGTACGGCCCTTGGCCGCCTTGACCGCCTCCACCCACACCTGCAGTTCCGGGGTGGCGGCGACCTGCTTGGCCTGCACCGCCTCGGTGGGCGCGATGTAGGACAGGGTGGTCGTGGTGGTCAGCGAGTTGTCGGCGCTGGTCAGGCAGGCCACCAGCTTCTGCGATGCGGCGTAGCGGCCGGTGTCGGACTGCACCGGGATGCTGACGAACTCGCCGCCGGTCGGCGCGGGCGCCGTGCCGCCGGCCTTCGACGGGATCGGGATGATGCCGTAGTCGAAGCCGGCCTCCTTGGCGTTGGCCAGCTGCCAGGTGCCGTTCTCGGCGAAGGCGAAGTCGCCGGTGGCGAACTCCTGCCAGCTGGTGGTCTGGGTGTTGTTGATGACGGAGTTGGGGGCGTACCCCTTCTTCAGCCAGTCGCTCCACAGCGCCACCGCCGAGACGCCCTCGGGCGAGTCGAGCTTGGTGAGGTTCGCGCCGGAGCCCCAGAACCACGGCAGGAACTGGAAGCTGCCCTCCTCGGTGCCGATCGCCGAGAACGTGATGCCCTTCTTCCCGGCTCCCTTCACCTTCTCCAGCGCCGCCGTCAGGGACGCCCAGTCCTTGACGGAGGCGACGTCCACGCCGGCCTCCTTCAGGACCTCCTTGTTGTAGTAGAGCGCCAGGGTGTTGGCCCCGATCGGGACCCCGTACGTCTTGCCGCCGCTCTGCCCGGCGGCCAGCAGGTTCGGCGCGATCGCCGTGACGTCGAGCTTGTTCTCCTCGGTCGTCGTCAGCACGCCGGCCTCGGCCAGCGTGGAGACCACCGGGTTGTCCACGATCAGCACGTCCGGGGAGTTGCCCTGCTGCGCCGCCAGCAGCGCCTTGTTCGTCAGGTCCGTCGTGTCGAAGCCGGTGCGCTCCACCGTCACCCCGGCCTGGGTGCCGCACGTCTCCAGCAGCTTCACCCACTCCGAGCTCTTGTCGTACTGCGGATAGGGGTCCCAGATCGTGTAGGCGCCGGCGGTCTGGCTCGCGCTCGCCGAGCCACCGCCGTCTGACGACGGTGACGATGACGAGCAGGCGACCAGCCCGCCGGCGGCGGCCACAACCGCCAGACCGATGCCGGCCGCGCGCCGGCTTCTTGACGCTGATCTCATTGACGTGACCTCCGCTGACAGCATGACGCGGCTGTTTCAGGCCTTAGCCGAACCGATTCGGCGAATCGGTTCGACCGAAGATAGGCCCGGCCTGTCGCGTGCGTCAATGGGGTGCTCACCAAGAGGTCGCAGCCCGATGTGCGGCCCATGACATCCTCGTCACGGGCTCCGAGGTCGGTCCCATCGGTGAAACGATTCGACTACGATGGGCGCGGCCGATTGCCAGAGCTAGGGAGCGCGGGTGAACATCGGGGAGATCGCCAGGCGGGCAGGCGTGTCGCGCAGCACCGTGTCGTACGCGCTCACCGGCAAGCGTCCGGTGTCGGAGGCGACCAAGCGGCGCATCCAGGCGGTGATCGACGAGCTGGGTTACCGGCCCAACGCCGCCGCCAGGGCGCTGAAGGAGGGCCGGACCCGCACGATCGGGCTGGTCATCCCGCCCGCCAGCCGGCGCCTGACCGACATGCAGCTCGGCTTCGTGGCCAGCGTGGTCGACGCCGCCGCCCACGCCGACCTGGACGTGCTGCTGTCGCCCTCCGGGGGCGAGCACGACCGCTCGTTCGAACGGGTGGTGACCGGCCGGCGCGTGGACGGCGTCATCCTCATGGAGATCCGGCTGGAGGACGACCGCGTCGCGCGCCTGCGGCAGAGCGGCCTGCCGTTCGTCGGCATCGGCCACACCAGTCACCCGGAGGAGATGTCCTGGGTGGACGTCGACTACGAGCGGCTCATCGCCTCCTGCGTGCACCACCTGGCCGACCTCGGGCACCGGCACATCGCCCTGGTCAACCGCAACGCCGAGCTGGTCGCCGCCGGGTACGGGCCGGGCCACCGCGCCCAGGCCGGTTTCGACCGCGCCGTGGCCGAGCGCGGCCTGAACGGCGTGCGCGTCTGCTCCGCCGACGACGCCCAGGCCGGGCAGACGTGTGTCGAGCGGCTGCTGGCCGAGCACCGGGAGCTGACCGCCATCGCCACCATCAACGAGGCCGCGATCCCCGGCATGTACCGCGCGCTGGCCGGGGCGGACCTGGCCGTGCCCGCACGCTTCTCCATCGCCGGCGTCGCCGCTCAGCACTGGGCCGAGAACCTGCATCCGCCGCTGACCGCCGCCGACGTACCCGCCGGACAGATGGGCGCCCACGCCGTCGAGCTGCTCATCCAGCGCATCGCCGACCCGCGCGCCCCGCATCGCCATCTTCTGCTGGCCCCGCCGATCTCGCTCCGCGGCACGACCGGACCCGCCCGGCCCCGCCCCTGACCAGAGGCCTGTCCGGGCCGCCGCATGCGGCCGACACCACCCCCCGTCAAGCGCGCCGCTCGACGTACGACCGCGCGTGACGGCGACATGGCCCCGGCATGTCGACTGCGTTTCCGGCTCTTGACCTTCGCGTGGCAGGCCGCTTATCGTCCAGTCGAATCGATTCGCCGAATCGATTCGACTCACCCTCCGCACTCCCCGAACGGGAAAAGCGCATGGCCAACCCCTTGTCCCGGAGGATAGGCAGGCGCATGCCGCACGCCATCCTCGCCTCCGCCCTCGTCCTGACCGCGATCCCGGTGGCCGCCTTACCGGCCGCCGGCGCCGACCCGGCGCTCGTCCTCCACTACGACTTCGAAGGCGACCTGTCGAGCGGCGCCGTCGAGGACCGATCCCCCTCCGGACTCGACGGAACCCTGGTCAACCCCGGCGGCGCCGGCACCGCCACCGGAGCCGACGGCACCCAGGCCCTGTCCCTGCCCGGCGGCGCGGACGGCTCGGCCACCGCCCCCTACGTGAGGATTCCCCAGGGCCTGTTCCGCGGCCGCGCGGCCATGACCATCTCCACCTGGCTCAACTGGGACGGCGGGCCCGACTTCCAGTGGGTCTACAACCTCGGCAAGGACGGCGGCAGCGCCACCTTCGTCACCCCGTCCTTCGCCGGCGACGCCACCACCCGCTCCTCCATCAAGCCGGTCAGCGGCAACGTCGAAGTAGGCGTCCCCGGCCGGCAGAAGCTGCCCGCCCGCACCTGGGTCAACCTCGTCACCACCATCGACGGCAAGACCCTCACCTACTACGTCAACGGCGCGCCCATCGGCAGCACCACCGCGGAGATCGACCTGGCGGCGGTGATGCACGCCGAGGGCAACACCACCTCCGGATTCCTCGGCAAAGCCTTCTGGGGCGGCCACCCGTTCCTGTCCGGCGACCTGGACGACTTCCGCGTCTACGACGCCGCCATGAACGCCGAGCAGGTCGCCGACCTGGCCGGCGACCACCTGGCCACACTGAAGAAGATCGAGCAGACCACCTTCGACGTCACCACCTACACCGGCATCGCGCCCGAGCTGGCCAGGACCGCCACCGCCGAGTTCTCCGACAGCATCCGCCGCGGCGTGGCGGTCACGTGGGATGCGATCGATCCGGCCCGGTACGCCAGGGCCGGCCAGTTCACGGTCAAGGGCAGCGCGTACGGCACGCCTGTCGTGGCGACCGTCAAGGTGATCGACAACAACCTCACCGTCGACCTCGGCACCGAGACCGGGGCCTTCCACGGCGGCGCGTCCGGCACCCTGTACGGCGTCTACGGCGAAGGCGTCCCCACGCGCAACCTCCTGGAGGGCATGAGGCTGCGCACCGTGTCGACCAAGGCCCAGGACGGCCCGCAACACCCCGGCGCCGACGCGCTGGAGGTGGTCAAGCCGCTGGCCGACGCCACCGACGGCGACGTGTACATCTACATGACCGACATCTATCGCGGTTTCCCCTACCAGTGGCCCGGCAACACCCCCGAGGAACGGCTGAACGACTACAAGGCCAAGATCGCCAAGCAGGTCGACCAGGTCCTCAAGCTCGACCCGAAATATCAGGACAACATCGTCTTCGTGCCGTTCAACGAGCCCGAGGGCAACATGTTCGGCAGCGGCGCGTGGAGCTACAACAAGGTCAGCTGGCTCAGCGATCCCCAGTACTACTTCAAGGCCTGGGACGAGGTCAACGCCCTGATCAAGGGCAAGATGCCGGAGGCCAGGATCGCCGGCCCCAACACCAGCATGCTCTTCGAGCAGGTCCAGGGCTTCCTCAAGCACACGCTGGAGGCCGGCACCGTGCCCGAGGCCGTCACCTGGCACGAACTGGGCGCCCCGGACCGCATCCGCACCAGCGTCGCCACCTACCGGAAGTGGGAGCAGGCCGCCTTCAAGGGCACCGCCTACGAGGGCAGGCAGCTGCCGATCAACCTCAACGAGTACGCGTTCAACTACCACACCTCGGTGCCCGGCCAGATGATCCAGTGGGCCTCGGCCATCGAGGAGTCGAAGGTCGACGCCGACATCGCGTACTGGAACATCGACGGCAACCTGTCCGACTCCGCCGTCCAGGCCAACCGCGGCAACGGCCAGTGGTGGCTGCTCAACGCCTACGGCCAGATGTCCGGCAACACGGTCAAGGTCGTCCCGCCGCGCCCGAACGTCAGCTACACCCTGCAGGGCGTCGCCACCCTGGACAAGGCCAAGGCCCAGGCCCGCGCCCTGTTCGGCGGCACCTCGGGCAAGGCGGGCATCCGCTTCGACCACGTGGACCCCGCGCTGTTCGGCGGCACCGTGCACGCGCTGGTCCAGGAGATCCCATGGACCGGCCAGGTGGGCAACTCCGCCCAGCCCGACGTCGTGGCCGAACTCGACCGGCAGGTGCGCAACGGCTCGGTGGCCTTCGACTTCGGTGACGTACTGCCGGAGTTGAAGGAGACCTCCGCCTACCAGATCATCCTCACCCCGGGGCGGGACACCACCTCCCCCGCCAAGGCGACCAAGCTCTGGCAGGCCACGTACGAGGCCGAGGACGCCGCGCACACCGGCAGCGCCTACCGGCGCGAAGGCCCGCAGGGCTCGCCCGACAACGTCGGCCAGTACTACACCTCCGGCCGGCACAACATCGGCGGCCTGCGCACCGGCTCCGACCTGACGCTCGACTTCAAGGTCTCGGTGCCGCAGGACGGCACCTACGACCTGTCGGTCTTCGCCGGCTCGCACAACCTGGCCGACGCCGTCAAGGAGCAAGGGCCCACCAACGCCTTCCTCCGCGTGGACGGCAAGGCCGAGCAGGAGCTCCACCTGCCTCTCAGCTACCGCTGGCTGGTCTGGGACCACGCCGACACCCAGGTCGAGCTGACCAAGGGCGAGCACATCATCACCCTGGCCGCCAAGAGCCTCGACGGCTCCCGCTCCACCAAGGGCGACGCGCTCGTCGACAAGATCGACCTGTCCCTCGCCAACCCGGCGGCGGCCGAGAAGATCTACGAGGCCGAGTACGCCACCCTCAAGGGCGCCGGCACCGACTACACCCGCAAGAAGGTCTCCGGCTCCGGCGTGGCGACCATCTCCAAGGACCAGACGGCCACCTTCTGGGTCTACTCCCCCGACGACGGCGAATCCACCCTGAACATCGACACCCGCGGCGGCGGCCGAGGCCGGCTGGACGTCAATGGCCGGCGCCTCACCGGCGTCAACGCCGACACCACGGTGAAGGCGTTCCTGTCCGGAGGCGTCAACAAGATCACCCTCACCGGCCAGTCCGGCAGGCTGCTGCTGGACCGCCTGCGCGTCGCCAACACCGACGGAACGCTCGAGCCCACCTGGTACGAGGCCGAGGCCGCCCGCGTCTCAGGCACCGCCAAGGTCGCCGCCTACCCCCTGGCCGGCGGCGGTAAGGCCGTCACCGACGTCGGCGGCGCCCCCGGCAACGCCAACACCCTCACCTTCGACGTCACCGCCCCGGCCGACGGCACGTACGCGCTGACCGTCCGCTACTCCAACCCCGAACAGTCCCCCGCCTCCCACTACAACCCCGACCCCCTGGCCCGCCACGCCGAGATCTCCGTCAACGGCGCCCCGCCGCAGCGGTCCTGGTTCCCGCACTCCTTCCACGCCGACAACTTCTGGGAGCAGACCATCCCGGTCGTGCTCAAGAAGGGAGCCAACACCGTCGCCTTCGCCTCCCACGAACTGCCGAACTTCGACGGCGACAGCTACATCTCCGACACCTTCCCCGACATCCTGCTCCGATCGAAGTACGCCCCGATCATCGACAAGATCGCGGTAACGCCGATCGCCAAGTAGCACATCGCCGGACGGGGCCCATGAAACCCCGTCCGGCGATCACGGCGATCCGCTGACGTAATCACGTGCCTGACGGTTGTCGTGGAGAGTGGCGAGAGCGGCAGCCCGGCATCCACCACAGGCATGCGATGTTTCGCCATCGCCCTGTGGGTGCTGGTCAGCGGCCCTGATGCCGGCGTGGGGCTGGTGGAAAAACCGCAAGTACGACCGGCTGCTCACGGAGTACGAAGCACTGCTGAACGTACGCCAGAACGCGCCGTGAACCTCCTGGCCCACCCTTTCCGGATCATCTCACCGACTTTTCCGCGCTTATCTCGGCGATACGGAGGAGACTGTCCACGACAAGGCGACCTAGTGGCGGAGACGACATGACCTGGAAAGACCACGACCTGCCTGTGCTCAAGGCGATCGTCCAGATGGCAGATGAGGGTGCGGTCTTGATCCAGCCACCCCAGATCGTCAAAAGGCTCGGCATGGACCCGGAGGACGTGCGGCGTTCGCTCGCTGCCCTGGCCGGTGAGAGGCCGCCCTTCTTTCAGTTCACCGATGTCACCGACTCCGACTCGCAAAGTCGGGAGATCGACGAAATTCACAGCCCGACCGGTGAAGCACGCCGCATCGCAGGCGTGTGGCCTGCGGAGCTGCTCGCAAGGAAAATCGTCGCCGGATTCGAAGCAGCTGCCGAGACAGAATCAGATGAGGAAAAGCGCATCAAGCTCAAGCAGACGGCGCAATTCCTGAGTGGCGCAGGCTGGTCGGTCCTGATCGGCGTGGCGGGGAACGCGGCATCCACGGTCACCAAGCTGTGAAGCCTGAACGCCTGGATGACCAGGCGGCCACACTCCGCGCCGCCCCGGCCCCAGGTGGAGGCGGCGTTGCCACCTGATCGGGCAGGGCTGAGAGGCACGGAATGCAGCTCTTCACCGGGCAGCCGTGACGCGAGAATACGGGTATGCCGGCCGCGATTCGCTCGAACTCCTCCAGCGGCGCGTGCCGGTCAACCGGCACGTGAGGTCGTGCACCCGGCGCGCGGCCAGATAGCGGCGCAGCATGGGGGCCCGGGCCCGGAAGTCCATGCTGCGAAGGCCAGCCGACATGCCTTTCCCGCCAGACCAGGCCATATCGCTCTGGCCTGCGAGGACAGGCCAACCGAAGACAGGTTGGTGAACGTGGGCAATCGTCAGGGCCTGTGGATCAACCATTCGCCTGGAGGGCGAGCGACTCCCGGTTCTGCGTGACCGCCGCGATGAGATCGCCAAGATCACACTCCACGGAAGCATTGACGACGGGTTTGAAGTCATGAACCCTCGCCGCCGTCTCGGCGAAATCGGAGGGGTAGAAGCTCCAGCCTTCGATGCTGCTCCAGCCTGCCTCAACGGTGGCTCGACCACCGTCCGGCGACGAGACGCGCAACCAGGCCGTGCACTGGTCCGAGAAATCGAAGGGCAAAAGGACGGTGCCTCCAGTGAGCCGCAGTCGCTGGAGGTGCTCATCCCACTGGTCGAGGAGCCGCACGAGGCTATCCGCAACGTTCTGATCTGTCTGTGCGGACTCGTCGATGGCCAAGTAGTAGGAATCGCAGACATGCCGATAGGTGCCCAGTCGCAGCATCAAGTCGTCGTGGACATCACGATCGGTGGTGCGCTCCAAGCGCAGCGGGACGTGGTTCATGATGAGCACTCCAGCCTGGTCAGGTCCGAGGCTATGCCACTGTTGATCGCGCGCCGGCGGGTTCGAGCGGGCTCGATCGGCTTGAAGGCCATTGCCAGGCCCGGCGGAGTGACAATGGATCCACACATAGTCATAGATGGCCATGACAATCCCTGACCCCGAGAGAAGGGGACGTCATGCGCAGACTCGCCACCACAACCGCCGCCATCCTCACCGCCTCCCTCGGCCTCGCCGGCACGGCCACCTGCCGGCGGCTGCTCACCGGAGCCGGGCAACCCCGCCGAGGCCGCCCTGCTCTATCTGACCGGCAACCCCAGCCCCAACACGCCTGCGAGGCCATCGTTCACGTGATCGATGACGAGTTCGTACCGCCCGACCGGGGTGACGAGCAGGAAGGCCCGGAGTCCGCGGTTCCCGCCGGCGATCCGGACGAGGCGGTGCGGTTCTCCACCACTACCGGCGCCTGACCCTGCGGCGGGCCGCCGCCCCAGACGCGCGCACAGGACCGTCGAGCCGGGCATGATCTCCCCGGAGTCGACGAGATCGATCAGCGCCGCGACCGACTTGCCCGCATGCTTTCCCTGCTGTCGCCTCCGGCGTCCGGCTGCCGGGGAACACCACCAGGCAAGACCGTCAGCAGGTCAACCAGCGCGACGTACGATCCCGGGATCAACAAATGGCGCGTTGACGGCCATCAGCGGCTCCAGCTTGGAGGCGTGGAGCATGTCGTAGTCGTGCTCGTCGTGGTCGAACAGCGGGAACGTGATCGTGGACGATCCGCGTCCGGCGACCACCTCGATGCGGCCGGGGGCGATCGCGGCGGCGGTCGCGAGCTGCTGGAACACCCGGATCGGGTCGTCGGTCGACAAGACGGTGACCGCGGTGCTCAGCTTGATCCGGCTGGTGGTCGCGGCGGCGGCGTTGACGACGGCGGTCGGCGAGGACAGCGGCATCGTCCGTATATGGTGCTCCCCCACGCCGAAGAAGTCCAGCCCGACCTCGTCGGCGAGCTTGACGGCCGCCAGCACGTCGCGGACGGCCTGGGCGGTGGGGCCCCGGGCCGCTGCCGTCTGCCGGCAGCGGGGTGTTGCCGAAGGAGTAGACGCCGAGTTCGAAGGTCATGACCGGTTCCTGGTGAGCGGGGTTCTTTAGAGGGGGTAGGGACCGAAGCGGCCCCAGGCGACGAACGCGGCCAGCACGAACAGGACCGCGTTGAAGGCGATCGCGGCGGGTTCCTTGCGGCGCAGGTGGGTGAGCGCGGCCAGGACCATCACCACGGCCAGGCCGGTCGCGGCCAGCGGGGTCAGGATCGGCGCGATGCCGGTGGCCGCGGGCAGGATCAGCCCGAGCGCGCCGGCGAGCTCGGCGATGCCGATGAGGCGGACGGTGCCGGCGGAGAAGTCCTCGGCCCAGGGCAGTTTGGGCTCGAGCTTCTCCTTGGGCTGGGTGGACTTGGTCACGCCGGCGATGCCGAACATGGCGGCCAGCACGGCCTGCACGATCCACAGGGCGATGTTCATCGCAAGATCTCCTTGACGGTAGGGGGTGAGAGGGCCTCCGGCACGGCCATGGCGGCCGGTCAGCCGGTGAAGACGATCACCGCTGGTCGCGGCCCTCGTGCCGCTGCCAGGACACGGGAGCGGCACGAGCGGGCGAGGTCATGGCGAGCACATCAGGAGCAGGTGACGGCGATCTTGCCGAGCGTTCCGGCACCGAAGGCGGCGAACGCCTCGGGGGCCTGCTCCAGCGCGTAGGTCGCGGTGACCGGGACGCGCAGCGCGCCGGCGGCGGCGTGGGCGGCCAGCTCGGTCAGGGTCTGCGGGTTCGGGTCCGCCATGATCGTGTGTACGGTGACCTCGACGCCCTGGACGGCGTCCGGGGTCAGGCCGAGGGTGGAGGCGAGCCGGCCGCCCTTGCGCAGCAGCCCCGCCAGCTCGGCGCCGTCGCCCGCCAGGTGCAGCACGGCGTCCACGCCCTCCGGAGCGAGCGCGCGGACCTGGGCCGGCAGGTCGCCGCTGTAGTCCGCGAGCTCGACCTTGGCGCCGGTGAGGCCGGTGACGAAGTCGGCTTCGGCGCCGGGACGGGCGGTGGCGATGACGCGGGCGCCGCGGGCGGCGGCCAGTTGCACGGCCAGCGCGCCCACCCCGCCGGTGGCGCCGGAGACCAGCACCGTCTCGCCCTCGGCCAGGGCGACGGCGTTGAGGCTGTCCAGCGCCGCGGTGCCGGCCAGGCCCAGCGCGCCCGCCTCCGCAGCGGCCAGCCCCTCGGGGAGGGGGGTGATGCCGTAGCCGGCCGGCACGGTGAGGTACTCGGCCATGGCGCCGGGCCCCAGGAACGGCTTCATCACCACGCCGAAGACCGCCTGCCCGACCGTGAAGCCTTCGACGCCCTCGCCGAGCGCCTCGACGGTGCCGGCGAAGTCCTTGCCCACCACCAGCGGGAAGCGGTGCTCCATCATCTGCTGCACGTAGCCGGCGGCGACCGACAGGTCGAAGCCGTTGACCGAGGAGACGGCGACCTTCACCAGCACCTCCCCGGCCTCGGGCTGCGGGGTGGGGATCTCGGCCAGGGCCGGGGTCTCGGGGACGGAGTTCAGCGTTACGGCACGCATGAGCTGCACCTCTCAAAGTGGAACGGGCTACCCGTTTTGTGCTGCCAGCGTAACAACAGAAGTGGGTAGGTTGTTCCACTTGGGTAGGGTAGACGGCATGGATCTTCCCGCCGGCTCCCCCGAGGCCTCCGGCGAGCAGCCCGGACCGGGACTGCGCGCCGACGCCGAACGCAACCGCGAACGCATCCTCGCCGCCGCCCGCCGCCTGTACGCCGGCCACGGACTCGACGTCTCCATGGCGTGCATCGCCCGCGAGGCAGGCGTCGGCAAGGCCACCCTGTCGCGCCGCTTCGCCACCCGCGAAGAACTCATCAACGCGGTCTTCGCCGACCGCATGGACGCCTACGCCGCCGCCGTCGCCGAGGCGCTGGCCGACCCCGACCCCTGGCACGGCTTCACCGGCTACGTCCAGGCCGTCTGCGCCATGCAGGCCGCCGACCGCGGCTTCGCCGAGGTGCTGGCCATGACCTTCCCCGCCGCCAAAGCCCTGGAAAAGCGCCGCGCCGAGGCGTACCACAGCTTCCTCGACCTCATCGCCCGCGCCAAGGCCACCGGCCACCTGCGCGACGACTTCACCGACCAGGACATGGTCATCCTGCTGATGGCCAACGCCGGCGTCATCGCCGCCAGCCAGGACGCCGCCCCCGACACCTGGCGCCGCCTCGTCGGCCAGATGCTCCGCGCCTACGCCGCCCCCGGCGCCGACCTGCCCCCGCTGGAGCCGGCCCCCGCACCCACCGCCCTGTACCGGGCCATGGTCCGCCTCACCCGATCCGCCCCCGGCCCTGAAGGAAACAAGGGGTGAGCAAGCGGCCGTGGCCGGGCTGCCGCCCTGACCGCGACAACCGGTGTCGTGTGATGGCCGGGGAGCGCGTCAGAACAGTTGCCTGTCCGGGACGATGCGGCTCAGTAGTGGATCGGGCCTTTCGTTCCCCCGCTGGCGATGACCGCGTCACCGTTGATGGCGACGCTGAGCGGGCTCGCCAGGAAGGCGACCACCGACGCGACCTCCTCCGGCTCCACGAGCCGTCCGATGGAGACGGAGGCGGCCATCCGTCGTTCGACCTCTTCTCTGGTGCTGCCGCTCGCTGCTGCCCACCGGTCGGCGATGTCCAGCATGGTTTCCGTACGGGTGCCGCCGGGGTGGACCACGGTGACGTTGACGCCGCTGGGCCCGAGCTCGTCCGCCAGATTCTTGGTCATGGCGGCCACCGCGACATTGCGGATCGAACCGGTGATCGAGCCGCTCTGGCGGGCCGCCAGCCCGCCGATGTTGATGACACGCCCCCAGCCGCGCTCCGCCATCGCCGGGGTGAACGCGCGGACGCAGCGGAGGTACCCGCGCACCTTCACGTTGATCTCGGCTTCCAGATCGTCGTCGGGGATCGCCCCCGGATTGGTGGCGGCCGCATTGTTCACCAGGATGTCCACTCCCCCGAGACCGCGCACGGCGGCCTCCGCCATGGCGGCCACGGACGCGTCATCGCCGGTGTCCGCGGCGATGCCGATGACCCGGGCGCCGGTTTCCGAGCTCAGGCGGGCCGCCTGCTCCTCGACGTGCCGGGAGCTCCTGGCGACCAGGGCCACGGCGGCGCCCTCGGCCGCGAGCGCGCGGCCCACCGCCCATCCGATTCCCCGGCTTGCGCCGGTGACCACGGCGCGCCGCCCCGTCAGTTGCAGATCCATGTTCACTCCATTCAGCTAGTGAGCGTTGAGAGGTGATGCAGAGCGAACACAGCCGATCTCCGTGGAGATGTCCGCCAACTCCCCGAGTGTTTTTGGTCGGATCGCTGACGAATTTAGCCCCGGCCATCGGCTCGCGAATTGACGAAACGCTGACGTCCGCTTCTATACGTCCTGCACACGTCGGGCGGGGCGGGGCGAGGTGCCGGCCGGATCCGCAGCGTGAGGCCCTGCGGAGCGCGGCCGACGGGCCGAACGACGTGTGTGTACGTCGTCGGTCGAGACCAGGGAAACCTTCTTGATCAGGGCGTGCATGCGGCGTGGACCGTCCCGTCCGCTCCCGCCGCTGGGAGCAGACGGGACGACACCCGTTAGATGTGCACTTCTCCCCCGTCAACGACCAGGTTGGCGCCGAGGAAGAAGCTGCCCTGGTCGGAGGCGAGGAAGGCCACCACATTGGCGATCTCGTCCGGGCGCCCGATCCGGCCGAGCGGGATCGCCGCAGCGAAATCTGACTTGGTGACGGGTGTGTCCTCCGTCCCGACCACGCCGTCGAGCCCGGGGGTGTCGATGGTGCCCGGGGAGATCGCGTTGACCCGGATGTTCCGGTCCTTGAGCTCGTTGGCCCAGGTCCGGGCGAAGGACCGGATCGCCGCCTTGGAGGCCGCGTACGTGCCGAACGCCGCGACACCGTCACCTGCGCGCACCGAGCTGTTCAGGATCACCGATGCGCCGTCGTTGAGCAGCGGCAGCGCCTTCTGCACCGTGAACAAGGTACCCCGGACGTTGACGCCGAAGGTCTCGTCGAAGTGCTCCTCGGTGACCTGCTCCAGCGTCGCGAACGACGCGGCGGCGGCGTTGGCGAACAGCACGTCCAGGCCCCGGCCCCGAGCCCGGACCGCGTCATAGAGCCGGTCCAGGTCTGCCAGGTCGGAGATGTCGCCCGGCACGGCGGTCACCGCCGCCGGGCCGATGCGCTCCACCGCCGCGTCAAGGACCGCCTTTCGGCGGCCGGTGATGAAGACGTGCGCGCCCTCGGCCGCCAGCCGTACGGCGGTGGCCAGGCCGATCCCCGTTCCGCCACCGGTGACGACCGCGGTCTTGCCTTCCAACTGTCCCATGCTTTTCACCTCGATAGAAATCTGTATCGATCGGTACGGAAGTGGACGATAGCAGTTCCGCACCGTTCGGTACAGAAGAGGTATGATCGGCAATGTGAACACCCAGGGGAAGGCGCCGATCGGCCGGCCGCGCGGCTTCGACGTCGACCAGGCGCTCGACCGTGCCATGCGCGTCTTCTGGGAGCAGGGCTACGAGGGTGCCAGCCTCGCCGACCTGACCGACGCCATGGGCATCAGCCGTACCAGCATGTACGCCGCCTTCGGCAGCAAGGAAGACCTGTTCCACAAGGCCCTGCAGCGCTACACCGACGGCCCCGCCGCGTACGTCCCGCGGGCCCTGGAGAAGCCGACGGCGCGGCAGGTCGCCACGGCGTTCCTCGACGGTTGCGTTCGGGCCACCACCAGTCCCGGCTGTCCCGCCGGCTGCCTCGGCGTCCAAGGTTCCCTGGCGGCGGGCGAGGCCGGTCTCAGCGCCCGGGACACGTTGGCAGCCTGGCGCAACAACGGCATCTCGCTCCTGCGGGAGCGGTTCCAGCGAGCCGTCGATGAGGGCGACCTGCCCGCGGGCACCGATCCCGGCCTGCTCGCCCGATACCTCATGGCCGTGGCCAACGGCATCGCCGTTCAGGCCGCCGGTGGCGCGACCCGCGACGACCTCCACATGGTGGCCGACATGGCCCTACGGCAGTGGCCGCCCACCTGATGCGAATGGCTCCTGGGCACGCAGGCGCCGCCCTCCGACGCGTCAAGAGTCAGCGTGGAAGCGCACTCCGCAGCACCCGAAGTGGCGGCTCGTACACGGCATGGCTGATGTCCGCATCCGGGCACGAGCGCAGGACGATGTCCCAGGTCGGTGAGCCGAGGCGGGCGAGCGTGTTGTCCCTGAATCGAATGCCCCCCGTGGCCTTGGCGTCGAGCGCGGGCACGCCCTCCAGCACGAAGCGGTTCCCCTCGACGACGACGCCGCGATGGACGGGGTGGGCGGGGTCGGACATCGTGGTCCTGGGATCCACGAACAACGCTGGACCGCCTGGTTCGACGAACTCGTTGCCCCGCACGGTAAGGTCCCGGACCGGCCCCGACTCCCACCAGTCGGTGGCGTCGCCCGAGACGTAGACGGCCGCCATTCCGGTGCGTTCGAACCGGTTCTCCTCGATGAGCACCGGGCGGCGGGTGGTCACGAGCACTCCGCGCGTGGGCACGTTGCGAAAGACGTTGCGGACGATGTGCACGGTCGGGGTCCTGGTGACGTTCTCCACCGCGGCTCGTCCCGCCAGCTGTCCGGGAAGCGCGGAGCCGACCGTCAGCGTGATGGTCCTGAGAGGACCGCCGTGGTCCCGGCCGCTGGGCTGACGCACCCGCTCCACCGTCGCCAGGGCGATCGGCCGCAGCGTCGCGCGGTCGACGATCTCGATCTCGTCGCCGGCCGAGAACTGGGGCATGCCTGCCGTCTCCCGGTGTGCGTACTCCAGTTCCACCGTGCGGGGGGCGGGCTGACCGGCTACGCGCAGATAGGTGCCGTGCACGTTGACCGGGTCGTCGTGTGGCCCGTCGAAGAGGCAGTCGCGCACGACCGCACGGCCGGAGCAGCCGGAGAACTGCACGAAGTCGGCGAAACCCGCGCTGTGCCGCCCGGTGCCGGGCGGCGCCCTGAACTCGCATTTCTCGATGGAGATGTCACGGCTCGCCTGTGCCACGACGCCGAAGCCGTGCAGGAACCGAAACCGTACGCCGGACAACGTCACGCCGGTGCTGTCGAGCACGAGCCCGCCCGGATGATCACGCGTCGTCAGCCGCATCTGGTAGACGAGGCCGACGTCAGCCGGTTCCTCGTCGTGGTCGTACACGATCCGGATCTCGCGCCGACCCGCCGCCACGATCTTGTGGACGCCATCGAAAAGCGGGTTGGGGGCACGGCGGGTCCACCCGCCGGCCGGGTCGTGGATCTGTGAGTACTCCAGCGCGTCGTAACCATCCCAGGCGTACGTTCCCGAGCCGAGGGGCTCCCCGTGCCAGCGTACGGAACGGCCGTCGACGGAGAACAGCGTGGTCTCGGGCACGCTGATCACCCGGTACGCCCGTCCTGCCGTGAGCCCGGCGTCCACGACCGTGGCGTCGACCACGGTCGGGACGGCGAAGTCGAACTCGAGCCCCTCGATCCGTACCCGGCGAGAGTCGATCACGGCGAAGGTCGTCTGGAGCCCGTGCAGGACCAGGCGGGCGCCCGCGCCCGAGATCACGAGATCGTCTGCCGCCTCGACGAGCACGGCGATCGTCTTGTCACGTACGTGCGGGTCGTCGCCCACGGTGTTGGAAACGTACAGCTCACGTCGTTGCGCGGTGTCCGGCCAGAGGTGGTATTCGCCAGGGGGGAACCGGAGCGTCGCCGGACCCGCGTGGGCCGCGGCCGCCTGGAGGGCCGCCACGACCGAGGGCGCCGCGTCGCCTCCCCCGTCGGGGACCGCACCGAAGTCGGCCACGTCAAACGACGTCCTCACCGGCCGGTCCTCTCCGTGGAGTCGTCCGACGAGACGTGCGCGCCCGGGTGCGGAGGGGACGCCGCCAGCGTCTCGGGATCCACCAGGACGCGCCCGCCCGCGCTGAGGTCGATCCGGCCTTTGCGTCCACCGGCTCGCACGACGACATGGGTACGGCCGGCAGGCCGCCGAGCGCGCAGCGCGATCTCTGTCGCCCGCACCTGCCCGGCCTCGGTGTCCCAGGCGACGTCCACCGCCACCCCCGGCCGGGCGACGATTCCGCGCACTCGTCCGCTGCGCCATTCCGGCGGCACGGCCGGCAGGACGGTGATCGTGCCGTCGTGGCTCTGAACCAGAGTCTCCGCCACCGCCGCGACGTAGCCGAGGTTGCCGTCGATCTGGAACGGCGGATGCGCCGCGAAGAGGTTCGGGTACAGCCCGCCGCGCTCGCCCGCCGATTCCATGGGTGCCGGGCGAAGCACCAGCCCGAGCAGCCGCGACACTCTCGCGGGTTCCCTGAGCCTGGCCCACAGCGCCAGTTTCCAGGCGAGTGACCAGCCGGTGGAGTCGTCTCCCCGATCGTCGAGGGAACGGGCCACGGCCGCGATGAGCCGGGGGTCGGCCGGAGTGTCCCCGGGATAGGCGAACACCAGGTGACTGAGGTGCCGATGCCCGCGTTCGGCCTGCGGCGCGTCGTCGATCCATTCGCGGACGAGGCCGTCACGGCCGGTGGCCGGCGCCGGGATCAGCGGCAGCACGGCCCGGGCCGCCGCGACGACCGGGTCGTCCGTGCGGCGGAGGCGCCGCGCGAGGGCGGCCAGCGCCGTGAACAACCCGGAGATCAGGGTCAGGTCCATCGTCGACGAGCGGCCGACCCCGACGCGGCGCCCCTGCGGCGTGAGGTAGTGGTTCTCCGGCGAGGTCGAGGGCGACGTACCGACGGTCCCGTCGGGGTGCCTGACCAGCCAGTCGAGGCAGAACTCGGCGGCCCCGCGCAACACCGGCCACGCCCGCTCGCGGGCGAAGCGCTCATCCGCGCCGAAGCGCAGCCGCTCGGCGAGGAGCCAGCTCAGCCACACTCCGCCCATCGGCCAGAACGCCCAGGCAGGATCCGCGTGCCCCCTCCCGACGGGCGAGGTGAACGCCCAGGCGTCGGTGTTGTGGTGAGCCACCCAGCCGCGGGCGCCATAGAGCCGCCGCGCGGTGACCCGTCCCCGGTCGGCCAGGGCCACGAGGAGATCGACGAGCGGATCGAGGCATTCGCCGAGATCCGCGGTCTCGGCTGCCCAGTAGTTCATCTCGGTGTTCACGTTGATCGTGTAGTTCGAGCTCCACGGTGGCCTGAGCCGATCGTTCCACAGGCCCTGAAGCGTCGACGGCAGCCCACCGGGGCGCGAGGAACAGATGGCCAGGTAGCGGCCATAGTTGAACAGCAGAGCCGCCAGTGACGGGTCGTGCCCGACGGGGCCGGCCGCCGCGCGTACCAACCGCTCGTAGGTCGGCAGCGCCCGCACCTGCGGCGGGCTGGGCAGGTCCAGGCGTACCCGCTCATAGAGGCGGGCGTGATCGCGCCGGTGGCGCGCCGCCAGGCCCGGCGCTCCGCGGCCGAGGGCCCGGGCGACGCGCCGCTCCGCACGCGTCAGCGCGGTCGACTCGTCGCCGAGCGGCTCGCGGCCGATCGAGGTGAACGTCGTCTCGGTGGTGAGGACGAGCTCGAACCGGCGCGCTCCGCCGGCCTCCCCCGGCCGCATGTCCCCGTCGTGCACGACCCGCGCGGCCACCGCGCCCTTGAGCGCCTCCTCGCCCCACGCCGGTGACAGGTCCGGCTCGTGCGGCGGTGGCATGTCGCTCGGCAGCCGTACGGTCAACCAGGCTCCCGCCTCATGCGCCGCGTGCCCGAGCACCCGCAACGGCGAGGCGAGCCGCCAGCGCACGTCGACGGGCCGGTCCGCATCGAGCACGAGGACCAGCACGCCGTCCGGGTGGGAGACGAAGGACGTCCAGCGCAGCGCGGTCCCGGCCAGGCGGTAGGTCACCTCGTGCGTCGCGGTCGGGAGGTCGAGTTGCCTGCGGTACCCCTCGGCGCGGGCGTCTTCGGGGTTTCCTATCTCCACATGCAGGTCGGCGAACGGCAGGTAGGCCTGCGACCAGCCGCCCTGCAAGGCCATGAGACACCGCTCCGCCTCCGGCGCGTCGCCTCGGGCGATCGCCGCCCGTGCCGCTGCGAGTTCGGACGGCGCCCGCCGCGGATCGGCCGTACTGGTCGCCTCCTCGCTGCCGGGACTGCCCGACCAGGCGGTGCCGTCGTTGATCTGGAGATGCTCGTCACCCGGGGTTCCGTACACCATCGCGCCGAGGCGCCCGTTGCCCAGGGGGAAGGCGTCGAGCCAGGTCGCCGCCGGCGCCGGTGACCAGAGCAGGCGGTCCTCCTGCTGGAAGGAGTCGTCGGAGGGCATGGCTCACCCCGCGCTGGTCCGCCGAAGCCGCGCGAGCCCCCCGGACGGTACGGCCAGCACGTGGGGGCCCGCGGTCAGGGCGATCTCCCCGACGGCTGTCCGGCGCCCTCTGGCGTCCCACGTCTCCAGGTCCGCGCGCAGGTCCCCGCCCTCGTTCAGCAGGATCGGCGCGCTGTCGTCGGCGTTCGCGACCAGCAGTTCCGTCCACTCCCCCTGCGGGATCCGGATCGCGTGCGGCGCGTACCTCGCGACGAAGTGGCGGCCGTCCTCGTCGGCCCGGACCACGGGATACAGCAGATCAGGCCGCTCGGGCGTCAGACGGCCGTGCAGCAGCAGGTCGCGGTGCCCGCGCCAGACGCCCAGCCAGAACGTCAGCGCGTCGGACTGGTCGTCGGTGAGCCGCGTCAGGTCCACGGAGACCTGCGGCACGCCCAGCAGCGAGTTGATCAGGTGGTGGGCGACCCGCTCCGCGCTGTCGCCCTCCGCCCACATGATCGGGTCGCTGTGGATCGGCGTACCCGGCCGCGCCAGGCGGAGGTCGAGGATGCCGATCCGGTTCTGCAGCGCGTTCAGCGGGCAGTCGCCGACGCGGATCATGGAGGCGTACCGCCCCACGGCGGGATGCACGTACGGTTCGCGGAACTCGATCAGCGGTTCGCGCCCGAGTGCGCGCAGCCGGCTGACGATCTCGGCCATCGTGTCGACGGCCGCAGCCACGGACCCCGGGGCGGCCTTGTCCTCGAACTCCTCCAGGAAATCGAGCTTCAGGCCGTCCGCCGCCGTCCGCGCCATGATCTCTTCGAGCCTCTCGGCCAGGTGGGCCCGAGCGGCCGGGTCTCGTGGGTCGAGCACCTGCGCCTGCAGCTCGGGCTTGTCGCGCAGCGTCGAGAACCCCAGGTTCCGGGCCTTGGCCTGGTGGCCGAGGAAAGGTGTGCCGATCCACCACATGGTCCGCAGCCCTCGATCGTGCAGGGCCTCGACCAGCCCGGCGGCGTCGGGGAACTTCTCCTGCGCGATCTCCCAGTCGCCGCACGACCCGTATCCCCGGCCGTGCGAGGTCGTCTGCCAGCCGTCGTCGACGATCAGCGTGCCGAATCCCATCGCCGCGGCCCGGTCGGCCTGCGCCAGCACCGCGTCGGCCGTGACGTGCTGGTGCGCGAAGTACCACGTGCACAGGACCGGGTCCTCGGCGCCGGGGACGGCGCGGTGGCCGTGTTCCCCCTGGAGCCAGTGCCCCGCGGCGGCCACCGCCTCCGGGAAGGGGCGGCCGGACGTGTCCAGCAGCAGCCGCACCTCGCCCGGTATGCCGGATCCGTCGACGGTGACCATGATCGCGAAGTCGGCGGTCTCCTCGACGAGACCCGCACGCACCGAGGTCACGCTCGTACCGGCGTCGAGCGCGTACACCAGGCGGGTGGCGTCCCGGGGCGCCAGCAGAGCTCCGAGCGGAAGCCCGCGCAGCGCGGTCACGTCCTCCGGTCCCGCCCAAGACGGCGGAATGGTGGCGTCCCGCACCGTGCTGCCTGGCCGCCACCAGGCGACGGTGTCGGTGGCGGGGATCGCCACGGTCAGGCTGAACGGCTCGCCGTGCGTGCCGAACACCACCTCGGAAACGCCCTCGCCCAGTTCCCGCACGCGTGTCGCGGTCGAGCGGGTCGCCTGCAGCCGCAGGCCGGTGCCCGGATGGCCGCCGTGCAGGACGACCGGTGTCTCGGGCGGCGCCTGCGACCTGCCCGGCAGCCAGAAGGTAACGGTCGACGGCGATGCGACGTCGGTCATTTGCTCCCCGTGAATGATATTCCGCCGATGATGTGACGCTGGGCGATGAAGAAAAGCAGGACGCACGGCATGGTGATCACCAGAGCGGTGGCCATCAGGAGTGGCGTGTCCGTCCCGTTGACGGACTGGAAACCCGCCAGCGCCAGGGGCAGGGTTTTCCACCGGTCCGTCGTCAGGTAGATGGCGGCCTGGAAGAAGTTGTTCCAGTAGGACATGAACTGCAGCACCGCGGTGGCGATGATGATCGGGCGAGACAGCGGCAGATAGATCGAGAACCAGATGCGGAACCAGCTCGCGCCGTCGATGAGGGCGGCGTCCGTCAGTGCCTCCGGCAGCCGCAGATAGAACTGCCGGTAGAGGAAGATGAAGAACGCGGAGCCGAAGAACGTCGGCACGATGATCGGCCACAGCGTGTCGATCATGTCGAGGTTCTTGAACAGGATGAACTGCGGCACGATGGTGACCTCCTGCGGGAGCAGGAGCGTCGACAGGACGATCGCGAACAGCAGGCCGGAGCCCCTGGCCCGGATCCGGGCGAACGCGAATCCGACCAGCGACGAGGAGAAGACCACCGCGACGACCGGCACGAGCGTGCTCAGGAGCGAGTTGCGGAGATACGTCCAGAAGGGGAACGAGTCGAGGCCGTCGACGAAGTTGGACCACTGCCACTGGATGGGCCAGAGCGACGCTCCCCCGTGCGCCACCCCCTCCGGCGTCCGCAGCGCGGTCGCGATCATCCAGAGGAACGGGTAGACGAAACCGACCGACCCGATCACGAGCAGGGTGAGCGCGAGGATCCGGGTGCCGAGCGGCCCGCGTCGCGATCCGCCGGCCTCCGCCGCAGTCCGTGCTTTCGCGTTAGCCGACATGGGCACGCCGCTTTCGCTCCTTCGGTCGTTGCGATTCGTAATAGACCCAGAAGGCGCTGCCCCGGAACACGAGCGCGGTGAGCACCATGATCATGACGAAGAAGATCCAGGCCAGGGCCGACGCGTATCCCATCCGGAAGAAGGAGAACGCGTTGTTGTAGAGGTAGAGGACGTAGAAGAGCAGGGAGTCGGACGGGCCGCCCCCGTTGTGGGTGACCACGTATCCCTGGGTGAAGGTCTGCATGGCGTAGATGAGCCCGGTGACCACGTTGAAGAAGATCACGGGGCTCACCTGCGGGAGGGTGATGTTCCACAGTGAGCGCCAGCGGCCGGCGCCGTCGATCTCCGCAGCCTCGTACAGCTCCTTGGCGATGTCCTGGAGGCCGGCCAGATAGATGATCATATTTCCGCCGACCGTCCAGAGGCTCATGATGACCACGGTCGGCAGGGCCCAGTCGGCGTCGAAGAGCCACTTGGGGCCCTCGATGCCGAACAGCCGGAGCAGCCCGTTGACCAGTCCGTAGCTCGGGTTGAACACCCAGATGAACAGCACCGCCTGCGCCACCCCGGTGACGAGCGACGGCAGGTACCAGATCGTGCGGAACACATGGATCCCCCGCACCTTGATGTTCATCAGCAGGGCCACCGCCAGCGACAGCACCGTCTGCAACGGAACGCTGACGACGGCGTAGACGAGGGTCACCTTGATCGACTGTCCGAGGTCGGGATCCGAGAACGCTTCGGCGTAGTTGGCGATCCCGACGAACTCCGCCGGGTCGATGAGGTTCCAGTCCGTGAACGAGAGGATCAGGGAGTAGACCATCGGCCCTCCGGTGAACAGGAGAAACCCGACGATCCACGGCGAGACGAAGATCCAGAAGGCGGCGGTGTTCCGCGTGATCCAGCGCGCGCGGACGGCTCCCCACAGAGCGGCGAAGGCGACGGCGAACACGGCGGCCAGCATGATCACTAAGGACAGGATGGGTCTGAGTCCCGCGTAGATGTGCAGCCGTTCGAGAAAGCCTTCGAGGCTCTGCACGATGTCCGACATGTCGGTGTTCTCTCCCTACGCCGCCTGCGGACGGCTCCAGCCGCCTACTTGGTCGCGTCGAGCATCTTCTGGCACTGGGCCTGGAGCTCCGGCAGTACGGTCGCCGGGTCCTCGTTGCCGGAGCCGATCGCGGTGCGCGAGTTCAGATCGGTGGAGAAGGTGCTCTCGATCTTGACCTTGTCCTTCACGTAGGCCGTGGTGACGGCGTTGGTGACGGCGTCGGTGAATGCCTGCAGGTTCACCTTCGGGGCGATCGCCTTGAAGGCATCGAGCGAGCCCTGGATCACCGGGACGCCGAGCGCGGACGTCGTCGACGCCAGCAGGTTCTGGGCTTCAGGACTCGTGCTCATGAACGTCGCGAACGCCTTCGCCGCGGTCACCTCGGCCTCCGTCGCCGACTTCGAGATGCCGAGGCTGTCGACCTCCATCGGCTCGCCCTTGCCCGGCATCGGCACGACGAGGAACTTCGAGGTGTCCAGCGCGGCTATCTTGGCGATGTTCCACGGCCCGAAGTCGGGCAACATCGCAACCTTGCCGTCCGAGAACCACTGGAACATGTCCTGCCCCTGGGCGTCGGTCGGGCTCGGCGCGAACCCGTCGGCCTTCGTGGAGTCGACCACGGTCTGCGCGGCACGGATGCCGTCGGCGTTGCCCATGGTGCAGGTCCGGCCGTCCGCGCTGTAGTACGAACCGCCCTCCGCGATCAACCAACCGTCGTACCACAGCGGCGCGGAGCCGTAGAGCTTCTTCGAGCCCGATCCCGACGTCAGCTTCTTGGCCGCGGCCACGAATTCCGCAGTGGACATCGGCACGGTCGGGGACGGAACGGCGATACCGGCCGCGTCGAAGGCGGCCTTGTTGATCGCCATGACCTTGCTCTTGGCAACGAAGGGGACCGCGTAGTCGGTGCCGCCGACGTTGCCGGCCTTCGCGACGGCCGGCGAGTAATAGACGCCGTGGTCGACCTGGACCGGGGTGAACGCGTTCGCGAAACTCGGCAGCGCGGTGTTGGAGATCTGGGCCACGGTCGGGGCGTCGCCGCCGGCGATGGAGGTCTGGAGCTTCTGCTCGTAGTCGCTCTGAATCCAGTTGGCCTCGACCTTGACGGTCGGGTTCGCCTTCTCGAACGCCGCGATCATCGACTTGATGGTGGTGGCTTCGTCGTTGTTGCCCCAGAAAGCGTACGTGATCGTGGCGGTCTCGGAGCCACCGGCGGCCGAACCTCCGCTCGACTCGCCGCTACACGCCGCGAGTGCGAGGAACGAGACGACAGTGACAGCAGCGAGTGCCTTTGCCTGCATGGGGGGTCTCCTTCGCTAGTGATCTGTTACCGGGCGGAGAGCAGGACGACGCTGCCGTCGGCGCCGGCCCGTACGCGGGTGCCGTTCGGCACCTCGGTCGTGGAGGCGTGCCCGTCGTCGTCCCAGGTGGCGGTCCAGGTCACGCCCGGGCCCCCGGTCACCTGGAGTTCGGTGGCCTCCCGGCCCTCGTGCCTGACGCCGACGACGGACCCGCCGATGGACACCCCCTCGACCTCGATCCATTCATCGGCGGGAAGGTGGGACCGGGTGCGGACGACGCCCCGCGCCGTACCGGGTTCCAGCCCGGTGAGGCCGACCGCCACGTGGGCGACGTGCGTGAAAGGCACCTCCGGGTAGTCCGCGCGGGAAGCGGCGAGGAACCGGATCCACCGCAACGCCTCCTCGTCCCTGCCGTAACGGAGGAATGCCTCGGGAAGGTAGGTGAAGGCTTCGATGTTGGCCGGCGGCGCCGCCTCGACCCCGGACCGCAGAAAGTCGAGGTGCGCTGCCGCGCGCTCGTCGGAGCGCATGATGCCCTTCACCGCGGGGAACCACGTGCTCTCCAGCCGGAAACCGGCGACGGGGCCCTCGGCGGTGAAGCCCGCCGTGTAGTGACGGTGGTCACGCGACCACCACGCGTCGGAGAAGTGCTCGTCCAGTTGCGCGGCCCGCGAGCGGTTCCACGCGGCGAAGTCCTCCTCGACGACCGGGGCGCCGACCGAGCCCAGTGCCCGGTGCGCCGCCCACTGGCTGGCGATCCCGTCGGCGGCGACCTGCAGGTACGGCGGCCGCTCAACCTCGTTGTAGGTGGCCGTGCCGGCGAAGATGTCCCCGGTGCCCCGCTCGCCGGCGACGCCCGTACCCAGTGGGTCATGGGCGTCGACGAACGAGGTCATCGTGGTGCGCAGGAACCGGGCGATGCGCGGATCGCGCAGGAAAAGCTCGTTCCCCGTCCAGCGGTACTGCTCCACCGCCTTCTCCACGAGCTCGAACGGCGCCGGGATCTCCCGGACGAAGTCGTCGTCCGAGCGGTAGTCGATCGCGGCGGGAGTGCCGTCGAACTCGAATGCCCACAGCGGGTACCAGCCGCGATCCTCGGTGGCCGAGCCGGCGAAATGCCGGAGCATCGACAGGTTCTCGGTGTCCAGTCCCAGGAGATGGGCGCCGAGCAGCTGGTGGGCGAGATCTCTCGAGTAGAACATCGGCCGGTCCGTCAGAGCCGCCCAGTAACTGGGCAGGAAGGCGGAGCTCCGCCCGGTCTGAACCCACTCCAGCGACCGCCTTGACGCCCAGCTGAAAGAGTCGACAAGATCCAGCAGACTCGAATCAACCCGAATCTGCGCACTTGGGTAATTCTGTCCCGATCCACCGACCTGGGCCGCAGATGGTGACTTGCTCGTCATGAGGAGCGAGTGTTACATGCACGCCATAAACCGTCAATACTCCGACAAAGACGTCGCACAACGAGGCCCTGGACAGCGTGAGCGCCTCCAGCGCGGAGCGGCCCGCAGTCGCGCAGGGAGCAGCCCGGACAGGAGGCCTCCGGCACGGCAGCTGTCTTTTCGCAGGTGATCGTGTCCACCGGTGCCACATGACGGCCCGTCCGCACCGCCACCTGGGCTCCGCGAACCGATGGACGGCTTATGCAGCTTCTTGCAAAAACACGTCAAGAAGACAGCAACGGGGCGGGCTCAAGCAGGAGTCTGGGAGCCGCCGCAGGCAGACGAACCGTCGTGGCTAGGCGCGGAGAGCAGCCGTCGAACGCCGGACGATCAGCTCCGGGTCGAACATCAGCTCCCCGGCGGGAACCTGCCGCCTGTTCACCAGATGCACCATCGTGGCCGAGATGGCCTGCGAGATCCGCTCGATCGGCTGGCGGACCGTCGTCAGCGGCGGATCGACGAACCCCATGATCTGATGGTCGTCGTAGCCGACGACGGAGACATCGTCCGGGACGGACAAGCCACGGCGTCCCGCCGTACGGATCGCCCCCAGCGCCATGTAGTCGCTCGCCGCGACGATGGCGGTCACGCCCCGGTCGAGGAGGGTTTCCGCGGCGGACATGCCGCCCTCGACGCTGTACACCTGGCGCGCGACGAGCCGGCGCGGATTCTCGACACCGCGCGCGCTCATCGAATCGATGAAACCCTCGAGCCGCCGCTCGCTCGGCCGGTTTCCCACCGGGCCGACGATCATGCCGATCTCCCGGTGGCCGAGGTTCCACAGGTGCTCGACGGCCAGGCCTGCGGCCACCTTGTCATTCGTGGAGAACGTGGGCGCGGAAATACCCTCCATCGCGCCATTGATCGAGACGAACGGGATCTGGCGTTCCTGCAGCAGCCGATACGGCCCCGGATCCGCTCCGACAAGGGTGTTGCTGGCCGAGGCGAAGACCGCTCCGGCGATTCCCAGGTCCATCATCGACGTGATGAAGTCGATCTCCTGCAGGCCGCCCACCGTCGTGGAGCAGACGACGGCCTTGAATCCCTGGGGAGCCAGTGCCGACTCGATCAGCTCGCAGAGCCGCCCGAAGAAGGGCTGGGCCAGCCCAGGCGTCAGGATGATGACGAGTTGGCTCTGCACCCCGCGGTCGTAACCCAACTCGCGGATCGCGTCCTCCACGACCCGCCGCGTCGTGGCGGCGACCACGCCTCTCCGGTTGAGTACGCGACTGACGGTCGCTTCGCTAACCCCGGCACGAGCGGCGACGTCACTGATTCCGACCTTGGCCATAGCTCCCTTTGATCGATTCGGACGGCGCGTGATGTCACTATACGACCAGAGGGGAGACAAGCTGAGCCTTCACCGCCCGAATCGGCGGCGGGCTCGAGCGCCCAGCGCACCGGGGCGTGCGCGTAGTCCGGACGGTGCTCGGCGTACACGCGGTCCTCGAGTGAGGCCTCCGGCGGGGGTCCGCCATTCCAGTCCCACGCGGATCAAGGTCCACCGTGGAGAGTAGGAGCGCCCACCACGCGTGCGGTAGAGCTGCCGTACCACGGCGGCGCTCCCGCCGTTGAGGTCCGACATGGAGATGGCCGGTGCGACCTTCGTGGAGGCCCCCGACGTGGTGGACGGTGCGATGGTCTCCTGTCGTGGCTGGCCGGACCTGCCTGAATGGTCGCGTGCCTTCATGCGCGTGCTGGAGGGCGCGAACGTGTCGTTGTGAGGTGGTTCAGTGCGCACCCGCTTCCCGATCCGCCGGGCTTCATCAGCCAGGTCCCGGGCGAGTGCCGTCGGACCGTGCGAGCGGTGTGGCCGTCGTGCGAGCTGTGCGCCGCCCTGCAGCGTCTCGCGTTCGAGGGACTCGGCCAGGGTGTTGCTCGTGCCCCTCGCTATCACCGTGCTGCTTGACGGCCCAGCTCTCCGGTGGTGAGCCGTCTCGCTCACGGTCGCCCTGATCCCCGCGGCCTTCGTCGCCGGCCTGTCAGGCTGAGCGCGTATTACCGCACGGAGACCTGGAGGTCGCGGAAGGTCCCGATCTTCACTTTCATCGTCGCCACGCCCTCGGGCAGCGCGAACAGGTTCCAGAACACCTTCTCCGCCCCGGGCCCGAACTTCTCCGTGCCCAGCCGCACGCCGGACAGGTCCGTGCAGGCGCAGTACGAGTCCACGTTCCCGCCCTCGGCGGGCACCTGGAGGCGGCCTGGCAGGTACTGACGCCTTGCGGCCACGTCGGTCAGCGTCACGTTGGTGGCCGCCTGATACTTGAACGACATCCAGTCCTGCGCATGGTGCAGCTCGTTGAACCAGGTCTCGGCGGCGCCCTCGTTCTTGATCCGGTAGGTCAGCAGGCCGAGGCCGCCGGGCAGCCGCCGCAGCCCCGTCACCTCCATGGAGATCGGCTGGCCATCCGCCTTGCCGGTGGCCGTCAGCCCGGTCGCGCCCGGGGCGGCGGACGTGGTGGACGTGGCGGACGTGGCCGGCTGCTCGAAGGCGGCCTGCGGCTTGGCGAACGCCACCGTGACCCGCCGGTTGCGCCGCCTGCCCTCGTCGGTGTCGTTGCTGTAGAGCGGCCGGCGAGAGCCGTACCCCTTGGCTCGGAAACGCACGTCCTGCCTGGTGACGAGCGCGGACAGCGCCTGGCGCACGGCTGCGGCGCGGCGCGCGGAGAGCGGGTTGTTGATGGCGTCGGTGCCGGAGGAGTCGGCGTGCCCGTCCACCTGCACGGAGGGGCCTGGCGAGGCGTCGATCAGCTTGGCGGTGCGGGCCAGCACGGCCTTGGCTCTGGGGGTGAGCATGGCCTTGTTCAGGGCGAACAGCACGTCCGACGACAGGTTGACCTGGAGATCCGTGCCGGTGTCTGCGGTCTCTTCCGTTTTGTCGAGCGATTCCGACGGGGTCACGAGCCGGCGGGTGACGGTGGTGACGGGCTCGGCGTCCGGGTCGGGGATGGTCATACCGGGCGCCGGGACCGGCGGGTCGTCACTGATCGGCACGTCAGGCATGGGCGGGCCCACCGGGGTGACGACGGTGGCGGTGCTGGGGTTGCCCGATGGGGCGGGCATGACCGCGTACACGGTGATCGACTGTCCCCCGTCGATGAACATGCCCAGACCGTCGCGGTCTTCGTCGCTGCACAGGCACGGGAAGTCGGCCGGCTTGTACGGCAGGATCCAGGTACGGGCCTGCGCGTCGAGCACGCCGATGCCGGATGCCCAGCGGATCTCCCCGAGCGGGCGCGTGTTGTCGCCCATCTGGCCCGGCCACGACAGGTTCGCTTCCGTGCCCGTGTTGGTGAGCCTGAGCTGGGCCACCAGGTGCTTGCCCTTGACCCGGTTCAGACCGACGACCGCGACCGCGAGCTCCGGGGTCTTGGTGCTTCGGGTCTCCGCCAGCGCGGGCCGGGTGTCCTGACCGGACGCGCTCGGGGTGGCGGCCGCGGTGGTCGAGGACGGCGCGGTCGAGGGAGCCGGCGCGGCTGATGGCGCCGCCTCCTGCGCGGTGCAGGCGGCGACCATGAGGAGGACAACGAACGGGACGACGCTCCGGGGGCTCACCCGCACGATCCTGTCGTACTTTCCGCCCGAAAGTTATATTTTCGGACAAACCAATGTGGCTTGTCGCACGAAGGCGCCATCGGGAGCTCCAAGATACGAGGGCAGGGAGACGCGCGGTCCTACCCGGCGAGCGGGGACCTTGCACGATGGGGGCTGCCGGTCAGATCGCGGTGAATCCGCCGTCCGCTTGGACAGTGCACTTCGGCGATCCCCTCGGACTGGGCCACCCGGCCGAGCGGCCGATGCATTGCTGCGACGGTCCCCCTCAGAACCGTGCGTGCCACTCTTCGCACCTATCCCCAGTCCCCGTTCCGCCGGCTTGCGGAATCATGCAGACCGCGCAACTCATGCGCGAACCGCTGGAATGGTCCCGCATCGCGGTTCGATTGGCATTCACGGCGCCCCATGTTGTTTGTCCAGCACATCGCGCTCTCGCTGGACAAACCAGGCTGAACTAGCTTTTGGTCCTGCGAAACCGCCGATCAAGAAGACATCTTGACCAGGCGCACGGATACCCGAAGTAGGGAGCGATCGTGTCCATCATCAAGCGAGCCGCACTGGTCTCCACGGCCGTCGTCGCCGGAGTCGTCACGCTTACGGCCGTCGCGCCGCCGCCGGCGTTCGCGGCAACCGCGCTGTTGAACGGCGCGGTGATCAACGACAGCGCCTACCCCGCGACGGCCATCAGGAACTGGTGCCTCAGCGGCGGCTCGACGGGCACCTTGACGACCACCAGACCGACGTGCGGCAGCGACCAGGCATCCCGCGGCCTCGCCCCGAGGGGCGGGCGCACCCCGTCCAACGAGGACTGGGACGTCGTGCAGATAGACGCGGGCTGGTGCTACTACGTGAAATTCGCCCTGCCCGGCCAGCCCGACAACCACACCAGGTACGACCGGAGAGGTAAGTCGACGGCGTACGTCAAGGTCGAGGACTTCGCGGCCGCCCACGTGGTGGCCCAGTCCACGAGTTCCTGCCCGTGATCCTCCCGGCATGACGCGGCCGCTTCTCCACGGCCGGGACCGCCAGGTCCTGACTGGGACGTACCACGGTTGATGTCGCTGTCCCTGCCGCGCTGGCGCGACTCCTGCCGGCCTGGCACCGCCGCCCGGTCCGACGCCGGTTGACGTTTTGCAGTCAGCTCGGCCACTCGAGGACGAGCAGGGAGATCCGGAACCTGGTGCTGCGCCTTGGCGGGGAAGAACCCGATCTGGGGATATTGCCGGGTGCATGGTGAACTGGTCGGCTTGGCTATCGCGTGAGTGAAGCGCCTGATCAGGGCTCCGATGACCATCTTACGGTCGACCGCAACGCGAAACGCTTCCCAAGTCTCCTGGATACGGAACCGATGCGTGGTGATCGTCTGTGCGATTCGGGTTTCTTGGCCAACATGGACGCCACTTCCTCGACTTCGCGGACCCTGGCGGGGCGGCCGTAGGCGATGCTGTTGACGTAGGTCAGCTCCTTGACCAGGCTTTTGGTCCCCGGGATCGCCGTCCGGTGCACGCCCAATGCGACGATCCGGCCTCCCCGGACGTTCGGCGTCCGGGTATCGGGCAGGCCCGATACCCGGACGATGCCGGCCCGCGCCGCGGTTGCGGCGCACATCCTCCCACGCCCGTTCCAACACCCCCTTGCAATCTCGCGCGTGAACGAAGCAGCGACCCTTCCCGCACCGCAGGTTGTGTTGTCCTGCGGCTCGATCGGTACTACGACCGCCTCCGGCTTCCTCCCGGCCGCCGTCCACGTCCCGGCTAGTCACCGGTTATAGAGCGACGCTGTCCACGCCTAGGGGAGGGGCCTCCCAATTCCCGCCGCCAGCTTCTGAACGTTCCCCGCCCCTTACGCCGGAGAGTTCCTCGCGGCTGCATTCCAGCCTCCGCATCGCTTCCGTGCCTTCGCCGTGAACCGCCCGGCTCGGCTCTCTTGGTGTCTAACGACGCGGCAGGCTTCGCTTCCGCCACGGACCGCTCAGTTGCTTCCTCTGACGGGCTTTCGACGCTGGGCTTTGATCTGGCCATTCCCGACCAAGCGGCCAGCCTGCTACCGCACTCCCTCGCGATTACCCGAACCGGACTCACACCGGCAGGTGACGACGAGCTTGTGATCAGGTCATGGCCGCTGGACGACCACCTCCTTGATCTCTGGGCGCCTCGGCTGGTGTACTGGCGACGTACGGTGCCGTCGGAATACGGCTGGAAGGGGCCGCGTCCGCCAGAAGGCGCAGGGGCGCAGCGGCGCCATCACGAAACGCGGTCGCGGTCAGCGCCATTCTTCTTGGCATGGGATGTCTCTCGTTCGTCCGACGAATGGTCGAACAAGTGGCGCCGAGAGGCGGCCGAAGGCGTAGCCGGCAGCATTTCATTTGTACGCACTTCGGCACCACCTGATAGGCGCGTGCGTTTCCGGCGATGCACCGTTCGATCATGGCGATTCCCCGCGATGTCCCCCTGTTTGGGGGACCATTGGTCGTCCTGCGAGGGCAAAGGAGACTGGACGACCAACGCACAGGTCGGCTGGGGTGCGTGACCTGCGGCAGTCCAATCCTGAGGTGTTGTCCAGAACTCTGCGTCCTAATGATTTGACTAGCCACATGAAAGTCGTCAATATGCTAGTCATGCTTGTCTCGTTGTACGCAAGTCCCGATAGCCGTTCGTGCCGGCGTTGACCTCCACTGCCACCGGGAGGATGAGGGCAATGGGACGTCCTGAGCGGGTGCTGGATCCGGATAACGACCCACTTCACAGGTTCGCGTTCGAGCTCAGGCAACTGAGAGCGAAGGCAGGACAGCCCAGTTATCGGCAGCTTTCGAAACGTGCGAATTTCTCCGTTACGGCCCTGTCAGAGGCGGCCGGCGGAGTGGTCGTCCCGAGTCTCGCGGTTACGCTCGCCTACGTTGAGGCGTGCGACGGCGATCGCGACGAGTGGGAAAGCCGATGGCAGGCCCTGACGGGCGTACTCGCTCCGGACAGTTCCGGCCTCGAAGAAGGCGCGGCGCCTTATTTGGGGTTGGCCCCGTTCGGGCCGGAGGATGCACCCCTATTCTTCGGACGTGAGCACCTGGTACGGCAACTACGCGAACGTCTGGCAGGCACATCTCTTCTTGCGTTGTTCGGTCCCTCAGGTGCCGGGAAGTCATCGGTCCTCCAGGCAGGCCTCTTGCCGGTTCTCACGGGAGCCGGAGGAGAGGGGAACGGCAGCGAATGGCACGCTGTTCTGCTCACCCCCGGCGAGCAGCCGCTCCGTCATCTGTTCATCCATCTGGGCAATGCGCAAGGCATCGCGGCTGGCCCGATCCACGAGATGCTCACCGCCCCGCATGCCATCCATACGCTGTGTGCCCAGATTCTGAGCGGTGGAGCAGTCGGAGTCCACCTGGCGATCATCGTCGATCAGTTCGAGGAGATATTCACCCTCTGTCACGATGAGCGGGAGCGGCGCGGCTTCGTGGCGGCACTCATGGCCGCCGCTCGCGAACCGCGCGTGCATGTCGTGCTGGGTGTACGTGCGGACTTCTACGGGCATTGCGCTCACTACCCCACACTTGTGTCCGCGTTGCAGGACAACCAGGTGCTGATCGGGCCGATGGAGGAAGACGATCTGCGCGCCGTCATCACCGGCCCGGCCCGGCACGCGGGGATAAGGGTCGATCCGGAGCTGGTGGATCTGGTCGTGGACGAGGCACGCAGCCAGGTGGGTGCGCTGTCGCTGGTCTCGCACGCCTTGCTGGAGACCTGGCGGCACCGTACGGGCGCGTCGCTCACCACGGCCGCGTTCCGGGCGACGGGCGGCCTGCGCGGCGCGATTTCGCAGACCGCAGAGTGCGTCTACGGCGAGCTCGACCCGGCCGGACAGGACATCGCCAAGGACGTGTTTCTGCGGTTGACCATGCCAGGAGATGGAACCGAGGACACCCGCAGGCGCGCACCCCGTGGCGAGCTCGAATCCAGCCACCAGGGAGCACGAACGGCCAAGATACTGGACACGTTGATCGCTGCGCGATTGATCGTGGCCGAGGAGAACACCGTGACCATCGCGCACGAGGCGCTGATCCGAGGCTGGCCCCGATTACGCGCCTGGCTGGAGGAAGATCGCGAGCGACTGCACGCGCACCGGCGGCTGGCGGAGGCCGCCGCCGAATGGGACCAGCACGGCCGGGACGAGGCGTTCCTGTATCGCGGGACACGCCTGTCGCACTGGCACGACCAGCCGGCGGACACGCTGAACGACCTCGAACGCGCCTTTCTCGACGCGGGCAGGCGCCGCGAAACAGCCAAGTCCGCTGGTCGACGCCGGCGCTCCCGCCTGGCAATGACCGTGCTCATCGCGACGACCGTGGTAGTCAGCGTGCTGGCCGTGGTCGCTGTGTTCCAGGGCCGTCAAGCCGGCGAGCAGCGCGACGTCGCTCTCTCTCGCCAGCTCGCAGCCGAGGCCCGCGCCGAGCTGGACCTGAACCCCGGGCGCGGGCTGGGTCTCGCGCGACGGGCGCACGGGCTGTGGCCGACAGTCGAAGCCGAGTCGGTTCTGCGGCAGGGTATCGTCGAAGATCACCTCCTGGCGACGGTTCCTGGGCTGGGACGGGCATCGGGAGTAGCGTTCAGCCCAGATGGCGCTCACCTGGCCGTCAGCTCGGCCGACGGCCTCGTCCGGGTGTGGCCGTGGGTCTCCGGCAGCCTGCCTGCCCAGCCTCTGATCGCGCTACGCGGGCATCGCAAACAGGCGTTGAGCCCGAAGTTCAGCCCGGACGGGCGGCGTCTGGCCGTCCCGGGGACCGATGCGACGATCCGAATTTGGAATATGCACAGCGATGCCACGCCCGTCGTGCTCACCGGGCATGAAGGCCCGGTGTGGAACGTCGCGTTCAGCCCCGACGGGCGACGTCTGGCCAGTGCCGGAAAGGACGGCACAATCCGTGTCTGGGACACCGACAGCGCCGGTGCTCCACAGGTCCTCCGGGGACACCAGGGGGAGAGCACCTCAGTGGCGTTCAGCCCGGACGGACGTGTGCTGGCCAGCGCCGGCCACGACGCGACCGTACGCCTGTGGGACCTGAAGGGACGCGGCGAGCCCCAAGTCCTGCGCGGACACACCGCGGCGATCAAGAACGTTACGTTCAGCCCGGACGGGCGCCTGCTCGCCAGCGTGAGCATCGACGGCACGGCACGCGTGTGGCAGACCGAAGGGAACACGCCGCCCGTAGTTCTACACGGACATGAGGGCGCGGTGGAGGGATTGGCCTTCAGCCATGACGGGCATTTCCTGGCCACCACGAGCGACGACGCCACAATCCGCATCTGGTCCCCGAGCGGGACCGGGGATCCGCTCGTCCTGCGCGGCCACGACCGGGTCGTGTGGGGTGCGGCGTTCAGCTCTGACGGGACCAGGCTGGTGTCCGCGGGAGACGACGGAACGGTACGCGTCTGGGATCCGCGAGGGATGGGGCTGGTCTCGGTGCTGCGCGGCCATGAAAAGGAGGTGTGGGTGGCAGCGTTCACCCCCGACGGTCGTAAGGTGTTCAGCGGCGGTGTGGACGGCACTGTACGGAGCTGGGACCGGGCAGCCGTTACGCACCAGGTGCTGACCCGCCACCCTGGCGAGGTGGTGGGCTTGGCCGTGAGCCGCGACGGGCGACGCGTGGCCAGCGCCGGCAAGGACGCCACGATACAGATCACGGACGCGGATGACGGCGCGAAGCCCGTGGTACTGCGTGGTCACAAGGGTCCGGCGTGGACCGCCGCGTTCAGCCCGGACGGCCGGTGGCTGGCCAGTGCCGGGTATGACGGCACGCTGCGCATCTGGGATCTCACTGGCGCGGCACTCCCGCTGGTACGGCGGGCGGACCCCGTACAGATCCGTTACGCCACCTTCAGCCCCGACGGACGCCAGGTGGCGACCGGCGGGCAGGACGGCACCGTACGGATCTGGGATGCCCACCGCGACGCGCCCCCGCTGATCCTGCGCGGTCACCAAGGTCTCGTGTGGGGGGTCGCGTTCAGTCCGGACGGGCGGCGTTTGGCCAGCGCAGGTACCGACGGCACCGTCAGGATTTGGCCCACGTCAGGTCACGGCAGACCTCTGGTGTTACGCGGCCATCAGAGCATGGTGTGGTCCGTCGCTTTCAGCCCTGACGGGCGATGGGTGGCGGGGACAGGGCACGATGGGACCGCCCGTATCTGGCGCACCGACGTGGCCGCCCCGCCTATCACGGTGGGAGGATTCGCCGCCACCGTGGAGAGCATCGAGTTCTCTCGCGACGGAATGCTGCTGGCCACAGCGCACGGGGACGGAACTGTGCGCCTGTGGCGCTGCACCGCCTGTGAGCCGATCGACGACCTGCTGGCCCGCGTCGATCGGCGGTTGGCCAGAAACTGATCACCTGTGCCGTCCTTTCGTCTGCCGCTTTCAGGACACGTTCGGTGAGACCGGCCCGGTTGCCAGGCCACTTCCTCCGCCGGCGACGGGGAGATCGTGCCGGTGCCAGTGCTGCCACCGATCTCCGGCTGGGACCCAGGCATCCATCACCAGCTCAGGACTGGCTCGCCGTTCGTCTGGCTACGACTACCCGGTGCTGGCGCGCCTCGCTCACCGCGTACGACCAGCTCATCCTCGTAGCCCCGCACTGAGTTCACCACCGCCGTCCACGAGGCCGACCCGTGACCGCCGCCGCGATCATCGTTCCCAACCCCACTACCCCCAGGCTGCCGCGGACTACCTGATCCCCTGCCGACACGTCGACTACTGCAGGGCGAGATACTGCCGCGTCAGCTCACGCCTGCCCTGTTGGTGATCTTCCTAGGCGGAGGTTTGTCGGCGTCGCGGTTGTGCCAGGCGATGTAGCGGCGGGGTCATTCTGCCCCTGTCTGGCGCTCGCCAAGTCGAGCGGTGTGCCGAGGGATCGGTGAGTGAAGCGGCCGACGGGTCGTCAGTCTCGCGAAGGGGGCGAATTGACTCGCACCCGATCCTGCTCGGGGCGACCGGCGCACCCCCGGCCTGTCACCGCGCATGAGCGTGTTCGCGCGGGATCGAGACTTGGACATTTTGTTGTTTCTCCATTTGTTGACTGCTTGTCCGAAGCTCGGATCGACCTGGTTTGAAAGGTAGCAGCCAGCTCCGACCGGGGCGGCGATGAGGTCATTATTCAGCCCGCAACGTTCAATCCTTCATGAGAGCCCGAGACGGGCCGCCGCCGTGGGCAGGCGCATCTCCTGGACCGCACCGCCCCGGCCGGAACTCTGGGCCAAGCGATGCCTCGTTGAAAAACGCTGGTCGCACACCGGCACCGACCTGGGAATTATCCGCCACCAGTTGTCCAATTGTTTGTCAAGCTGCCGTGTTCCTTGCTGGACAATCCTTGTCCGGCTTCGCTGTTCTCAGCAATAGGGCGAATAAGAGGAGGCTGAGCTGGGGTTATAGCGAGCATCAGTGACGACAGCATTCGAAACGAGAAAGGGAGTAATGGTATGCGAGTCAAGACGTTGGTCCTCGGCGGTATGATCGCCGCGGCTGCGTGGGTCGGCCCGGGAATGGCGACGGCTGATCTGAACGAATGCGACTCCGGCAATCTGTGCATGTGGGGCAACAACGACTACAACTGGCTGATCGGCGAACGGGCCGGCGGCGGTGGAACCGCAAACCTGTCGGGCAGTGGCAATAACCAGATGGATTCCTGGGCGAATACTTCATCGACGTACAGCGGCTGCATGTACGCGGACGCCAACGGCGGAGGCGACAAGCAGACCATGGGCCGGGTCAGCAGAGACAACAACGTCTCATCACTGAACAGCGACGAGGTCTCTTCCTGGAAGACGAACGGCAGCTGCTGACAGTGTCCGCCTCTCTCGATGACGCACCGCTGATCCGGGTCAACGGCGCGACAAAAGCGTACCGATCGGATGCCGAGACCGTATGGGCCGTCCGTGATGTCGATTTTCTCGCCCGTTCGGGGCAGTTCATCTGCGTCTTCGGCGCCAGCGGTTCAGGCAAGTCGACCCTGCTGAACCTGCTGGCGGGCCTGGATCTCGCCGACTCCGGGGAGATCCAGGTGGGGGGCGTCACAGTCACCCAGGCCAATGAGAAGCAGCGCGCTCGGCTACGACTGAGCACGGTCGGCATGGTGTTCCAAGACCACCAGCTGATCGAGGAGTTCACAGCGGCAGAGAACGTCGCGCTTCCCCTCGAGGCGCTGGGCATGCCTGCCGGTTCGGCGCGCGAGGAGGCCGTCCGGCAACTATCCCGGGTAGGGCTGGCCGGATTGGCGGATCGGCTACCGCGCGCCATGTCGGGCGGGCAACGCCAGCGGGTCGGGGTGGCCCGTGCCTTGGCCGGGAATCGGCGGATATTGCTCGGGGATGAACCGACCGGCTCGCTGGACTCGTCGGCCACCCTGGAGCTGTTCCAACTCGTTCGCACGCTTTGTGATGCGGGCGCCCTCGCCGTGATCTGCTCCCATGACCCACGGTGCCAGGACTTCGCCGACGCCCGTTACGAGATGGCCGACGGCCGGCTGGAGCAGGTCGGCTCTGTCCGGAGCGCGCGCGTATGAACCTCCACACCGCGCGGTACACCGCCCGGCTCACCAGCCGGTTCATGCGGTCACGCGCCTTGGTCCTGTCCACGTCGATCGTGTTCCTCGTCACCATGTGCCTGATGGCCATGTACGTCACGCTGGACACGCTCTCGCTGTCCGGACGGCAGGTCGCGGACCGTGATCTCGGACGTTTCGACGCGGCCGTCGGCTACGGCAGCATCGCCCTGCAGCCCGGCGACGACTCCTTCGGCGCCGACGTCATGGGCCGCCTGCCCGGCGGCGAAGCGTCCGGCGCGATGGCGATGCTGTCGGCGACGGACTTTCAGCTGACCACTACGCCCACGCGTGAGGTCACCCTTCTGGAGGGAAACTGGGCTCGCCAGCCATTTCCGGACCGCTATGCGCTGTTGTCCGGGCGGTGGCCGATCAGGCCCGGGGAGGTCGTGGTGACCGAACCCAGCGATGTGCGCGCCGTCGCGGGCACGACGCTGGCCGCGATGGGTGGGAGAGTGCGACTGCGAGTGGTGGGCACCGCCGATGACCGGTTCGCCCGGATGAGTAACATCCTCGCCGCTCCGCAAACCTGGGCCACCCTGAACCCGCGGCTGCTCCAGGGATTTCCCCGGCTCCGGGCGCAGCCATTCCTGCTGTGGTCCGGCCGGTCGGCCGCCCTTGTGATCGATGCCGTCGCCGCCGAAGTCGCCGAGCGGCAACCAGGCGATGGAGTACGGGAGACCGTCGCGGCGTCGTTGATGACCCGGCAGCAGCTCATCTCACGGCCCGAGCGGAGCTCGATCGAGCGTTCCCCCGCTGGCTACACCGTACCTTCCCTCCTGCTGACGCCGGGTGCGGTGATCCTCGTCTTCGGGCTCAACAATCGGCGCTTCCGGCGTTCCCTTGCCGTTCTGATGGCCGTCGGCATACGGCCCGCCCTCGGTGTCGCCAGTATCACTCTCGCCGCGCTGACGTGGTGCCTGGCCGCCGCCACCGTGGGAGGCGTGGCAGGCGTCGCGGTCGGAGCCGTCGCCCGTATGGTGCTGGCCGAGGTCCGTGACCGGCCTTCCGGCCCGGTGTCCGGCTTGGCCCCAGCCGCTCTTCGCCTGCTGGGCCTGATGGTGGTGGGCGCGGCCTGCGGGGGCCTGGCCCTCGCCCGCAGCCGAAGCAGCGCACGGTCACAGCAGACGGGCCGGACGGCAGACGGACGCCCCGGCACACGCGCCGACAATGAATCCGTCCACACGGGCCGGTTCCAGAAGCTCGGGCGTGACCTCCGGCATGTGCTCGCGGCCATCATGTGGAGCGCGGTGATCATCTTCGCGGCGGAGGTGGACTCACCGGCGGAGGCGATGGTGCTCAGCGGCCTGCTGACCGCCGCCGTCCTGCTCCTGGTACCTGAGATCACCCGCCTGCTGCTGCGGGCGCTGCCCGAATGCGGGCCCCGCAGGAGGCTGGCACGTCGTCGGCTCGCCGCCGACACCATACGGGTGAACGCGTCCATCACCGTGCTGACGATACTGCTGAGCATCTCCGTCGGGTATCTCACCCTGTTCAACACCTTGGTACGGACCCTGGCACAGGAACCATCCCCCGACGTCCTCCCAGGTCAGGTGCTCGTCACGAATCCTTCCTCAACGGTGCTCGCCCCTCCTGCGCCGATCGTCAAACGTGCCGACGCCTCGGTTCCGCGTACCGCCGCGCGCGCGCAGCTGAGATACCTCCTCGATCTGGACGGCGCGGGGGAAGCCAAGCGCTCCGCAACCCGTGAGGGGTCGGACGCCAGCGTTCTGGCGCTCGATTCCGTAGACCAGGTCCGGCAGTTGATCGCGCATCCGCTGAGTTCGGCGCAGCAGACGGTGCTGCGCAACGGCGGGCTACTGGTCTGGGCGGATGCCGAGCGACCTCCGCGTGGCCCCGCGGCTCGGACACCGCTCGTGGTCAAGAGTGCCGACACAGTGATCGGCCGTACGGCCGCAATACCGCTCGCCACCGTGGACGTCCCGCCCTCGGGGTGGCGTACCGGAACCGACGCGGTCATGCTCACCTCCCGTGCACAGCAGCTGGGGTTGCCGCTGACCAGCGGCGCAATCATGTACTCGGGGCTGACGGAAGCGCAGGCCGAGGCTTTGCAGCGGGGCTTCGTCGACGCCGGTCTGGATGGCAAGTCCGTACAGATCTACACTCCCCCGCCACCGATCATCCCGCAGACCGCCTTCGTCATCACCGCTGTCGGACTCGTCGTCCTGCTCTTCCTGGCCGGCCTGACCGTCACCCGTGAACAGACCCGAGCCCTGCGCGGCTACCTGGGCCAACTGACCAGCATCGGGATATCCACCAGCTGGACACGGCAGATCCTGCTCTACGAACACGTCGTCGTCCTCACATTCAGCACTCTGCTGGCCGCTTTCATCGCCGCCCTGCCGATCCTCGTGTTCGTTTCGAGCGCGTCAAGCTTCACCCTCAGCATCCCGTGGGGGCAACTCCTCCTACTCAGCACAGCGATCTACCTGGGTGTCATCCTCACGGCTCTGCAATCCGTCCGCGGTCTACGCGCCAGGAAGTCGCTCACAGACGGCTGATCAGGAGAAAAGAACTGTACGGTTTTCGACTCTGGCCCCAGGAGCGCACCGACAGGCTACTGATCTTTGCGAGCGGCACCTTCATACCGTCCTCGATGAATACACCGATCATTACAATCGCCGCCGGCCGCACCGCTCACTCGGCCTCGGAGCTTCCACCGACGACGCCTCCGACGTGATCCCGCTGCCGACGGGCCGGATCGAGCGCCGTCAAGTCCTCGGCGCGCTGATCAGCGAGCCGGCTGACCAACGTGGTGCAGTCAAGAAAGGGCAGGTCAAGGACTTGGGCCCAGTTTGACACCCTTCAGGTTGCAGGCCGAACGCCCGCCAGATGCGCCGCACGCGTGATCCCCACCCGGGCGGCCGACTCCCGCCGGGACCACTGGGTCGTTCCTTCGGGCCCCTCCTGCAGCGTGCGGACCACCTCCTCCGCCAGGGCGTCGGTGAGCGTACATGGAGTGCCGGGCCGCGGCTCGTCACCGAGCCCGTCCAGCCGGCGATCCACGAACCGATTACGTCACTTGCCCACCGTGTCCCGCATGATGCCCAGCCGCCGGGCCACGGCGGTGTTGTCCAGGCCTTCGGCACATCCGCGACCAGTGGGCCAGCACCTCTGCGGTCCTACCGCGTGTGGCCCACCCTCGCAGCGTTCGCCGCTCGTCCGCGCCCAGCACGAGCGGACGTCGTGGTCTGCCCGCCATTCCTCCATCAGACGACGAAACTCAAGACCGAGTCACTAGGCGGCGGTCGTCTCGGCCGCGGCTTCCGGCGTGCGGGATCTCATGAGGAATCCGGCGGCGGCCGCGGTGAGGAACATCAGGATGCCGTACGTCGCCGCGGGGACGGCCATCTGGGCGTTGTTCAGCAGCGCCGGGCTGAGGGCGACCGCGATCGCGAGGGTCGCGTTGTGGATGCCGATCTCCATGCAGGAGGCGATGGCCTGGCGGCGGCCCACCCCGGCCAGGCGGGGAGCCCAGTAGCCGACGGTCAGGCTGATCACGCTGAACAGGGCCGTGATCAGGCCGACGGAGCTGATGTAGCCGGCGAGGTTGTCCAGCTCCTGCAGGAGCGCGCCGAGGATGACCAGGACCAGGACGACGGCAGAGGTGATCTTCACGGGCGTGCCCATGCGGTCGGCGAAACGCGGGGCGAACGCGCGTACCAGCATGCCGACCGCCACGGGGACCAGCACGATCGCGACCACCTGCAGCGTCTTGTCGAACTGGAGGCCGAGCGTGCCCGCGTTGCCGAAGTAGCTCAGCGACAGGTTGGTGACCAGGGGCAGCGTGAAGACGGCCAGCACCGAGTTGATCGCGGTGAGCGTCACGTTGAGCGCGACGTCGCCGCCGAACAGGTGGCTGTAGAGGTTCGCGGTCGTGCCGCCCGGCGAGGCGGCCAGCAACATCATGCCGACGGCGAGGGCGGGCGGCAGGCCGAAGGCGAGCACGAGGCCGAGGCAGACGGCGGGCAGGATGAGGATCTGGCAGGTCAGCGCCACGACGGTGGCTTTGGGGTAGGCGAGCACGCGGCGGAAGTCGGCGATCGTCAGGCTCAGGCCGAGCCCCAGCATGATGATCGCCAGAGCGATGGGCAGGAAGACGCTGGCAAGGGCCATGGAAGGGCGAGTCCTCTCCGTGCCGGAAGGGCTCGTTGACCGGATCCCGGGCGCCTTCCGTTGATCGACGTCGGCTGCAGAACCCCACCATGTGGGATCGCCGGCCAGATGGGAAGAGGGGCGGAGCGACGAATCCTCACCCCGGGTGGCACGCCGCCGCCACCCGGGGCATCTGGACTACTTCCCGTGCGGATCGGACGCGTTGAGCATCTCCACGACCTGCTCGTAGTCGCCGCGCGCTTCGCCGTAGCGGAGAAACTTCACGCGTTCGACCTGGATCTCCTTCGCGTCGGGCACCGACTCGAGCAGGGCCATGACCTCGGCCACGAACTCTTCGAGCGGCATCGCGTGCTCGCTGTCCTCCTGGCCGGGCAGCAGCGAGGTGCGGACGGACGGCGGCTCGAGTTCGACGATCTTCACGTTCGTGTCGGCGAGTTGCAGCCTGATCGACTCGCTGAGCATGTGGATCGCGGCCTTCGACGCGTTGTAGCTCGGCGTGATCTTCAGGGGCGCGAACGCGAGGCCTGAGGAGACGGTGAGGATCGTGGCGTCGGGCCGCGTCTGCAGATGCTGGATGAACGCGGCGATGAGGCGGATCGGGCCGAGCACGTTGGTCGTGATGACCGCCTCGGCCGAGGCCAGGAAGGCGTCGGGCTTGTGCCAGTCCTCGACGCGCATGATGCCGGCCATCGTGACGAGGACGTTGAGGTCCGGGTGCCTGGCCAGGACCTCCTGGGCGGCGGAGTCGATGCTCGCGGCATCCGCGGTGTCGATCCGTACGGTGTCGATGCCCGGGTGCTCCGCGGCGATCTGATCGAGCAGGTCGGCGCGCCGGCCGCCGACGATGACGGTGTTCCCCTCGGCTTGCAGCGCGATCGCGAGGGCCAGGCCGATGCCGCTCGTGGAGCCCGGGATGAAGATGGTGTTTCCGGAGATGTTCATGCTCCAAGGTTTCCTTGCCGGCCGGCGCCGGTGCAGAGAGTGGTTATCGGGGGATCGACGATCCCTGGCTCACGGTCGTCGCTCCTTGGGGCACGGGCAGATACTGGACATATGGACCGTGCAGCACTCGCCGACTTCCTGCGCCGCCGTCGTGAGGCGCTGCGGCCGGAGGACCTCGGGCTCCCCGCGGGAGCGCGCCGCCGTGCCCCGGGCCTCAGGCGCGAGGAGGTCGCGGGACTCGCCGCGATGTCGACCGACTACTACACCCGGCTCGAACAGCAGCGCGCCCCGCAACCCAGCCCGCAGATGCTCGCCTCGATCGCCCGGGCGCTGCGGCTGACGGGTGACGAGCGCGACTACCTGTTCCAGATGGCGGGGCAGAACGCCCCGGCGTCCGTGTCCGCCGCATCACATGTCGCTCCCGCGCTGCTGCGCGTGCTCGACCGCCTCAGCGACACCCCGGCGCTCATCCTGTCCAGCCTGGGCGAGACGCTCGTGCAGAACCGGATGGCCGACGCCCTGTTCGGCGACAAGTCGGGCTACACGGGCCTGGCGCGAAGCGAGATCTACCGGTGGTTCACCGATCCTTCGGAGCGGCTGCGCTACCCGGCCGACGACCGTGACCGGCAGAGCCGCGCCCTGGTCGCGAACCTGCGTGCCGCGTACGGAACCATGGGCCCGCAGTCGCGGGCCGGCGAGTTCGTGCGGGCCCTGCGGAAGGCCAGCGCGGAGTTCGCCGAGCTGTGGGAACGGCATGAGGTCGCCAGGCGCTTCGAGGACCACAAGACGCTCGTCCATCCCGAGCTCGGCCCGATCGAGCTCGACTGTCAGGCGCTGTTCACCGAGGATCAGTCCCAGGCGCTGCTCGTGCTCACCGCTCCTCCGCGCAGCGAGGGCTACGAGAAGTTGCGGTTGCTCGCGGTGCTGGGGCACGAACGGTTCCCCACCGACAGCCCCTGACGGCTCAGTCCGAGGACGCGGGCAGTACCTTCCCGGCTTCCTCCCCCACCGGTACGGCCGCGGTACGGTGCTCGCCGCGCGGGCGCAGCCCGAACCACACGAGGACCACGCTGAGGAGTTGTCGCCGCCGGCCAGCACGACGGACACGCCGTTCGAGCCCGCCACCCGCCAGCAGGGTGTTGACCCCGATCCCGCCGTGCGAACCGTCACTGATGCGGGATGTCGAGGCTGGTGTCGACCATGGTGCGGGCCGGCCTGCTTCAACTCATCGTCGTCCTCACACAGATCGGGGCTCGTGAGCACAGCAGGTGGTGGGGCGAGTCACCACCGGGGCGCGCGGCATGGCAGGATCCCGGCCATGTCCCTCAGCGTTCCCCGCCTCCGGATCGGCTCGACCGAGATCATCGCCCTCGCCGATGGCGAGGGCCCGTTCTTCTCCCCGCGCGCCGACGCCTTCCCCGAGGCCACCGCCGCTCAGTGGGCCGAGGCCGACCGCTACGACCCGGGCGCGGTCGACGCCGAGGGCCGCTGGCGGCTCCAGTTCCGCGCGTACGCGATCCGCGGCTACAAGGGCCTCACCATCGTGGACGCCGGGATCGGTCCGGCGGACAGCCCGGCCGGCTCGTGGGCGCCCGTCCCCGGTGCGCTCCCCCAGTCGCTCGCCGCCGCGGGCATCGACCCGGCCGAGGTCGACACCGTGGTGCTCACACATCTGCACACCGACCACGTCGGATGGGCGGTCGTGACCGAGGCGGCCGTCCCACCAGCGGACGACGCTGCGGGCGGCGCTGCGGGCGGCGCTGCGGACGACGCTGCGGACGACGCTGCGGGCGGCGCTGCGGGCGGCGCTGCGGGCGGCAACGCTTCGACCAGCAGCGCGGCCGGTGGCCCCGCTGCGCCCGGCAGCGCGACCAGCGATCGCCGCCCCTACTTCCCGAACGCCGAATACCTGCTCCAGCGGGCCGAGTTCGACGCCCTCGACGCGCTCAACCCGCAGCTGCGCGAGACCCTCATCGACCCGCTCCAGGCGGCCGGACGGCTCCGGCTCCTCGACGGCGACACGCCGCTGCGCGCCGGGCGCACGATCGCCACGCCCGGTCACACGCCCGGGCATCAGAGCGTGCTGGTCGCCGACGGGCACGAGCTGGCGCTCATCACCGGCGACCTCCTGGTGCACGCCCTCCAGCTGCTCCACCCCGAGCTCGCCTACGCGCACGAGATCGACCCTGAGGCGGCCAGGCACTCAAGGAAGCGCATGCTCGGCCACGCAACCGCCACCGCGCTGCACCTGGCGACACCGCATCTGACGGAGCCGTTCATCGCGGCGTGATCGCGGCACCGTCCGAACCGTTCGGCACGGGTCAGGCCGCGAGGGCATGCAGACGCTCCGAACTCTCGGTGGTCTCCTCGTCGACGGGACTGAAGACCGTGAAGCGGCAACCGCTTCAGAGCCGGAGCCACATCCGGTCCGCGTGCAGGCACAGCACGCCGACCAGCTGTTCGAGGTCGACTCCCGGACCGGATTCCTGGACGCCCCGATCGCCATCGGTAGGCGGGTCAGCCGGGGTCGGTCAGGACCTCGCCCGCCTTCACCGCGCCGGTGAGCAGGGGACGAGGCTCCGTCACGGTAGGGTTCTGGCGGACTTTCCTCGAGATGGACGGCACGTGTGAGTAAGGCTAATGAGCTGATCGGCGCGGCGATAGAGGCCCTTGCCCGCGAGGACGAGGCAGCCTTCGACTCCGCCGCCGCCTTCCTGGCCGACCGGGACGACGCCGATCGCGTGCTGGTGGAGGTCGTGACCCGTGCGATCTCGGGGTTGTGGCGGAACGGCTGGCAACCCGCCGACGTGGTCAGGATCGCGGCCAGGCGGCTGACCGACTGGCACGGGCGGGCGGCGGCTGACCTCATCGCCTGGGAGATGCGGGCCTACGCGCCGGCCACGGTGGATGAGCGCTGGCGCGACCAACTCGCCGGCCTGGAGGCCACGGTGTGGTGGAAGGGCGGCTACCTGGCGGCGCGACAGGCCCGCGACGGGGCCAGCCGACTGATGACCGTCTCCGGTGCGCTGGAGCTGCTGGGGTTGCTGACCGGACTGCCGCGGCTGGAGTCGTTGAGCCCGCGGCCCGGGGCCGCTCGCCGTACGGTCCAGGCACGCCCGCACGCGGTCAGCGAGAAGACGTTCGCACGGGTGCGGGCGCTGCTGGCCAAGGCGGAGTCGACGACGTACGAGGCGGAGGCGGAGACGTTCACCTCGGCGGCGCAGAGCTTGATGGCGAAGTACAACATCGACGCGGCGATGCTGGACGCGCAGCCAGGCGGAGGTGAGGCCCCGGCGGGCATCCGGGTCGGCATCGACGCGCCGTACGAGCAGCCCAAGGCCGTGCTGCTCGACCGCATCGCCGAGGCCAACAGGTGCCGGGTGATCTGGTCGAAGGAGCTGGGGTTCGCCACCGTTCTTGGGTTCTGGGCGGACCTGTCCTGGGTGGAGGTGCTGTTCACCTCGCTGCTGGTGCAGGCGCAGACCGCGCTGGTGAACTCGGGCACCAAGAAGCACGGCACCGGCCGGTCGAGGAACAAGACGTTCCGCCAGTCGTTCCTGTCGGCGTTCGCCTCCAGGATCGGGGAGCGGCTCGCCGAGGCCACGGCGGGTGCGGTCTCACAGGAGAGCGCCAGCCGGGGCACCGACCTGGTGCCGGTGCTGGCGGCCCGCGAACAGGAGGTGGAGCAGGCGGTCGAGCGCATGTTCCCGGACCTGGTCTCGCACACGGTCCGCACGTCCTGGGATCGGGAGGGCTGGGCGGCCGGCCGTACCGCCGCCGATCAGGCCAGCCTCGGGGTGCGAGAGCGATAGCGCCTGTATCCCTGATGCTGGGGATGCCCTTCCCTAGCATCAGCCATCCAAGGACGCGACGACACGGATCCGACGGGACAAGGCTGAATGCTGAGCTCGAGAAGCTCTCGCGTGGGCTCCTGCCGTCGTTGACCGGGCCTCGCGAACGAGAGGCGGCACTCCCGATCAGCGGGCGCGCCTGACGGTGTCGCAGGCATGTGCGGATCACGACTGATCGAACGCTCCGCGCCAACCCGGGCGCCACAAGCCAGCAACTCGCCGACGCGCTTGAGGTGAGCACCGGACCGTGCCGCGCGACGTCGGCAGACACCGCGACCTCGCCGGGCTCCGAGCGGCGCACGCTGGCCGGAGCCGGACGCCGACGTCCCTTGACAGCGCCCTTCCGGATGAAAGGCTGAGGCTTCTCCCTCGTCAAGGAGGACCACGATGACCGCGACGCCCCCCGAAGCCCTCACCTCAGACCCCGCGGCACCGCAGATCGCACAGTCGCTGGCAGAGATCCGTGCCAAGGGCGCCGGCCTGTTCTCCCGGGCGCTGGTGATGGTCAACGGAGACCTCTCCTTCGACGAGACGCACAGCTACAAGACCCCGGTCGCGGGAGCGCGTTCCGGGGGGACGACACGCTACTCCCTGGCGGAGACCAAAGACGCGAGCCGCAGCTACCAGGGACGTGTCGACAAGGCGCAGGCTCGCATGTCCAAGCAGGACAGCGAGGTCGCCGTCCTGCAGGAAGCCTGGGACTGGATCGAGGCGCTTCGTTCCTCGTTCCCTCATGGCGCCCACATCCGGGTCGTGGTGGTCGGCAACATCGGGCCGTGCACCGGATGCAAGGCCCGCCTGAAGCTCTTCCAGCAGGACCTCATCGGCGTGTTCGGACCCGGGCAGGTGATCGTGGAAAGCGTCTACGACACCAGCCAGATGTTCGTCACGAAGGACTACGCAGAGAAGTACGAGGACTACGAGACGGGGGCCACGAGCACGGTCTCGACGACCTACGGATACGAGGGCGCGACGGTGGAGGCATACCAGCCGCCGGGTGCTCCGCAGAGCGTGTCGTACTGGCTGTACCAGGTGGGGTAGGCGGTCCCGGGGCCATACGTCTGCCGAGCTCGTCAGCATGGTGATCATGCCGCCCACACAAGGCTTGGTCCTTGCGCTGCAGCGAGGTCTTCCCCAGCGCCCGCGCCCCCGGAGGGGTCCTGGTAGCGGCGCGGGTTTCGGTTGGTCGCTCGGGCTCGAAGTAGGCGGGAAGAGCCTTGCGCAGGTCCTGGCGGTAGCCGCGCATCGGCTGCTCGACCAGCATCAGCCCGGACGGGTCCAGCGCCGCCGTACCAGATCGGCGTGCCGGCGCAGCAGCGTGCCCGGCGTCAGAACAACCGCCGACGACCGGCTGCAGACAACAGCCGCGCCACCTGCCGACGCAACACCGCGAACCGATGACGCAAGACGAGAATCCCCGCGTCCTTCGACCTCTGCGAGCGAGCCGGCAGCACCAGCCAACCCGCGAGCCGGACAGAGATCAGATAAAGCAACCGCAGCACCATGAACAGCGATCATGACCGCCAGAACGGGAACGCCAAACCCCAGGTCAACCCCAACGGCCGAGTTTCGGGCACCCACAAGGTGACCGTGGCCGCCTCCCGGGCGGCCACGCGGTCGGTGGTGGCGCAGCTGGAGAGGCAGGTGCTGCTCGCCAAGCTCTGCAACGTCCCGCACCGGCTCGGTCCCCCGGCGGGGAACTGCCTGGCGTTCCTCGGCGCCCCAGGCGCAGAACGAGGTGCCCGCCGCCCTCTGCCCCCGGCCGCTACGCGGAGTGGCGCGGGAAGCAAACGCGCAGCACGGCAGCGGCCACGGCCGCCGCCAGAACGATGGCGCCGGCCAGGATGAGCGCCTGGTGGTAACCGTGGCGCAGCAGCGGGGCCATGACCAGGGGACCGAGGATCTGGCCCACGGAGTACCCGGCGGTCAGCAGCGCGACGGAGCGGGGAAAGCGCAGGCGGGCGCCCGCGTCCAGGGAGAGCGTGCTGACCCCGATGAACGTCGCCCCGAACAGCACCGCCGCGACGAGCGCGGCCGTCACCCCCGGCACCAGGGCCGGCAGCACGATGCCGCCCGCCTGGATGACGAGCGCGGTGAGCAGCAGCCCCGGCACCGACCAGCGGCGCCCGAGCCGGGCCCACAAGGCCGCGGACGGCACGGCCGCCACCCCGACCAGCACCCAGGCGCAGCTCCCCGCCCACCCGGGGCTCGTCTCCTCGATCGCCGCCGCCAGGAACGTGGCCGCCACGATGTAACCGACGCCTTCGAGCGTGTACGAGGTGAACAGCACGGCGAACCGGCCCCGCAGCGCCGCTCCACCGGCCTTCACCCCGCCGGTCCTGGCGGGCGTGGCCGGCGGGGCCTCCGGGCGCAGGTTCCATGCGGCGGCTGTGAGCAGCGCGGCCAGCAGGGATGAAGCCCACCAGGCCGCCCGCCAGTCGGCGGCCGAGCGCAGCACGAGCACGAGCAGGCCGGACAGCGCGATGCCGCCCCCGACGCCTCCGAACGCCCAGCCCGGCAGGTGCGTGGGATGCTCGCGCAGGTGGCTGAGCAGGGAACCGGCCGCGGTGACGAAGATCAGCGCACTGCTCACCCCGGCGATCAGCCGCAGCGTGATCCACACCGCCGCACCGCCGGTGAACGGCATCGCGGCCAGGCTCATGGTCAGCACGACCAGGCTGGCCCGCAGCAGGGCGGGCCTGCGCATCAGCGCGGGCGACACGCTGCCGGCGAGCGCCCCGAGGAGATACCCGACGTAGTTGGCCGTCGCCAGGCTCGCCCCGGTCGTCGCGGACAAGCCGGCCTGGGCGTGCATCAGGGGCAGGATCGGGGTGTAGACGAACCGGCCGACCCCCATGCCCGCGGCGAGCGCCGCGGCGGCCTGGCCGACGTGGACCCAGGGCGAGCGGAGCGCAGCCGCACCGGTCCGGACCGGGAGGGCGGCGGTCAAGGATCGTCCGGTCATGGGCAGAGCAATCGAAGTCGGGCGGTCATCGTTTCATGGTGCGTGCTTCTCCTGGCCGCCCGCCACGACCGGCGTCCTCCCTGGTGGTAGGCACAGCCTCCGAGCAGCATGGCTCGTGGAGCTTCGCCGGCGGCGGCCTGGACCTCGCCGATGACACTGGTCCGTCGCGACCCGGGCCACGGCCGTGCTCCTCGACGACGACACCACCTCCTGGCCGTGGCGAGGCCCTCGGCGCTGAGGGGACGTCGGCATCCACGGCTCGGACGCCTGGCCGCCCTCTGATGACGCGTACCGCCGCTGACTTGCGGTAAGAGCCTACGCCTACCAGGTAGGAGAAAGCCGGTCCTGGCGCGGGCGGCGTACGCCTTTGACTTCCCTTCTCCGGCCGTCTACGTTCACCCGAATAGACGACCGGTTGTCTACCAGTTTTTAAGGAAGGTCATCATGAATTCTCAGAAGGTCGCCATCGTCACCGGCGCCTCGCAGGGCATCGGTGCCGCCGTCGTCGACGCCTACCGCAAGCTCGGCTACGGCGTCGTCGCCGTCTCGCGCACGATCGCCCCCTCCACCGACCCGGGCGTCCTCACCGTCCAGGGCGACGTCGCCGACCGCGCCACCGCCGAGCGCGCCGTGGCCGCCGCCGTCGAGGGCTTCGGCCGGGTCGACAGCCTGGTCAACAACGCCGGCATCTTCGTGGCGAAGCCGTTCACCGACTACACCGTGGACGACTACGCCGCCGTCAGGGGAGTCAACATCGACGGCTTCTTCCACATCACCCAGCTCGCCATCGAGCGCATGCTCGCTCAGGATGGCGGCGGTCACGTCGTCAGCATCACCACCAGCCTGGTCGACAACGCCGACGCCCGGGTCCCGTCCGTGCTGGCCAGCCTCAGCAAGGGCGGCCTGCAGTCCGCCACGAAGTCCCTGGCCATCGAGTACGCCAAGCGCGGCATCCGCGTCAACGCCGTCTCGCCGGGCACCATCAAGACGCCCATGCACCCGGAGGAGACCCACGAAGTCCTCGCCGGGCTGCACCCGGTGGGCCGGCTCGGCGAGATCAGCGACGTGGTGGACGCGGTCGTGTTCCTGGAGCAGGCCCCGTTCGTCACCGGTGAGATCCTCCATGTCGACGGCGGCATGAGCGCCGGACACTGACCATGAACACCGACACCGAAGCGGTACTCCGGGACGTCCTGGACCGGTGGGTGGCCGGCGTCGGCGCACACCGGCCGCAGCAGGTCGCCGCCCTGTTCACCGAGGACGCGATCTTCCAGGGGTTGCGCCCCTACAGCGTCGGCCGGCCCGGCATCGCCGCCTACTACGACTCCCAGCCGCCCGGGCTGGCCGCCGCCTACCGGATCGTCGAGACCCGGGCCCTCGCCGACGACCTCGTCCTCGGCTACCTCGCCGTCGACTTCTCCTTCACCGACCGGCCCACCCTGCACGTGTGGCTCAGCGTGCTCGTGAAACGGACCGAAGACGGCTGGCGCATCGCCCACTACCAGGTCTCCCGCCTCGACTGAGGACCAGCGATCGCAGCCGGGAACTCCCTGGCGCGACCCATCAGCCGGCTGCGCGAGCCTCCGCATGCCGGCATTTCGTACCAAGCGCAGGAGGCGCACATCATGGACATGAAACTCGAAGTGGTCGTGGTACCGGTCGCGGACGTCGACCGGGCCAAGGACTTCTACACGGCGCTGGGCTGGCGGCTCGACGCCGACATCGCCACCGGCGAGGACTTCCGGGTGGTGCAGGTGACCCCGCCCGGCTCGCCGGCGTCGGTCATCTTCGGCACCTCGGTCACGTCCCAGACGCCGGGCTCGGCCCAGGGCCTGCACCTGATCGTCGACGACATCGCCGCCGCCCACAACGAGCTCAAGCGGCTCGGCGCCGAACCCAGCGAGGTCTTCCACGACGCCGGCGGCGTCTTCCACCACGCCGGCACCGACGCCCGGGTGCCCGGCCCGGATCCGCAGCGCAGAAGCTACGGCTCGTTCCTGTCGTTCAGCGACCCGGACGGCAACGGCTGGGTCCTGCAGGAGGTCACCACCCGGCTGCCGGGACGGCTGGACCCGTCGGCCACCACATACGCCTCCACCGCCGACCTCGCCGCCGCGCTGCGCCGCGCCGCCGCCGCGCACGGCGAGCACGAGGCCCGCACCGGCGCCGAAGACCCCAACTGGCCGGACTGGTACGCCGACTACCTGGTACGCGAGCAGGCCGGAAGGGAACTGTCGGCATGAGCGACCACACCTACCGCGTCCCCACCCATCCTGCCTCCGCCGGCCAGGACTCCACCTACCGGGCCTTCACCGTCACCGGCCGGCGGCAGTTCACCCTCGTCGAGCGCGAGCGGCACGAGCCGTCACCCGGTCAGGTGCGCATCCGGATCGAGGCCTGCGGCATCTGCCACACCGACGTCCTCGCCGTGGAGGGGCTGCGGCCCGATCCCTCGGCGCCGATCGTGCCCGGCCACGAGATCATCGGCGTGATCGAGGCCCTCGGCGACGGGGTCGATCCGACGTGGCAGGTCGGCGACCGCGTCGGCGTCGGATTCCTCGGCGGCCAGGACACCACCTGTCAGGCGTGCCGGCGCGGCGACTTCGTCAACTGCTCCGACCAGCCGCAGACGGGCACCGGCATCGACGGCGGCTACGCCGAAGTGACCTACGCGCGGGCGACCGGCCTCGTACGGATCCCGCCCGGCCTCGACCCTCTCGCCGGCGCGCCGTTGCTGTGCGCGGGCCTGACCATGTACAACGCGCTGATCTCGGCCTCGGCGCGGCCCGGCTCACTGGTCGCGGTGCAGGGCATCGGCGGCCTCGGCCACCTCGGCATCCAGTACGCCCGCGCGCTGGGCCACCGGGTCGTCGCCATCGCCCGGGGCACCGCCAAGGCCACGCTCGCCGCCGAACTCGGCGCCCACGACTACATCGACAGCACGCAGACCGACCCCGGCGTCGCCCTGCGACAGCTCGGCGGGGCGGCGGTCATCGTCGCCACCGCCGCCTCCGGCGCGTCGATGTCGCCGCTGCTGCCAGGGCTCGGCCGGCGCGGCGAACTGATCGTCGTCGGAGCCGCGCCCGACCCGATCCAGGTGGCCACGGGCGACCTCATCTTCGGCGAGCACGTCGTGCGGGGCAGCCTGACCGGCACCGCGATCGAGAACGAGGACAACCTGCACTTCGTCCTCGACCACGGCATCCGCTCCCGCAACGAGGTGTTCCCGCTGAGCGAGGCGCCCAAGGCCTACCAGCACATGATCAACGGCGACGCCCGCTTCCGCGTCGTCCTCGACCCCACGACATGAGACACCCATGTCCGATCTACCGCTGGACGGAACCGTCGCGCTCATCACCGGCGGCGGTGGCGCCCCCGCCGCTCGCACCCCGCGGGGTTCGGCCTGATCCCTGATCACGTCCGCCACTGCATGACCAGCTGCGTGTGGCGCTTGCGGAATACCCGGCCCACGGCAGGTTCGGGGACCGCGGCGCCCGCCGGGTAGAGGATGAAGCCGGGCCCCGGGCGGTGCCGCCAGTCACGATCCCAGGTCAGCACGTGATCATGCAGGCGGTCGGCCAGACCGGCGCCCTGTGGACCGTGTCCGTAGATGCCGAATTCGTGCCGGACCTTGCCACTCTGGTCGTCACGGTGGGCTTCCCGGGCCGTGAGATAGGCGAAGCTGTCGGGCGCGATGAGTGCCGGGCAGAACCAGCGGGCGGCGGTGTGAACGAGGTCGCATTCAGTGGCGGGGTCGCGGTAGATGAGCCCGAACGAATCGTCTTCGGTCACGATCCACAGGTTCAGCGTCTCGAACGACTCATGGCTGTCGACCGTGACCCCCGTCCACAGCTCTGTCCGGTCCTCCTCCAGGGCACGGTTGAGCGCGGCCTCGTCGAGTTCAGGTCCGCCGTCGATCGTCAACGAGACGGCACCGCCGGCCAGCTCCGCTTCCTGGGACCGGTGGGCGCCTTCGCCCTGCAGCGCGACGAACCCGCACACGGTGGGATCATGGCCGACGAGCCGATCTCCTTCCTGGACGAAGGTGATCGACCTGGTGGTCGACTTGAAGATCAGCGGAACGACCAGGCGACCGCCCGGTGCGAGCAGTTTGCCCCACGGGCAGTCCCAGACCCCGACCGTCACCAAGATGGCGTCGAACGGGCCAAGGTCGTCGACCGCGTGTTCGGCGTCGCCGAGAACGACCTGTACCTGCGGGTAGCCGGTCTCGGCGAGGAATCTGCGCGCACGTTCGCACACCCATGGATCGATATCGACGGTGACGACGTGCCCTTCCGGTCCCACGATCTCGGAGATGACGGCGGCGTTGTAGCCCCCAGAACCTATCTCCAGCACCCGGTCACCCGACCCGATCCGCGCCGCTTCGATCATCTGCGCCTGCAGCCAAGGGGCGCTGACAGAGCTGGTGGCCCGCCCGCGCTCGTCGAACCGGGTCCGGATGACCTCGTGGACCGCGTAGGCGGCCTTCAGACTCGTGGCTTCCGGGCCGAAAACCTCACGGGGAACGTTGAGAAACGCCGCCGCCACCTCGGGCCGGCGAATCGAGCCTTGCTCGAGCAGGGCCGCGACCATCGCAGAGCGGAGCTGCTGCGCGGGCTCGGAGGTAACGGTCTCCATCGGTGTCGGCACCCCACCGACCCTAGCTTCGACCCCTGATCCTTCTCAGCGACTCCCGCGGAGACCGCCAGTTTCCTGACCTGGCTTTCCGCAGGCAAGGAGTGCCCTTTCCGGTCCCGATCGGCGGGTCAGGAGGCTACGCCGGTGTGCCCCCTCCGAGCACAGCGGAGGGATCGGATCGGACCAGGTCGCCCAGCCGGAGGACGCGGCGAACGACTTCCGCACGTGGGGGCGGCCTGGGTTCTCTACTCGGCATGCTCGACTGCGGCTTTCGGGAGTGCGAGCATCACGAGCGCCGTGATCAGGTAGAGCGCGGCTGAGACGATCAGGACGATGCCGAGCGCGCCACTGTAGCCGGCCAGCACCGGCGCTCCGGTGGCTGAACCGGTGACGGAGGTGAAGAAGATCGTGCCGAGCACGGCGATGCCGACGGCGCCGCCGATCTGGTTGACGGTGGAGAGCACCCCGCCCGCGGCGCCCGCGTTGCGTCCGGGGACGCCTGCGAGGACGACGTTGACGAGAATGGGTGCGGCGAGACCGAGCCCGAGGCCACCGATGAAGAGCGCGAGGGCGAGGAGCCAGTATCCGAGTTCGTTGCCGTCCTTGACGATGTACCACAGGACGAGCTGGGATGCCGCGATGGTGAGCGAGCCGGCGATCAGGAGCGTTCTGCCCGCCTTGGCGGCGAGCGCGACGCCGAGGCCGGAGGTGATGATCGAGCCGAGCGCGTACGGGAGGATCACCAGGCCGGTCTCCCATGCGGTTCGGCCGGTTCCGTTCTGGAGGTAGACCGAGAGGGTGAGGAAGTACGACCCGATGCCGCCGAAGAAGAGCACCGAAGCGCTCAGGCCGACTGCGAAGGCGCGGATTCTCAGCAGCGCCGGGTCGAAGACAGGTTCGTTTCCGCGTCCGGCGAGACGGCGCTCGTGGGCGAGGAAGATCGCGAGCACGATGGTTCCGGCTGCGAGGAGGGCGTTGCTGGCCCAGGTCCATCCCCATGTCCCGGTCTGGATGATCGGCAGCAGCAGGAGAAGGATGCCCGTGGCCGCGAGGAGCGCGCCTGGGAGGTCCAGTCGCGCGGTCGAGGCGGAGCGGGACTCCGGCAGGACCTTCGCGCCGATGATGAGCGCCAGGATCGAGACGGGCACGTTGATCCAGAAAATCGTACGCCAGCCCAGGTTGAACAGGTTGGTGTCGACGAGCAGCCCGCCCAGCAGCGGGCCGGCGACCGAGGCGAGGCCCTGGACCGCTCCGTAGGCGCCGAACGCCTTGGCACGCTCGCCCGGAGCGAATGATGCCCGGATGATCCCGAACACCTGCGGAACCATGATCCCGGCGGTCAGCCCCTGCCCGGCCCGCATGCCGATGAGCATCCCCGGATCGACGGCCAGCGCGCACAGCGCCGAGGTGACCATGAATCCGGCCAGCCCGATCACGAACAGCCGCTTGCGGCCGTACTGGTCGCCGAGCCGTCCACCGGTGATCAGGCCCGCGCCCAGGGCGAGGATGTAGGCGGCGATCGTCCACTGGATCTGGGCGTCACCGGCACCCAGGTCTTGGGCTATCGCCGGGGCCGCGACGGTGACGATCGTCGCGTCGAGAAGGTCCATGAAGGAGCCGAAGAGCACCACCAACAGCGCCGCGGTCCCGCCGGCGCCGGCGATGGGGGTCGGAGAAGCCTCAGTGGTACGGGTGCCCCCTCCGGGGCTCGGTGAATCGGTCATGCGGGCCACCATCACCGGCATAGTTGCCATCGAGTGACCGCTATCGGTGAGAAAATCCGACAATCATGGCTGCTACCTCCGCGCGGGCGCTCAAGCTGCTGTCCATCTTCGGGATCGGTGCGACCCTGACCGCCGAGGAACTCGCCTCCCGGCTCGGAACGTCAGCGAGAACCGTACGTCGCGACATCGATACGCTCCGGGATCTCGGGTACGAGATCGAGGCCGTCCGCGGAGCGGGTGGGGGCTATCGGCTCGGTCGTGCTACCCGCTTGCCGCCGGTCGTCTTCGATGAGGACCAGGCCGTCGCCACGGCGGTCGCGCTCCAGACCGTGCCGGCGGTCCTGTCCGGCATCCGCGAGAACGCGGCCCGTGCTCTCGCCACGCTGCACCAGGCGATGCCCGCGCGCAGCCGCCTGCATGCCGAAGCGTTCACCGTCTCTTCAGCCCGCAACTACTGGGAGTTCCCCGCGCCACCGATCGACGCCGAGATCGTCCGCGCCGTCGGCAGCGCGATCAACCGGCGGCACCTCGTTCGCGTGGACTACACCGGTGACGGCGAACCCGTCACGCTCACGCTGGAGCCGCACGACCTCGTGGTCTGGGCCGCACGCTGGTACCTGGTCGCCTTCGACCCGGATGCGGACCGGTGGCGCGCTATGCGCGTGGATCGCATCAAACCACGCGCGCCCACGCACACCCCCTTCGACCGGCGTGACATCCCGCACGGCGATCCCGTCGCCTTCGTCATGACCGCACACGACCGCGGAGACGCCGCCGCCGAATGGCAATGCCGCGGCTCAGCCATCGTCGCCCTGCCCGCCTCCACCGTCGCCCGGTTCGCCCCCGGCGGATCAACAGTCGGGTACGACACCGAAACCACCTGCCGACTCACACTCGGCGCATGGTCATGGCCAGGACTGGCAGGACTGCTCCTCACCTTCGACGCCGACATCACCGACATCGAACCGGCCGAACTCAGGCAAGCCCTGCGCTCCCTGCGCACCCGGATCACCAAGGGACTCCGACCCGGCTGACCTGCACATCGGTACGCGAGGAGTGCTGCGACCGGATCCTGCTGTTCGACCGCGGTCATGCCGAGAGGATCCTCCACATCTACGCCCGCCACTTCAACGATCATCGCCCCCACCAAGCGACAAAACCCCGAGCCCACAACCGGTGAAGCCGTTAAGAAGCAGTACGGGCCGGGGACACGTTTGAGAGAAGACCCCCAGGACAAGGAGAGCATCATGCCCGACTCCCCCGCCCCGCTGGCGAACGTCTTCACCATCGGCGTCCGCAACTTCACCGCCCAGCGCGACTTCTATCGCAGCATGGGCTGGCCGCAAGTAGTCGACGACGACAACTACGCCGCCTTCGAGCTCCGCGGCGCCGTGCTCGGACTCTTCCCCCTGCAGAACCTCGCGGCCGACGGCAACACCGAGCCGGCCCCCATCGAGAACGGCATCAGCTTCACCATCGGCATCATGACCGACAGCGCCGAGGACGTGGACCGTCTGGTCGACCGCTTCCGCAAGGCGGGAGCGCGCATCACCAAGGAGCCGGAGGACGCCGAGTTCTTCGAGGGACGGTCGGCCTACCTGGCCGATCCCGAGGGCAACTACTTCGAGGTGGCCTGGGCAACCAGCGACAACACGATCGTGGCGGCGGCACGCCGAGCGGCCGGACAATGACCGCCGCGCCGCGCGGCGCACCGGCCGGGCGCCGTCGCAGGGCATGGACCCCCGAGCAGCCGCTCCAGGATGCCCGCGCGGCGTGTCCCACCCGGAAGCCCGGTTTCGTGCTGTGAGCTGGAGTTCTGCTGCATGATCAGAGCGGGCGCCGCAACTACGAGCCGCCGGTGCTCCGTCACGAAACCAGGCACTCCGCCGTCAGCTGGGTGGTCGGCCGCGGCGGGATCACACCGACCGGCTCTGGCTCACGCAAGCCGGGTCGAGCGGCCGGTTCTGCCACAGCCATCCGTGGATACGCCGACCAGGCCGCGATCAAGATAAGGCATGACAAGGCGCGTAGTGATCGGGGATCCCGGTGCGTCCAGGGCCTGGCGGTTCCCAAGTCGCCGCATGGGCCCACTTTTGAACGCGTTCAGCCGGGAGATAGGCTTGTCCCACTCGCCTTGGGAGAAGCCGGATGAAGATCGTGATACCCGGGGGAACCGGACAGGTAGGCACCATCCTCAGTCGCGCGCTGACCGCCGCGGGCCATGACGTTGTGATCCTGACCAGGCGGCCGGTGCGCGATCGCGACGTCCGCTGGGATGCCGAGACGCTTGGCCCATGGGCGAAGGAACTCGACGGCAGCGACGTAGTGATCAATCTGGCCGGACGCAGCGTCAACTGTCGTTACACGCCTGACAATCTGCGGGCCATGATGGATTCGCGGGTGCATTCCACCCGGGTGGTGGGTGAGGCGGTCGCGGCCGCCGTACGGCCTCCCCGGGTCTGGTTGCAGATGAGCACCGCCACGCTCTACTCCCACCGCTTCGACGCCCCCAACGACGAGTCGACCGGCGTGCTCGGCGGAAACGAACCGGGCGTGCCAGGCTACTGGACCTACAGCGTTGAGATCGCGAAAGCGTGGGAGCGGGAGCAGGAGCAAGCCGAGACCCCGCACACGCGCAAGGTCAGCATGCGCGCCGCCATGGTGATGAGCCCCGACCGCGGCGGCGTCTTCGACGTCTTGCTGCGGCTCGCGCGCCTCGGCCTTGGCGGCCCGGTCGCCGGCGGCGCGCAGTACGTGTCCTGGATCCACGACCGCGACTTCGTCCGCGCCGTCGAGTTCCTGGCCGACCGCGACGACCTCGCCGGGCCGGTGAACCTCGCTGCTCCCGTTCCGTTACCGCAGCGCACGTTCATGCGCGTGCTGCGCGCCGCGTGTGGTGTTCGGGTGGGCCTGCCCGCAACGAAGTGGATGGCCGAGCTCGGTGCGTTCGCGCTGCGCTCGGACACCGAACTCCTGTTGAAAAGCCGCCGCGTCGTCCCCGGCCGCCTGCTCGAAGCGGGCTTCGCCTTCGACTACCCCCAGTGGCCGGAGGCCGCCGACGACCTCGTGCGACGCCTGCGCGGCGGGCCCGGCTCCACCATGTGAGCCTTCGGCTCCTCCAGCGGCTCCATGGCCGCCGGACGCCCTCCCCGCGCTGGCCGATGACCGGTATTTCGACCTGCGGTTCGTCCTCGGCACCGCCGGCACGCGCGCCTCCGTACACGTCACCGAGCCTTCGCCCATGACGGCGACGCTCCCCTTGATCACCCGCTTGCGTACGATCTTCGGCTCGAAGCTGCCGTCCCGATCACGCGGCCGGCACGGTGAGCTCGACCGGCCCGACGTTGTGATCAGGACTTGCACCGAGAACCGGGCAGTTCGGTGGCCGCATCCCCCACGGTGCGGCACCGGCGAAACCGGGCCGCACGGCCGGTCGTCATCCGGTGGCCTGGCAGGTGGTGCCCGGGGGCGGGAGCCTCAAGCTGGTGAAGTAGCGGTTGACGTGGGCGGTGACGCAGCCGCCCTTGCCGTAGACGTAGAGCGCGTGGCCGTGGCCGTCGTAGCGGACGCTCGAGGAGCCCGGCACGTGGCGGATGATGTCGGCGACCTCGTCGTGGTCGGTCCAGCTGCCGACTCCGAGGAAGGGCACCAGGCCGCTGGTGGGCAGCGGCGCCGGCGGGTTGGTGACGGGAGCGGGCCAGCCGGCGCAGCCCAGCGGCCACCACGCCCGCTGCCCCGCGAAGTTCGGCGACAGCTCCTGCGCCCTGCGCAGTGCCCCGCGGTAGGCCGCGTAGCTCTCGTACCCGTGGCCGTCGAGGCAGGAGGTCATGTTCTGCCCGGCGAGCGAGGGGACCTTGGGACTGCCCGTGGCCCGCCGGACGTACTCGGCGAACCCGGAGGCGTCGCCCTCGGCGGCCTTCTTGATCGCCTCGGCCAGCTCGACCCAGCGCGGGACGTCCGGTTCCGGGCCGGGCGAGGTGAAGCTGGGGGCGGCGGCCACCTTCAGGTCGAACCCCGTGTACGCGGCCCCGGTCGGGTCGTTGCGCACCGGCACGGGTGAGCGGTCGGCGGCGACCACCAGCCGGTGCCACATCTCGCGGACGTCCTGGCCGTGCAGGGCGCAAGCCGTGGCCGAACGGCACCAGGCGGCGAACCGCTCCAGTTGCTTCTCCGCCCGCGGATACATGAAGGGCTCCCTGGCCGCCGCCCCCTGGATGTGGCCGGCGGTGCCGTCCATGACCATGGCGCGGATGCGGGAGGGGAACAGGCGGGCGTAGGCCATCGCGGGATGTCCGCCGTAGGAGGTGGCGAGGAAGCTCAGCCGCTGCTCACCCAGCGCGGTGCGGACGGCCTCGATATCGCGGGCGACGGAGGCCGAGTCCATGTGGTCGAAGAACTCCTGGTCTGCCGACCGGCACCGCTGCGCATGTTCGCGGTTGGTCCGGGCGAGTGCGGCGTACTCGGCACGGGTGTCCGGCAGGGTGATGTAAGGGCCGGCGGCCAGGCACTCGTACGGCAGCACGCCGCCGGGCTTGACGGTGTTGCGCGGGTCGAAGCTGACCACGTCGAAGCGGTCACGTAGCTTGGCGAACCTCCCGTGGAACTGCTTCAGCTCATCGATGCCCGACGCGCCGGGGCCGCCTGGGACGGAAAGCACCGTGCCGATCCGGCGTGCCGTACCGGAGGCGGGAAGCATCGCGACAGGCACGGTGATCTTCCGTCCCGCGGGCTCCGTCCAGACGAGAGGCACCTGGACGGAGGCACAGCGCATGTCCTTTGGGGCGTCCTTGTCGGTACACGGCCCCCAGACCGGCGAGGACGGGCCGGAGCCGGCCGAGTCTGCGGCGGCGGGCACCGCCACCAGAGCGGTCACGAGCGTGGCGGCCGCTCCAACGGCCGCCACCTTCAGGCGTCCCTTCAGCGCGGTCACCGTCGCACCCGCCGTCAGCGCGGCGGCGACGTAGCCGACGAGCAGCGCGGCCGCCGCCCCCGAGGGCAGCAGGCCGCCGCCCACCCCGGCGATCTGCGACGGCAGATTCTCCATCATGTACGAGCCCACCTGCGAACGCAGCGGCGACGGCAGCGCCTGGGCGACGATCGGGATCACCAGGAAGAACATGACGAGCGCGACCAGGCTGCCAGGGGTGGACCGGACAGCCGCGCCCACACCGAGGCCGATCAGCGCCGCGGCCGTCATGGACAGCCCCGCGAGGACCACCGTGGCGAGCACGCCCGGCTCCGAAAGCGGGGTGCCAAGGGTGCCCCCGTCAAGCAGCATATGACCGGCGCGGTCGCCGAGGACGGCCTGGGCGGCCAGATGCATGGCGAACGCCAGCACCTGGCCGACGACCAGGGCGACCGCGGCCAGACCGGGGATCTTGGCGAACAGGAACACCTGCCGCCGCGGCACCGCCGCCAGGCTCGTGCGGATCATCCCTGTGGCGTACTCGGAGGTGATCGAGAGCGCGCCCAGCGTGCCCAGCACAAAGTAGGCGACCGGCAGCCCGGTGCCCAGCCCGGCGCCGTTGCCGGCGAAGGTCAGCCGCTCCTCGAACGTCTGGCGGTCGAACCCCCGGCCCACCAGGTACGCCACCCCAGCGCAGACCAGCACGGCGAGGACCGAGGCGGCCAGCAGGTAGACGTTGGAGCGGAGCGAGCGGAGCTTGTACCACTCCGAGGCGATCACGTCCCTCATCGAGTCGCCTCCGAGACGGTGGCGGGGCGGGCGCCGTACTGGACGCTGTCCTCGGTCAGCTTCATGAACGCCTCCTCCAGCGAGGCGCTGCGCGGCGTCAGCTCCCGCAGCGCGATGCCGGCCCGCAGGGCCAGCTCGCCGATCCCGGTCGCGTCCATGCCCCGCACCGTCAGGTTACCGGGCGCCAGGGCGTCGGCGGTCACGCTCGCGCCGTGCGCGCGCAGGGTCTGCGCCAGCCGGTCCGGGCGCGCCGTGCGGACCAGCACGTCGCGCCGGAACCGTGCGGCGAGCGCGTCCGTCGTCGTATCGGCGATCAGCCGGCCGCGCCCGATGACGACGACGTGGTCGGCTGTGAGGGCCAGCTCGTTCATCAGATGGCTGGACAGCAGGACGGTGCGGCCCTCGGCCGCCAGCGAGCGCAGCAGGTCGCGGATCCAGCGGATGCCCTCCGGGTCCAGGCCGTTGAGTGGCTCGTCGAACATGAGCACCGCCGGGTCGCCGAGCAGCGCACCCGCGATGCCGAGGCGCTGCTTCATGCCCAGGGAGAACCCGCCGATCCGCCGGCCCGCCACGTCGGTCAGGCCGACCTGGTCGAGCACGACGGCCACCCGCTTCGAGCCGATGCCGTTGCTGCGTGCCAGGCAGCCGAGATGGTCGCGGGCCGTACGCCCGCCGTGCACCGCTCCGGCGTCCAGCAGCGCTCCCATCGTGCGCATGGGCCGGCGCAGCGACGCGTACGGCCGCCCGTCCACCAGGGCCTCACCCGCGGTAGGGATCTCCAGCCCGAGCACGGCCCGCATGGTCGTGGACTTGCCGGCTCCGTTCGGCCCCAGAAATCCGGTCACCAGGCCCGGTTTGACGGTGAAGGTCAGGTCGTCTACTGCGAGCGTGCGGCCGTATCGCATGCTCAGCCCTCTCACTTCGATCACGTCTCATCCTCGTCCGCCAGGTCAGGCCGATCAGCTCGATCCGATCGGCGGGACCAGCCTCGCGGTCCGGGGCTCCGGCCTCCATGGGCGTCGGCCCACCGGCCAGGGTGGGAAATCGCCACCTCAAGAGGTAGGGCCAGCCCCACCGACTGCTCCTCGCCGGCAGGGCAGACTGCACCTGTGATGGGGATACGACCCGCGTTCGGCGGGCCGGCGCGGCAGGCCGTCAGTGCTGTGGCGGGGTACGCGCGGAACGGGGTGAGCAGCCTGGCGGCGCTGGCGCTGAACGCGGTCACCGGCCTTGCTGCGCTGGCGGTGCTCGCTCTGGTGCTGGTGAGCGCCGCCCTCGTGCCGGTGGCCGGTCTCGGACGGGTGCCGCTCGGCCTCGGGCTCGTTCTCGTCCACCGCCTGGCCGCCTACCAGCGCCGCTGGGCGGGCCGGGTGCTCGACAGGGACGGCGCCGCAGGGAGCCACCTGGGCGAACCCGACCGGCCATGGGCCACCGCGGTGCCGGAACCGCGCCGGCGCGGCACGCGGCGTGAACTGGGCTGGCTGGCCGTGCATGTCGTCACGGGCCCCGCCCCGGTGGTGGCGATGGGGGCGATGCTGGCCGCCCTGGACTACGTCTGGTTCCGGCTGCAACCGGCGGAGACGAGCACGCTGAACACGTTCGCCCTCAGCTTGTCCATCGTGGCCATCGCGGCCGTCGCCCTCATGGCCATCCCCCTGTTCCGCATCGGGCAGGCCCGACTGGCGCGACGGCTGCTGGACGGCGGCACCGCGACGGACGCGCGGATCCGGGCGCTGACCGCGTCACGGGCCGCGGTGGTCGACGCGCGCGCCGCCGAGCTGCGGCGCATCGAACGCGACCTGCACGACGGCGCGCAGGCCAAGCTGATCGCCATCTCCATGCACCTGGGGCTGGCCCGCGGCTCCCGTGACCCGGGCGAGATGGTACGCCTGATCGACGAGGCGCGGGAGGTCGCCGGCCAAGCGCTGACGGACCTGCGTGACCTGGTCCGCGGCATTCATCCCCCGGTGCTGTCCGACCGCGGTCTGGCCGGCGCCATCGAGGCGTCCGCGCTGCTGTGCCCGATGCCGGTCGAGGTCGACATCGACCTGCCCGGCCGCCCGCAACCGCCCGTGGAGTCCGCCGTCTACTTCGCCGTCGCCGAGGCGCTGGTCAACGCGGCCAAACACAGCGGCGCCTCACGCGCATGGGTGCGGCTGCGGCACACCGCCGGCGTGCTTCGCATGACCGTGGGCGACAACGGGTGCGGCATGGTGCGCCGCGACAGGGGCACCGGGGTGCTCGGCATCGAGGACCGCCTGTCCGCCTTCGACGGCACGCTCACGGTGACCAGCCCTCAAGGCGGCCCTACCGTACTGACCATGGAGGTCCCGTGCACGTTGTCATAGCCGAAGACCTGGCGCTCCTGAGGGACGGGCTGGTCCGCCTGCTGTCGGCGAACGGCTTGACCGTCGTGGAGGCCGTGGACAACGGCCCCATGCTGCTGGAGGCGCTGGTCCGGCACCGCCCGGACGTGTCCGTGATCGACGTGCGGCTGCCGCCCGGCTTCACCGACGAGGGACTACGCGCCGCGCTGGAGGCGCGCAGCCGGATCCCGGGCTGCCCGTGCTGATCCTCTCGCAGTACGTGGAGCAGCTCTACGCCAGGGAGCTGCTGTCCGACCGCTCCGGCGGGGTGGGGTACCTGCTGAAGGACCGGGTGGGCGATGTCGGCAGATTCGTCGACGCGGTACGCCAGGTCGCCGCGGGCGGCACCGCGATGGACCCGGAGGTGGTCTCCCAACTGCTGACCCGCCGCAGCCGCGACGAGCCGCTGGCCGCACTGACCCTCCGAGAGCGTGAGGTGCTCGCGCTCATGGCGGAGGGAATGTCCAACCTGGCCATCGCCGCCCGCTTCCAGGTCACCGACAAGGCGATCGGCAAGCACACGAACAACATCTTCGCCAAGCTCGGCCTTCCTCCGTCCGACGACCACAACCGGCGCGTCATGGCGGTCCTGGCCTACCTGCAGGCCTCACCAGCACCATCACGACCACCGGTGTAGCGCTCACGTGAATTGCTTGGAACAGTGGTGAGCGGACGGTCGCCCACCCAACAGGTCTACGAGACTGCCCCTGAAGGGCGTCAATACTCCGTGCACGAGTGTGAGCTGCAGGTTTGCCCTGGCGCCCCGGTCGAAGCAGTGATCGGGCTCAGGCATGCTCAAGGCTCGTGGAGCTCCACCTCATGCAGATCGGCCTCGTGGGCGGCTGAGGCTCGGCGACACACTCGGCACCGACCCGGCCGCATGAACCGTGCCCTCTCCAGCCTTGGTGGCCGACGTCGGGGCCCCTTCGGGGGTTCCGATGTGGGTGCGCCTTGATCGCTCAGGTCGAAGATGTCCTCGACGTCTGCCGACCGGGAGCTTGCGCCGTTCGAAGTGGCCGGGGAAGGCATCCCACTCTTCGCTGGTGGGCGTTCGGCGTTCCTCCTTGCAGTGGGATGGACGGGGCAGTCAAGTCCGGTGCAAACTGATCCCCATGCACGATCATCAACCGCAACGGAATGCCGCCCTGCCGGGCGGGGAGCGACCGGCATGGGCGTTGATCGGCCCAGGGATCGCCGCGCTCAGCGGCCTTTACCTGCTGACGATGCCTTTCGGGCCCGCAGCGCGGCTTGCCCTGCAGGCAGACCTGGCTTTGTCCGGACAAACAGCCCTGCTCACGACTCTCGTTGCGTACCTGGTCAGCGCGGCAGCGGGTGGGGCGCTGGGCGTTGGCCTTGGTGGACGTTTGCTGACGACAGTGGGCATGACGGCCACCGCCTTCATGATCATCGGCGTGCTGCTGAACGCGCTCGCCCCCGACACCGGAATCTACTTGACCGGCCGGGTGCTGAGCGGGCTCGGTGCCGGTGGCGTGGTGGGGGCGACGGTGGCAGTCGCGCGGCGGGCGGGCCGCAGCCGGGGCGCGGTGGTCGCGATACTGGCAGGTCTTGGTGTTCTCGCTCTGGTTCTTGGCCCGATCGTCAATCAAGGGCTGTCGAGCGCGTTGTCGTGGAGGTGGGGATACCTCTTCACGGTGCTCCCTCTGGTCGTGGGGCTGATTGTCGCCGCCGTCAGCGGATTCGTGCTGCTCCTGACCCGGCGACCCGCGCAACCGCATCCGGCCGGCCTGCCGTACCCACCAGCCGAGCAACGGCCTTGAAACGGCGCCGACCTCGAGGACCTGCCGGCCCGGATCGAGCGGCACGAACAGAGAGGGTCGAACTCCCAGCAGCCCCTTTGGCTGCGATCAACAGCCTCCCGTATTCGACCAGGCCGCGTAACCCTCGAAGGACTTACGCGCTCGACCGCTTAGACCGACATTATGCGGCGCCTTTTATGGTGACGCCCGAGACCGTACTCGGGAGCGATTCCATGTCACAGCGAAAGGTGAAGCGCAGGCGCGCTGCCATGCGGCGCGCGGAGGCTCTGCGGCAGGAGCAGCGCAGGCGTCTCAGGCGCAGGCTCGGCTACGGCGCCGCCGCCGTGGTGTCGGCGGTGTTCGTCGCGATCGGGGTGCTGGCGTACCTGTCGGTCGGCGACTCCTCCCCGCCCGCCGCCGGGACCGCACCGCCTTCGGCCTCCGCGACGGCCCGGCCGACGGCCACGCCCACGGCCACGCTCTCGCCGAGCGCGACGTCCAGCCCCAAGGCATCCCCCACCGAGACTCCGCGAGCCGGGTGAGCTCGTCTGCTCCTTCGGTTGGAGCACCGAAGGAGCAGAGCTGAAGTCGTCGTCGCGCCGTAGCCCGTACAGGCGGTGGCCCTTCGCCAGGGCGGGATCGAAGCCCGCGCCGTGGATGAGTTGTGCGGACGGACCCATGGCCGACGAGCCCGGCCGATCAGGGTGGCTCGGCCGGGCTCGCCGGGTGGAGACGGGTCAGGCGAGGTCGAACCGGTCGAGTTCCATGACCTTGGTCCAGGCTGCGACGAAGTCGGTCACGAACTTGTCGCGGGCGTCCTGGCTGGCGTAGACCTCCGCGAGGGCTCGTAGCTGGGAGTTGGAGCCGAAGATGAGGTCGACCGCGGTGGCGGTCCACTTCACCTCATCGGTGGCCACGTCGCGGATCTCGTACACGTGCTCCTCGGAGTCCGATGCCTTCCACCGCGTGCCCGGGGAGAGCAGGTTGGTGAAGAAGTCGTTGGTGAGCACGCCGGGCCGGTCGGTGAGGACGCCGTGCTGGGTACCGCCGAAGTTGGCCCCGAGAGAACGCAGGCCGCCGATAAGGACGGTCATTTCGGGCGGGGTCAGGTTGAGCAGGTAGGCACGATCGATGAGCAGCACCTCCGGTTGGGTCTTCTCGCCGGAACTCAGGTAGTTGCGGAACCCGTCGGCCCGCGGCTCGAGGACCCGGAAGGACTCGACGTCAGTCTGCTCCTGGGTGGCGTCGGTGCGGCCCGGGCGGAACGGCACCGTCACCTCCACGCCGGCCTCGCGTGCCGCCTTCTCGACGGCGGCCGAGCCGGCCAGGACGATCAGGTCGGCGAGCGAGATCTTCGCGCCGCCGACCTCGTTGAACTCGCGCTGGATGCCCTCAAGGGTGTCCAGGACCGTCGCGAGCTGCTCGGGCTGGTTGACCTCCCAGTCGCGCTGCGGCCGGAGACGGAGCCGGGCGCCGTTGGCGCCGCCGCGCTTGTCGGTGGCCCGGAAGCTCGCGGCGGCGGCCCAGGCGGTGGAGACCAGCTGAGCGGTCGTGAGGCCGGACTCAAGGATCTTCGCCTTGAGGGAGGCGACGTCGGCGTCACCCACGAGTTCGTGGTCGACGGCCGGCACCGGGTCCTGCCACAGCTGGGGCTCGGCGACCCACGGTCCGAGGAACCGGGTGACCGGACCCATGTCGCGGTGCAGCAGTTTGTACCAGGCCTTGGCGAAGGCCAGCGCGAACTCGTCGGGGTTCTCCAGGAAGTGGAGGGAGATCTTCTGGTACGTCGGGTCGACGCGCAGCGCCAGGTCGGTCGTGAGCATCGTCGGCTTGTGCTTCTTCGACGGGTCATGGGCGTCCGGGATGATCGCCTCGGCGTCCTTCGCGACCCACTGCTTCCCGCCGCCGGGGCTCGTGGTGAGCTCCCACTCGTGGCCGAAGAGGATCTCGAAGAAGCGGTTGCTCCACTGCGTCGGCCGGTCGGTCCAGGTCACCTCGAGACCGCTGGTGATCGTGTCACCGCCCTTGCCGGTGCCGTGGCTGCTCAGCCAGCCCAGGCCCTGCGCCTCCAGCGGCGCGGCCTCGGGCTCCGGCCCCACGTGGTCGTCCGCGATGCCGGCGCCGTGGGTCTTGCCGAACGTGTGGCCGCCGGCGATGAGAGCGACAGTCTCCTCGTCGTTCATCGCCATCCGTCCGAAGGTCTCGCGGATGAAATGCGCTGCCGCGGCCGGGTCCGGGTTGCCGCGGGGACCCTCCGGGTTGACGTAGATGAGGCCCATCTCGGTCGCGCCGACGTTCGGCACCATCTCGCTGTCGGTGACGTAGCGCTCGTCACCGAGCCAGGCGTCCTCCGGGCCCCAGAAGATCTCCTCTGGCTCCCAGACGTCCTCGCGGCCGAAGCCGAAGCCGAAGGTCTTGAAACCCATCGACTCCAGGGCGACGTTGCCGGCGAGCACGAGCAGGTCGGCCCACGAGATCTTCTGGCCGTACTTCTGCTTGACCGGCCACAGCAGCCGGCGGGCCTTGTCGAGGTTGGCGTTGTCGGGCCAGCTGTTGAGCGGGGCGAAACGCTGGCCGCCGTCGCCGGCCCCGCCGCGACCGTCGTGGATGCGGTAGGTGCCCGCGGCGTGCCAGCTCATCCGGATCATGAGACCGCCGTAGTGGCCGAAGTCGGCCGGCCACCAGTCCTGCGAGGTGGTGAGCACCTCGATGATGTCCTGCTTGAGGGCCTCGACGTCGAGCTTCTCGAACTCCTTGGCGTAGCTGAAGCCCTCTGCCAGAGGGTTGCCCTTGGACGAGTGCGCACGCAACACCGACAGGTCGAGCTGGTTGGGCCACCAGTCCCGGTTCGTGCGCGGACGACCGCCGGTCTTCGGAGTCGGCGAGTCGATTGCCGGGTTCTCGCTCTCGCTGCCATGCGCGGTCACCGAATCCTGCGCGAGCGGGTAGCCGGCCGCCGCCTTCCGATCCACGCCCTGGGCGCTGGAGGGGGTGTTGTCCTGGGTGTCGCTCATCTGCTTCCTCCGAACTCCGGATCACTGGGCAATGCGTTTAGTCGCACAGTCGGGGTAGGTGCCCCAATAGACGACCTCTAGACAACCTCCGGCTCGTCGACCAGGGTGATCTACTCGATCAATGCCATCGCGTCCGTGAACGCGCGGATCCGGCGGGCGGTCAAGGCGCGCGCTTCCCGGTCGCGGCCGCGTCCCACGAGGGCAGGCCGCCGGAGCCGGGCACGCTGGAGACGGGCGCGGGCTCTCGGAGGGTGGACGGAAGAGGCACGTACGCGACATCCTGTGACGTGCTGTTGCGCCAGTTGGAGTACCTCGTCGCCCTGGCCAGGGAGCGGCATTTCGCCCGCGCCGCCGCGGCCTGTCACGTCTCCCAGCCATCGCTGTCCGCGGCCATCCGCAAGCTGGAGCGCGAGCTGGACGTGCCGCTGGTGCGGCGCGGGCAACGCTTCGCCGGGCTGACGCCCGAGGGTGAGCGGGTGGTGCTGTGGGCGCACCGCATCCTCGCCGACGCCGACGGGCTGCGCCAGGACCTGTCCCGGATGCGCGAGGGGCTGTCAGGGACGCTGCGCATGGGGGCGATCCCGACCGCGCTGACCGCCGCCTCGCTGCTGACCACGCCGTTCTGCGAGCGCTATCCGCATGTACGGGTGCGGCTGACGTCGCTGTCGTCCCGGGAGATCGCGCGGCGGCTGGCGGACTTCGAGATCGACATGGCGATGACGTACCTCGACGACGAGGAGGAGGATTTCGGCGAGGTGCGCACCAGCCCGCTGTACGAGGAGCGCTACCTGCTGCTCACCCCGTCCGACGGCGAGCTGGCCGACCGGCGGGTGGCGCGCTGGGCCGAGGTCGCCGCGCTGCCGCTGTGCCTGCTCGCCCCCGAGATGCGCAACCGCCGCATCCTGGACGCCAACTTCCGCCAGGCCGGAGCGGTGGCCGTCCCGGCGATCGAGACCGACACCGTCTCCGCCCTGTTCGCGCACGTGGCCACGCACCGGTGGTCCAGCGTGATCGCGCACGCGTGGCTGCACATGTTCGGCGTGCCGGAGGGGATGCGGGTGATCCGGCTGGAGCGGCCCGCGCGCGAACCCCGCGTCGGCCTGGTGGTGGCCGGTACGGGCCCCGAGTCGGTGATGGCCAGGGCGGTGCTGGACATCGCCCGGGACCTTGATCTGCGTGAGGTGTTCGACCGGCTCGCCCACGAGCACCTGGTATAGACGGCGCCTATCACCCGATAGACACAAACGCTTTGACCTGCGAAGACACCTCGTCGGACAGTGAGATCACCCTGACCGACAAGGAGCCGGAACCATGGCAAAAGTGTTGTGCGTGCTCTACGACGACCCGATCGACGGCCACCCCACCAGCTACGCCCGTGACGGCCTGCCTGAGCTGGCCGGCTACCCGGGCGGCCAGACGCTGCCCAGCCCGAAGAGCGTCGACTTCACCCCGGGTCAGCTGCTCGGCAGCGTCTCCGGCGAGCTGGGGCTGCGCCGTTTCCTGGAGGAGCGCGGTCACACGCTGGTGGTCACCTCCGACAAGGACGGCGACGGCTCGGAGTTCGACCGCGAGCTGGCCGACGCGGACGTGGTCATCTCGCAGCCGTTCTGGCCCGCGTACCTGACCGCCGAGCGCATCGCCCGCGCCCCCAAGCTGAAGCTGGCCGTCACCGCCGGCATCGGCTCCGACCACGTCGACCTCGACGCCGCCATCGCCCGGGGCATCACCGTCGCCGAGGTCACCTACTGCAACAGCATCAGCGTCGCCGAGCACGTGGTGATGATGATCCTGTCTCTCGTACGCGACTACCTGCCCGCCCACCGGACGGTGCTGGAGGGCGGCTGGAACATCGCCGACTGCGTCGCCCGCTCCTACGACCTGGAGGGCATGCACGTCGGGACCGTGGCCGCCGGCCGTATCGGCACGGCCGTGCTGCGCCGCCTCAAGCCGTTCGATGTGCACCTGCACTACACCGACCGGCACCGCCTGCCGCGCGAGGTCGAGGAGGAGCTCGGGCTCACCTTCCATCCCGACGCCGCCGCCATGGTCCCGGTCTGCGACGTGGTGACCATCAACGCCCCGCTGCACCCGGAGACCGAGGGCCTGTTCGGTGACGAGCTGATCGCCACGATGAAGCGGGGGGCGTACCTGATCAACACCGCCCGCGCCAAGATCGCCGACCGCGACGCGATCGTCCGCGCGCTGGAGAGCGGGCAGCTCGCCGGATACGCCGGCGACGTCTGGTACCCCCAGCCCGCTCCCGCCGATCACCCCTGGCGTGCCATGCCGCACCACGGCATGACCCCGCACATCTCCGGCTCCTCGCTGTCCGCCCAGGCCCGCTACGCCGCCGGCACCCGCGAGATCCTGGAGGCGTGGCTGGAGGGCATCCCGATCCGCGAGGAGTACCTCATCGTCGAGGGCGGCGCGCTGGCCGGGGCCGGCGCGCACTCCTACAGCACCCGCAAGCAGTAGAAGGGATGGGCGCGGTCAGTGGCGTGCCGGGTTCCGGCCCGGCACTCAGTGCTCGCGCCCGCCCCCTGATCCCCGGGTTCGAGGATGTGTCGGAGCTGCCGTCCGGGCGGCTTCTCCGAGTGATTGCTACGTTGTGACGGACTGTGCTGAACACACGATGGAGGCGTTGTGCTCACCAAGAAGGAAGCGGCCGAAGCCATCCGGAACGCCAAAGTCGTGACGGGCGTGACGTGGGCCCAGCTCGCCGACGCGGTCGGCAGGCCCCTGGCGTGGACGACGGCCGCGCTGCTCGGCCAGCATCCGATGAGCAAGGACGAGGCGACCACGGCGGCAGCCCTGCTGGAGCTCGGCGAAGACGTCGCGCTCGCTCTCCAGACGCAGCCCACGCGTGGGGCGCTGGACACGACCGTCCCGGTCGATCCGACGATCTACCGGCTCTACGAAGTCATCCAGGTCTACGGGCCGACCATCAAGGAGCTGATCCATGAACAGTGCGGGGACGGCATCATGAGCGCCATCAATTTCCGGCTCGACGTGCGGCGAGTGCCGGACCCGGCCGGCGACCGAGTCGTCATCACCATGGACGGGAAGTATCTCCCCTACCAATGGTGACGGACCCCGTATCGCATCACCGGCAGCGCACGGGCCATGAGGAGCGGAACACGGTCAGCACCGTTGAGGAACGCCGGACTGTCGCCACCCAGAGCCCGCACACCGGGACCGTCCCCGACGACCGGGACGATACGAGTGCGGCCGGCGTCCACCGCGTTCGCCGAGCCTCGGCGCACTGGACAAGCCGTGCGAGGCATGCGGCGGCGCAGGCCGGCGGGAGACGCGATGGAATGTAGAGATCGAACGGCTGGTCAAGACCGCCCGGCAGATCCGCCAGGCGGCCGGTCTGCCGGCTGCTCTCGGGAGGTCATCGAGCCGCCGGCCCCCGTACGACGAAAGTCCGGCAGTCCCCGCGCCGTCGACCGCGGCGAACCCCACGAGACGGCACCCGCGCACTGCGTCCTCCACGGCCGTCACGATCGGCCGCCGACACGTGTAACCCTGGCTCCAGCAGGCCGCACACCCGGCGGCGTCCATCAGCTCGCTGATTGGTGCGGTGACCGGAAACGATCGCGCGTGCCCGCCACCGGTGGCCACGCTCAGTCGCCGGCCAGGGTCCCGCCCAGAGGGGTGCGCTCGTAGCGCACGGATCGGCCGGTCCGCGTCCGCGTGACCAGGCCGGATTCGCGCAGCACGGCCAGGTGGCCGCCGACTGCGCCCAGGCTGAGACCCAGCTGGCGGACCAACTGCGTGGTCGTCGCCGGCACCGCGAGCGCCCGCAGCACCTGCGCGCGGTGCGGGCCGACCAGCCGCGCCAGCGCCGCCGCACCGCCCTGCGCGGGCGGCGGCCCGAGCAGGTTCGCGACGCCGCGCGCCGGATACACCAGGGCGTACGGCCAGGGCGGCTCGACGTAGCTGATGAGGGTGCCGAAGACGGTCGGCATCAGCAGCAGTCCCTTGCCGCCCAGCCGGTGCCGCTCCCACTCGTTCCGGGGGCCGGTGCGCACCTCGATCACACCGTCGGCGCCCTCGGAGCGCCAGCTCACCCGCGGGTCCAGGTCGGACAGCGCCGCGGCCCAGCCGTACATGGCGAGGTGCCCGGCGCGGTGCACCAGGTCGCGCTCCAGCACCGTACGCAACCGCGGCCAGTCAGGCTCGACCAGCGCGTGCCAGGTCGCCTCGATCGCGTCCGAAAGCCGGGTGAGCACGTCCGGGGCGGCCAGGATCTGCTGGACGTGGCGCGGCGGCGTACGCAGCCCGACCAGGTTGCGGGCGATCTCCGCGCGAACCTGAGGCAGCGGGGTCGCCCGCACCGCGGCGAGTTCGACGGCGAAGTCGCCGCCGGAGCCCGAAGGCGGCGGATGGATGAAGTCGGCGTTGTAGCCGCCGCGGCGGAACAGCGTCGTCAGCGCCCCGACCGCGGGCGTCTCGCGGAGCAGCCGCGCGTACCGCGGCGCGATGCGCTCCGCCCAGGGCCGCAGCGGCCCGGCCGGCTGCTTGCCCGCCGCGACCCGCAGCGCGTTCATTGCCTCACCCAGCGGCGAGATCGCGTATCGGGTGTGCGCCACGTCGACCGGCCCGACTTCGATGGCAAGCATCTTTCGCCTCCACACGAAAGCTTAACGCCTCCGACCGCACCGCCTAGAGACTGACCCGCATGACGACACTCCAGGCCGCACCGGCGCGGGCCACCTACCGCGAGGTGTTCGCGCTGGGCCAGTTCCGCGTGCTGTTCACCGGCTACACGCTCTTCCTCGGCGGCGAGACGGTGAAGATGCTCGCGCTCTCGGTGACCGTCTACGCCGGGACCGGCTCGTCCCTGCTGGCCGCGCTGGCCTACGTCGCCGGCTTCCTGCCCTACACCCTCGGCGGCACGCTGCTGCTGGCCTACGCCGACCGGTGGCCGCCGCGGGTCGTGATGGTGGGCTACGACCTGGTCCGCGCCGCGGTCGCCGCGGTGCTCGCCGCCGGGCTGCTCTCCCCCACCGCGATGCTGGTGCTGGTGTTCGTCGCCGGCATCCCCAGCGCCGTCGCCTCCGCGGCGCGCGGCGCGCTGCTGCCCGAACTGCTCGACGGCGACCGGTACGTGCTCGGCCGGGCCGTGTTCTCCATGGCCGCCGGCGGCACGCAGGTGCTCGGCTTCGCCGTGGGCGGGATGCTGATCGCGGCGCTGGGCCCGTACGGCGCGCTCTGGATCACCGTGGCGAGCTGCCTGCTGTCCGCCGCGCTGCTGCGCCTGCGGCTGGCCGAGCGGCCGCGCCGCGGCACGGCCGCAGGGTACGCGGTACGCGAGACCTGGCGCGTCAATCGCGAACTGCTGCGCCGGCCGGCGATCCGTTCGCTGCTGCTGGCCCAGTGGCTGCCGCCCGCGCTCATGGTCGGCGCCGAGGGCGTGCTCGTCCCGTACGCCGTCCAGATCGGCATGCCGGACTCGGCCGGGCTGCTGTTCACCGCCGTGGCGCTCGGCATGCTCACCGGCGACCTCGCGATCGGCCGGCTGGTCACCCCGGAACGAAGGGAACGGCTGGCCGGGCCGCTGGCGCTGCTGCTCGGCGCGCCGCTGCTCGGGTTCGTGCTCTCGCCTGGGCCGGTCATCGCGGCGCTGCTGCTCGCCGTGTCCGGGTTCGGGGTCGCGTACCAGCTGGGGCTGGCCCGGCGCTTCCTGGCGGCGGTGCCGGAGGCGAACCGAGGCCAGGCCTTCGGGCTGGCGCTGACCGGGACCATGACGTTGCAGGGGCTCTTCGCGGCCGGTGGCGGGGCGTTGGGCGAGGTGGCGGCGCCCGGCCTGGTCGTCGGCGCGGCGGGGGCGGCGTCCCTGCTGGCCGTACTGGGTCTCTGGCGCGTGCTCGCGTCGCCGAGGACGGATCCCGAGCGAGTCACGGACCCGAACGTACGCCGACAGGGAACTTTCGGCAGGCGCGGAGTCTCGCACCCGGCTCAGCCCAGGTAGCAGTCCCGGCGAGCAGCCACGAACGCCTCGATCGTCTGGGCGGGTACGCCCGTCACGCGTTCGACGTCGTCGGAGGCGGCGTCGTAGCGGTTGTCCTGGTGCAGTCGGGTCAAGATGGTGGCGAGGTGCTGTTCGACGTGCGGCGGCAGGCCCGCCTTGGCGAGCACCTCGGCCCGCCACCGGTCCAGCGGCACATCCACATAGGACACCGGGCGCTCCAAGGCCCGTGAGAACTCCTCTGCCATCTCGGTCATGTCGACCATGCGTGGCCCGGCGAGCTCGTACGCGTGCCCGACGTGCGGAGCCGGGTCGCTGAGCACGGTGGTGACCACCCGGGCGACGTCGTCCACGGCCACCGGCGCCGTGCGTCCGGCGCCGAACGGCAGCGTGATCGTGCCGTTCTCCCGGATCGACCGGGCCGCCAACGTGGTGAACAGCGGATTTCCAGGAAGACGGTCGAACGGATGTGGATCACCGGCAGGCCCGACCATTCGAGTACCTGCTCCGCCAGCCAGTGCAGCCGGTGCTGGTGCGATCCGCCTTTGGTGCCGGTGGCGGTCATCTCCGACACCGTCATCTGTGACATGTCCACCAGCGCGTTCAGCTCCCCGCGTTCCCGCGCCACGGTGGCCACCACGGTCGCCGCCAGCAGATGGTCCGGAGACACGGGCATCGCGAAGTACATCCGCCCGACGCCCTCCAGCGCGGCCGCGACGTTCTCGGGCCGGGTCAGATCGCCGACGACGACGTCCGCCCCGAGGGCACGCAACTCAGCCGCACACTCGTCGTCGCGGCGGCGGCTCCTCGGCGACCCCGACGCATCGTGCGTGAGCTCATCGGCGTGCGTCCCCTGCTTCAGCGGCCACCCCTCCCGTCGCGGCGGCGAGCAAAGCCTGAGGCCGGAAACGACAAGCCGCCCGTGCGTCCGCGAGCAGGGCGAGGCGACGTTAGAGCAGGACCTGTACGTGCTCTGTCAGCAGGCGGTGGCTGCGGCGCAGGCGGGGACGCCGGTGGAATCGGGGCCCTCCTCTTCCTCATCGCCGCCCTCTCCGGAGGTCTGCCCGGGGTCCCCTGGCCGGCCCGGCGGTTACGATCCCGCACAGGGTGGCCGGGCGGCTCGGGGTCGAGCCTCCCGGCCAGACCCGCCGGGCGAAGGAATGCGCCGTCGCCCGGACGCGGTCAGCTAGCTCCGGCGGAGCGACCGCAGCCCCTCGCGGATCTCCTCCGCGAGGACGAGAGGCTGTTCCCAGGCCGCGAAGTGCCCGCCCTCGGGCAGCCGGTTGTAGTGGACCAGCTTCGGATACGCCTGCTCCGACCAGCTCTTCGGCGCCTCGTAGAGCTCGTCGGGAAAGACGCTCACGGCGACCGGGATGGTGACGCCCTTGACGGCGAAGAAGGCGGACTTGTTCTCCGCGTAGAGGCGAGCCGCGGAGACCGCCGTGTTCGTCAGCCAGAAGAGCGTGATGTTGTCGAGGACATCGTCCCTGGTGAGGCCTTCGGACTCGCCGGCGAAGACGCGGGAGATCAGCGCCAGGCTGGCCACGTCATGGTCGAGCATGAAGGCCGCCAGGCCGACGGGCGAGTCCGCGAGTCCCGTCAGCGTCTGCGGGCGCGTTCCCATCATGAGGGCGTAGGCGACGTGGTCCCAGAAGAAGTCCAGCTGCTCGCCCGTACGCTGCTCCTCCTCCGAGAGGCCGGCCGGCAGCGGGTTGCCGGTCTGGAGCGCCCGGTCGATGGCGGGAGGGATCACGCCGGGCATGTTGGAGCGGCTTCGCCGAGCGTGCCCGCCGGGAACTGCAGGCGACCGGGGAGACCGTACGCAAGCGCACGGTCGCCGCCGTCGCCGAGCTCACCGGCCAGGAGGCCCAGATCGCCGGCCTGGCCAGGGACGGGCACACCAACGACGAGATCGCCGCCCAGCTGTTCATCAGCCCGCGCACGGTGGAGTGGCACCTCGGCAACGTGTTCGCCAAACTCGGGGTCAGCTCGCGCCGGCACCTCCGCTCGGTGCTGACCCCGCCGAAGCCGGGAACGCCGGGGACGCCGCGGCGCGGCCCGGTGCGCGCGGCCCACCGGGTTTGAGCGCCACGCGACGGGCGTCGCGTCGGTCAGCGTGCTGATGGGGTGGGACCGGATCACTGGGCTGCCCGGCCTTGGCGGCCTCGGGCGCCTCCCCCACTGCGTCCCAGGCGGTGAGCACCTGGCAGGCCTGGGGCAGCAGGGGCGGCCCCCCACCGGCGTGCGCCGGGCACCCTGCCGGTGACGTGCGGCGGACTCAGCGGACCGTCGGGGCCAGCGGCGCGACCGCCTCGTACAGCTCGGCGGCGGCCTGGGCAACGAGCTCGGAGAGGGTCGCGTCCGGGTCGGCCAGCCAGCGGGACGTGGCGCGCCGGGAGATCGCTATCGCCACGTCGATGATGAAGCATGCCTCGCCGGGCTCGACGCCGCGGCGCTCGAGCGCCCGCGCCAGCGCGTCGGCGATGTCGGCGAGCTTGATCAGATCGCGCTCGGCCAGTGCCGGGCTGGCGGCGATCACCCTGACGCGGCGCAGCAGGAACTCGCGCGGGCGAAAGACCTCGTCGGCGGTCCCCAGCGCGGTCAGCAGCACCTCGATCGGTGTGAGGCCCGGGTCGGCCGCCTCGACCTGGGCGACGAGATGGGCCTCGAGCTCGTTGCCGGCGAAGAGCACTTCCCTCTTGTCGGGGAAGTAGCGGTAGAAGGAGCGCTCGGTCAGACCGGCGGTGCGCGCGATCTGCGCGACCGACGTGCGCTCGAACCCCTGCGTCTCGAACAACTCGAGCGCCGCGCGCTCGAGCCGGCCCTTTGCGTCGGACTCCCATCTCGGCATGCCCACCAGGATATGACAGCAGAGGCTGTCATCGCGGTGCTAGGGTCAATGACAACAGATGCTGTCATCGCTTGGGAGATTGCCAATGAAGGCCCTTCAGTTCGACCGCTTCGGAGCCCCGGACGTGATCGTGCTCCGCGACGTCCCGCAGCCGGAGCCGGGACCCGGCCAGATCCGGATCGCCGTACGGGCGTGCGGCCTGAACCCGGCCGACTGGGCGGTGGTCGACGGCCTCTTCGCCGACCGGCTGCCGCCGCTGCCGCGCGGGCTCGGCCTCGAGGTCGCGGGCACCGTCGACGCGCTCGGTGAGGGCGTCACCGGCGTCGAGATCGGCGACCGTGTGTTCGGCCCGGCGACCTTCGACGGCCCGACGGCCGGAGCCGCCGAGTATGCGCTGATGGCGGCCTGGGCACGCATTCCCGAGGGCGTCACCGCCGAGCAGGCCGCCGCGCTGCCGATGGCGGCCGAGACGGCGTGGCGCGCGCTCGACGACCTCGGCGTCCAGCCGGGCGAGCTGCTGCTCGTCCACGGCGCCGGCACCACCGTGGGTGAGGCGGCGGTGCGCCTGGCGCTGCACCGGGGTGTCCGGGTGATCGCCACCGCCGGGCCGACGCGGGCCGCCACCCTGCAAGAGATCGGCGCCCAGGTGACCGGCTACGGCGACGGCATGGCCGAACGCGTCGCCGCACTGGCCGCAGGCCGCGTCGACCGCGCCCTGGACACGGCCCCGACCGGCGGCCGGATCGACCGCGCCGACCAGCCCAGCCCGGCCGGCGGCTCGCTGCCTACCCTGATCGAGCTGACCGGGGACCCCGACCGCGTCCTCACCGTCTCGGACTTCGCCGCCGCGGCCGAGCTGGGCACCCGGATCACCCAGATCGACCTGCGCTACGACCTGCTGGGCGAGTTCGCCCGGTTGGCCGGCGAAGGCGTCCTGGTCGTATCGGTCGCCCGCACCTACACGCTCGACCAGATCCACGAGGCGGCCAAGCTCAGCCAGTCCCGCCGGCCCGGCGGCAAGCTCATGCTCGTCCTGTGATCGCCTCGCCGGCCCGGCCAGGCGAGACGTACCCAGCCACTTTGGATGCGCGTCCGGCGGGGTCTTTCCCGCCCTGATGGACCTCTCGACGGCCCACCGGCGCGAAGGCCGAGCTCGGCCCATTGACCTTCAAGCGGCTGAGCAGCCGGGACGCCACCCCCACCGGCGTCTCCTGCCGGGTGGCCGGGCTCAGGTCGCGACGGGCAGGGAGAGGACGAGCCGGACCCCTCGCCGGAGCGGCTCGGCGCGTACGGTCCCCCCGTGCGCCTCGGCGATCTGCCGCACGATGGCCAGGCCGAGTCCTGAGCCGGGCAACGAACGGTCCGCCTCGGCGCGGTAGAAGCGGTCGAAGACGAAGGGCAGGTCCTTGGCCGCGATGCCGGGTCCCTGGTCGGCGACCGACAGCGTGCCGGCTCGATCCACCCGCACCAGCACCTCGCCGCCCGGCGGGCTCCACTTGATCGCGTTGTCGACGAGATTGGCGGCGGCGCGTTCGACGGCGTCCTGGTCCGCCGACACCAGGCACTCGGCGAGCTCGGCCTGCAGCCGTACGTGCGGCGCGCGCGCCCGCGCCCTGTCCAGCACGCGTTCGGCCACCAGGTCGAGGCGGACGTCCTCGATGTGGATCTGGATGTCGCCGTATCTGGCCAGCTCCACGAGGTCGTTGACCAGCACCCGCAGCTCGTCGGCCTGTTCGTGAGCCTCGCGCACCAGGGCCGGGGCCTGCGGGTCGGCGGTGCCCCGCCCTTCCGCCAGCAGCTCCAGGTTGGTGATGAGGCTGGTCAGCGGGGTACGCAGCTCGTGCGACGCGTCGGCGACCAGGCGCCGCTGGGCCAGCAGGGATTCGTTCAGCGCGCCGGTCATCGTGGTGAAGGCACGGGCCAGCCGGGCCACCTCGTCGCGCCCGTTGCCGTCCAGGCCGGCGGCGGTGAGCGTACGGGTGGCGGTGACGTGTTCGACCACCTCGGTCAGACGGCCGATGGGGCGCAGCACCCGCCCGGCGAGCAGCCGCGCGCCCATTCCGGCGATCAACGCGCCGCCCAGCGTCAGCCCTGCCAGCAGGACCTTCAGCGTGTTCAGCGTCGGGTCGTCCCGGTCCAGCGTGAACGCGGTGCGTATCAGTGCCAGGTCGGTCTGGCCCAGCGAAGCCGTGTAGACGCGGTAGAGCACCCCGTCGCGGCTCACGTTCTGGAAGTACGGGGCGCTCGTACCCAACGCGACCTCGATGTCCCTGCCGGTGAGCGGGGCGAGGTCTCCCGCCGCGCCCGGCTCCGCGGGATGCGGGACGAACTGCAGCAGCGTGCTGCCCGCGGCGACGGGGCGTGTGGGCACCTCCGTGGAGTTGGCCTTGAACGATCGCAGCAGGCGGGGCGCCTCAGCGGCGGCCACGACCAGCTCTCCGTCGTGCTGGGCGGCCAGCCCGGCCTCCATCGACGGATACAGCACGAGCGAGGCCGCCAGCAGCGCCGCCCCCACCACGGCCGCCCCCGCCAGCGCGACCCTGGTCCGCAGCTTCACGGCTCCTCCCGCAGCACGTATCCGAGCCCGCGCACTGTCTGGATCAGCCGCGGCTCGCCACCGGCCTCCAGCTTGGCCCGAAGGTAACTGATGTAGACCCACAGCGCGTTGGAGGACGGGCCGAAGTCATACCCCCAGACCGCGTCGAAGATCACGACACGGCTCAGCACCCGGTTCGGGTTGCGCATGAACACCTTCAGCAGCGTGTACTCGGTCCTGGTCAGGTCGAGCGGCCGTGCCCCGCGGGAGGCCCGGCAGGCCGCGGTGTCCAGCTCCACGTCGGCGAAGCGCAACACCTCCTCCGCCGCGCCGCTGCGCCGCAGCAGGGCGCGCAGGCGGGCCCGGAGCTCCTCCAGCGCGAACGGCTTCACCAGGTAGTCGTCGGCCCCGGCGTCCAGCCCTGCCACCCGGTCGGCGACGAGGTCGCGGGCCGTGAGCATCAGGATCGGCGTACGATCGCCGCCCGCCCGGAGTCGGCGGCACACCTCCAGTCCGTCCAGCCCGGGCATCATGATGTCCAGCACCACCGCGTCCTGACGCCCGCCGCCGGCGCTCTCCAGGGCGCGCAGGCCGTCGGCGGCGGTGCTCACGTGGTAGCCCTCGCGGGCGAGCGCACGCGCGAGCGAACGGCGTACCGCCTCGTCGTCATCGGCCACAAGGACGTGCATGATGACACTCTCCTCGCCGAACCCCGTCCCCGCCCAGCCTTCACGTCCCGGACTGCCGGGCGGGATGGCCGTCGCCCCGTCCTCGGGGACGGGCGCCCACCCGGCCGTCCGGATGCTCAGGAGTCCGGCGTCTTGCCGGGGCCGGGCTTGGCGCCCTGTGATTCGTTCGCCCGCTTGAACCCCTTCAGCGCCTCCTGCAGCCGTTCCGCCGACACGCCGAGGCGCGCGGCCACCGCAGCGAACTCCGGCGAGTCAGGACGTATCCCGCCATTCTGGGAGAGCGCGTTCAGGCCGGTCACGGCGGCGGTCGCCCGGTCGAGCCCGACGCCCAGCGCGTCGGCCAGCGCCTGGGCGAGCCTCTGGGAGAGGTTCTCCGATTCGAGAGACCCGGGCCGCTCCCCTTCGGGCGAGCACCCGGACCCGTCCTTGCCGGGATCGTCCGCCTTGGCCGTAGCCGTCTCCGCCGGCTTCGCGAGGTCGGCGGGCGAGCACGTCGCCGTTTCGGTGCACGGATCGCCGTCGAGGTTCCGCTGAGGTGAGGCCGCCAAGGCTCCCGACCCGCCCAGCACCAGCACCGCGACCATCCCCGCTGCCAGGGCCGCCTTTCGTCTGTCCATGTCGCTCCTTCTTCTCCCGATCGGCCGGCACCTCTGGCCGGCGGTTGCCGCCAGCCAACCGGGCCGACCTTCACCGCGCCGTCGGCGAACCTTAGAAAAGCCCTAGAGACGACGCCGCCCGGGCGACACGGCGCTACTGGTGATGCGGCGGCGCCTGCCGGGCCGGGTGTGGGCGCGGCTCGTGCGGCATCGCTTCCAAGGGTTGTGCCTGCGTACGGCGCTGCGCACCGTCAACGGCAGGCTTCCCCTGGTCGTGCACGCTCGCTGGGACGATGACGCCGTGGCGCTGCTCGTGTCGTGCCGCTCCGGGAGCCCCCCTCTGGCGCAGCCGCGACCCCCCTACGTCACCGGCCGGTGAACGAGAGGATCTCCCGCACCACGAACTCGGGATTCTCCTCCGCCAGCCAATGCCCTGATTCGGGCACCTCGACCGCGCGCGTGATGTTCCGCAGCATCGGCGTCAGGGTGGGGCGGGTGGCGGCGAGCGATCCGGTGGCCGTGAGGAGCAGCGTGGGCGTGTCCACACGGGCGGCCGCGGTGTTGTCACGCTCATCCTGGTCCAGGCTCCGGTAGAGCTCGAATCCCGCCCGCAACACGTCCCGGCGGCTGTAGGTGCGGACGAACTCGTTCGTTTCCGCTTCGGTGAACGGGGACCGCGTCCTCGTGCCGCCGAACGCCGCTCCGCCGTAGGCGACCTGCGGGTAGAACGCCGTCAGGTACTCGCGCACGTCACCGCGGTCGTCGACGAGCTTCTCGGGGATCGCCCGCTGGCTGTTGAAAGCCATGTGCCAGGAGAAGGTCCGGTACTGCGCGGCAGGAAGCTTCGGGCCGGGAAGCGGATAGTCCATATGAACGTAGGACCTCACCTGCCCGGGGAACTGCGCGACGTACTGGAATCCGACTCCGCCACCGAGGTCGTGCGCGACCAGGTCGAAGGCGTGCAGCCCGATCCGCTCGTGCAGCAGCTCGTGGACGTACCGTGCCAGGGTCTTCTTGTCGAAGCTCGCCGGGCTTCCCTCACTGTCGCCGAGGCCGGGGAGATCGAGGGCGTAGACGGTGTGATGCTCGGCCAGGGCCGGCATGATCTTCCGCCACTCGTACCAGGTCTGCGGCCACCCGTGCAGCAGGACCAGCGCCGGGCCCTTGCCGCCCGTGACGTAGTGCATGCGCACGTCGCGGACCTTCGCGAACCTGTGCTCGAACGTCGCGTTGAACTCCGCGTCGTCCTTCGTCGCGGCGTCGTACGACGGTGCTTGCCCGGCCGTCGAGGCGGCGGCGGGCGCCGCAACGGGCTCGTCGAGCGTAGTCCAGCCGGCAGCCAGTGAAAGGGTCAGCGCGCAGGCGCCGAGGAGGAGGCGGCGGCGGGCCGGGCGCTTCTGGGTTCGAGTCGGTGTCATGCGACAAGCTTCAGCCGCCCTCTTGCGGCTCGGCAAACTTTCTTGCGAGTTCGCAAAACGTGGCCGGCCCCGGCACCACAACCGGTCCAGGCCCTGCGCCGGGTCCAGGCCACCGCGCCCGGCCCCGAAGATCGGCAGGGCGATGGAGCGCAGCGGTGGACCGAAGGGTGCGCGCGCCGCGCGGAGGCAAGGCGTTCCCGACCAGGTCACCTTCGCCACCAAGCCCGCCCTGGCCATCGCCGTGCTGGCCGAGGAACTCGCCACCGCCACCCCGTTTCGCCGTGTGCCACCACGCACCAGGTGGGCTACGGGCCCGGGGCCGGGGAAGTCCTACGTGAGGCGCTTGCGCATGAGCACGTGTATGCCGTCGAGGATTCGCTCGAGGCCGAAGGTGAACTCTGCGTCGGCGTCGTCCTGATCGTCGTCAATGGCGCCGCCGGCGATGGCCGCACTGACGGCTGGGAAGCGTTGCTCGTCGACAAGTTTCGACAGCGTGCTGCCGTAGCGGAACGTCGCTCGTTGACGACCGGCTTGGGCGGTGCTCACGGTGAGGCCGGCCCAGTTCCGGACGAAGCCAGACAGCAGCATGATCACCGACAGCTTCTCGCTCTCGGTCAGGCCGGTGTCCCGCAGGTCGGCCAGGCCGCGCTCCAGCCAGGCGATCTGGTTGGGTGTGATCGGCGGGCCCGTGATGGGAACTTGCAGGATCCATGTGTGGCGGTGCAGAACACTCAGATAGTCCCAGGCCCAGCGGGAGAGCCCCTGTCGCCATCCCGTGGGGTCGTTGCCCTGGCTGGTGGGTGGTAGACCGATGCCCGCGTCCATCATGAGCTCTACCAGTTCGTCTTTGGCCGCGACGTACCGATACAGCGCCATGGTGGAGACTCCGAGCTCCTTGGCGACGCGCACCATGGACACCGCCGCCATGCCCTCGGTGGCGGCGAGCTGGACCGCTGTCTCGACGATCCGCTCCAGGGTGAGGCCTGGCTTGGGTCCCGGGCTGGTGCGGCTGCGCCTTCCCCACGCCGCTTCGAGACTCGCCGGCAGCCCGGTGCCGCTGTCGTCGCTCATTCGCCCCTCCGTGTGGGTGCCGCAATCGCCATGATTGTGTATAGCATAAGCAATCACATATAAGGGTTACGCAGTTACGCGTGACCCTTACACAATCGGCGGCGGTAACTCGAGCTCCAACAGGGAGAGCCACATGAAGAACACCCGCATCCTCATCTCCGGCGCCAGCATCGCCGGTCCGGCGCTGGCCCACTGGCTACACCACTACGGATTCACTCCGACCGTGGTCGAGCGGGCACCGGCACCCCGGCCTGGCGGTTACAAGGTCGACCTGCGCGGTGTGGCGGTCGAGGTGGCCGACCGCATGGGCATCGGCCCGCAGGTACGCCACCGCGCCACCGACATGCGCGGCGGGACCTGGTTGACCAAAGCCGGCAAGACCGTGGCCACCCTCGGTGGCGACCTGATCGGGTTTCGCGACCCCGGCGACCTGGAGATTCTGCGCGGCGATCTCGCCGAGATCCTCCACGAGGCGACCGGCGGTGAGGTGGAACATCTCTTCGGCGACGCCATCACCGCGCTCAGCGACGACGGACACGCCGTGCACGTCACCTTCGAAAAGGCGCCGCCGCGTACCTTCGATCTGGTGGTGGGCGCCGATGGGCTGCACTCCGGAGTGCGCGCGCTGGCCTTCGGTCCGCAAGCGCAGTTCGCCGAGCAACTCGGGCTGAGCGTCGCGGTCTTCAGCGTCCCCAACCACCTCGGCCTGGACCGCTGGGAGATGGCCTGCACCACCGCCGGTCACATCGCCAACCTCTATGGCCTGCGGCCAGCCGCCGACGCCACGGCCCAGCTCTTCTTTCCCACTCCCGATCGCCGGCCCGAACGCCACGACAGGCACGCTCAGCATCAGGCCGTGGCCGAGGCCTTCGCCGATCACGGCTGGGAGGTACCCCGGCTGCTGGCAGCCATGCCGGCGGCCGGCGACTTCTACTTCGACTCTCTGGCCCAGACCCACATGCCCAGCTGGTCGAACGGGCGGATCGCGGTGCTGGGCGACGCCGCGTACTGCCCCTCCCCCGCCTCCGGGCAAGGCACCAGCCTCGCACTGGTGGGTGCCTACGTGCTGGCCGGCGAACTCGCCGCGGCCCACGGCGACCATCGGACCGCCTTCGGCCGCTATGAGCAGGAGCTGCGCCCATACGTGGAGCTGAATCAGCAGCTCGGGCGCGATGTGGTCAAGCAGCTTGTCCCCTCCACGCCCCTGCGGGCCTGGGCACAGCTGGCGATGATGCGCATGATGCCGTACATGCCGGGCAAGGCCAGGGTCATGGAGAAGATCATGAAACCGATCCGGGAGGCGGCCAACGCCATCGCTCTCAAGGACTATGCCCCAAGCCATGCGCTGAAGAAGGCTTTGTGAGCCACCCCTACTTAGGGCGCCGCCGCACCGCCTCGAACCGCACCGCTGCTCGGCTTCAGCGGCAGGCGTCCGGTTGGCGGTCGGCTTTGCCGTGGACCAGCGTGGTGGCGAGCGTGTGACGCATGACGTGTGCCGTGCTGGGATCGTCCAGCCCGGCCGTTTGGGCGATCTCGGCGATGATGCCACCGGCGGCGCGGGCGGAACAGGACTGGATTGTCGCCGGCGTGGGGGCAGTTGGGGCGCGATACGTGGCCGATCCGGGGGGCGCGATTTCGGCCCGGACCAAACAGCACCGTCCCGCTGGTGGTGCACGAGACGGCCTTCGTCACGGACGTCCGCGACCGCCTGCTCGTCGTGGACCTCGGCAGAGTGATCCGCCCCGGGCACCTGTGGCCAGATCCGCGACACTCCCGCGATCCACGCCGTTCACCTGGGCTGATTCTTCTGCTTGCGCCACCCGCCGGCTCGGTTGTCGGCGATGATCTGCCGGAACATGGCAAGGAGAGCGGGAGCGTTGATGGTTTCTCGCGCGGCCGGCGGTTCCCTGGGCTGGTGGCTTCACAACGGGATGGGGCGGTAGCTGAGGGCAGCCTCGACGATCTCCTCGGGAGTGGCGCTCCTCAGCTCTTCCGGAGGCCAGTAGATAAGGTCGCTGATGTGCGGATGCAGCACATTGGCTTCGAGCAGCGCAAGGAAGTAATCGGCCTCCGGATCGGCCTCCATGATCCGGCGAACGATCTCGGCCAGCTCCGCCCGAGTGATGTCCGGTACCCTCGGCGGCACAGGGCGCGCGGCGTTCGTGGCGATTTCCTCCAGATCCTGAGATTCCCAGTACGAGGCGAAGTCCTCCGGCTCGTACCTGTGGCCGGTCTGCTCGTTGAACGTGGTCACGGCCTGGCGTGCCTCCGGCATCATGCCTTCCTCCAGAAGCTCGGCGATCCGGTCGATCTGGGCACCGAGCTGCTCCACGCGCTCCCTCGGCACGGGCGGGGGCAGCAGTTCCGGTCGTAGTTCCATGTCCGGCATTGTGCTGCCGGCGCCTTCGTTGCGAGAAGTTTCGGGGAGGGTCTCAGCCGAGAAGATCTCCACGCTGGTCGGGGTTTGCCCCAGCATGTACCTGCTGCAAGCCCTCATCAGCCACGACCCGCAGGTACGCCAGGCCGCGCTGGAGGAGATCTACGGCAGTGTCCTGCACCAGGGGCACCGTGTACGAGGCCTCGCTCGCCTGCGTGCCCTTCCTGCTGACGGCGGTGGCCGACCCGAGCGTGCACGGCCGGGCCGGACTGGTGGAACGGCTGGCCGGAATCGTCAGCGGAGACGATGGCGAGGAGGGGGTCGGGGATGTGGCACGGCGGCGGCCCCGGCCTGCGGATGTCACGGCGTTCCCGCGGCGCTCTCCAGGAGGTTCTTGAGGACGTCGAGGTTCTGGGCGACGGCTCGTCGGATGTTGGCGGTGGCGAGGGCGGAGAAGGCGCGCAGCAGTCCGCGGCCGGCCAGTTCGATCTCGTTGGTCAGCCTGGTGGTTGCTCCGTCGGGCTCGAGTGTGTAAGTGGAGGTGCCCTCCAGGTCGCCGAAGCCGCCGGTGACGGCCAGCAGCCGGTCGTGTTCGTACCGGGAGATCTCAAGGGTCTCCTGCATGGGCCTGGGCAGCGTGCGCGTCTGCAGGTAGACGGTTCCCTGGGCGGGCGGGCCGGGCGAAACCTTCCGGGTCTCGGCGATGGCGTAGTTCCAGCGAGGAAGGTTCTCCAGGTCCGCCAGATACTTGAACACCTCGCCGGCCGGACGGTTGATCACTAGGTCATTGTGGAACCGCATGGTGGCGCGTCCTCTTCTCCGGGTGAGCGGGCACGGCTCCATGAGCGCGCCTTTGCCCGTACCCGATGATCAGCAAGGGTGGGCCGACCAGTCTAGGGTGCTCTGCCGTGCAGCACGCCGGTCTGGGCGATCATCGCCAGGACCTTCTCGAAGATCCGGTGCGGAGGCGCGCAGCCGTTCGCGCCAGTAGGCGGGTGTGGTCGCATGGAAACCCTCCGCGCGAAACAGCACACGCCGGGTGCGAGGCCGGGAAGGCGAACACACGATCCGGCGTGACCGGATGCCCGGCCGGCACCTCCGCCGAGTGACATGCCGGCCACCTACCGGGGCCAGCGCCGCTTCCTGCTCGGTTACTTCGGCGAGCAGCTCGCCGAGCCCTGCGGGAACTGCGACCGCTGCCTGGCGGGCACCGCCGACCGGCAGCAGGAGGAGACCGGGCCGTTCCCCCGCACGCCCGTGTGGAGCATCGCACCTGGGGGCCGGGCGAGGTCATCCAGCGCGGCGAGGACCGGCTGACGGTCCTGTTCGACACGGCCGGCTACCGCGAACTGCAACTCGACGCGGTACTCGAACTACAACTCCTCACCGAGACCCCGGCCTCCCCTGACGGCGGTCGTTGACGCGAGCGGGCTGGGGTTCTGTGACGGCAGCGACCTGCAGGCATTGATCTCCAGTCAGCGTGAGGCCGAAAACCGTGGCGGCTGTCTCCGGCTGATCGGCGTGCGCGGAGCTGCCCGCCGAGCGGCCACGACGCGATGCGGGACACCTCGATGCCGTGCCGCCGCGCCGTCACGGCATGCGCGAGTTCGTGGGCGAGCAGGGACACGCGCTGTCCCTACCAGCGATCTCCTACCCGGGCTCCTCAGAGGCGGCCGTCACGTCGTTGACCGGGCTGCGGGCGCCCTGCCCGGTCAGGACCCGTACGGCCTCTTCCGCGGCGATGCGCCGCACTGTGGTGATGGCCTGCTCGGAGTAGTAGGCGGCGTGGGGGGTGACGATCACGTTGGGCAGCGTGAAGAGAGGGTTGCGCGGGGACCAGTCGCGCTGTTTCGCGGGCTCCTCCTCCAGGTCGTCCAGTGCCGCGCCGGCGATCCATCCCTCGGTGAGTGCCTGGTGGAGCGCCGCGTCCTCCACGATCGGGCCGCGCGCGGTGTTGATGAGGACGGCGGTCGGCTTCATCCTGCGCAGCGTCGTACGGTCGAAGGTGTGGTGTGTCCCGGGCGTGAGCGGCGCCTGGACCACGAGGTAGTCGGCGCCCTCCACGAGCTGGTCGAAGGATGCCGGCAGCACGTGGCGCGATCGGAGCTCGGACTCGTCGAGGAACGGGTCGTGCGCCCAGACCTCGACGCCGAACGCTCTGGCGCGTTCGGCGATGAGCTGGGCGATGGCGCCGAAGCCCAGCAGCCCGAACACCCGGCCCCGCAGTCGCCAGATCGGCTCCCCGCTCTGCCACTGCCAGACGCCCTGCCGGGTCGCCCGGTCGTACGCGCAGATCTTGCGCGCGGCGGCCAGCCAGAGCGCGACGGCGTGGTCGGCGACCTCCTCGGCGCACCACTCGTTCGGCGCGTTCGTGACCTGGATGCCCCGCCGGGTCGCGGCGTCGACGTCGACGATGTCCACGCCCGTGCCGTAGCGGGCGATCACCCGGCAGCGGGTGAACGCGTCGATGGCGCGGGCACCGACCCGGGCGTACTGGGTCAGGACGCCGTCGGCGTCCCGGCCCTTTTCGATCACCTCGTCCTCGCTCTTGCACTGTGCGGCGAGGAGTTCGAATCCGGCGCCCTCGACGATCTCGCGTTCGATGTCCACGTCGCCGAAGTCGGAGTCGGCGATCATGATGGTGCCTCTGGCGTCAATGCGAGTCACGGGGAATCCCCTTGGTGTGTACGAGATCCTGGTAGGACACGGCGAGTTCCAGGCAGCCTCCGGTGTCCAGCTGCCCGACCGTGGCGCGGTAGATCTCCTGCCACGGTGTCTGGTTGTCGAGTGCCGGCGGTGTGTAGGCCGCCCACCGCGCGGCGATCTCCTCATCCGTCAGCAGGACGTCGACACGCGCGTTGTCGATGTCGATCCGGATGCGGTCGCCGGTGCGCAGGATGGCGAGGTTGCCGCCCGCCGCCGCCTCGGGGCTGGCGTTGAGGATGGACGGGGCGTCCGAGGTGCCGCTCTGGCGGCCGTCGCCGAGCGTGGGCAAGGTGGTGGCGCCCAGGCGGAGCAGCGCGGCGGGCATCTCCATGTTCACGACCTCGGCTGATCCCGGGTAGCCGATCGGGCCGGTGTAGCGGATGACGAGGATGCAGCCTTCGTCGATGCCCAGTTCGGGATCGTTGATGCGGGCGTGGTAGTCCTCGGGCCCGTCGAAGACGATGGCGCGGTAGTCGGAGACCGCGCGGAGGTCGTCGGTGAGGACCGAGGTCTTCATGACCGCGGAGTCGAAGAGGTTGCCCGTCATGATGAGCAGTCCGCCGCGCGCGGCGAGCGGCTCGTCGTAGGGACGGATGACCGTCGGGTCGGCGGGCGGGGCGTCGGCCAGGTTCTCGGCCATGGTACGGCCGGAGACGGTCACGGCGTCGCCGTGCAGGCGCCCTGCCGTCAGCAATGTGCGCATGAGGGCGGGGACGCCGCCGGCGCGGTAGAAGTCCTCGCCGAGGAACTCGCCGGCGGGGGCGACGTTCGCCAGCACCGGGATGTCGGCTCCGACCCGCTGCCAGTCGTGGATGGTCAGCGGCACCCCGACGTGCCGCGCGATGGCGTTGATATGGACGGGCACGTTGGTGGAGGCGGCGATGGCCGAGGCGACCACGATCGCGTTCTCGAAGGCCGGCAAGGTCATGATCTTGCGTGGGGTGAGGTCCTCGCGTACGAGGTCCACCGCCCGACGGCCGGTGTCGTAGGCCATCTGCGCTCGCCGGCGGTAGGGGGCCGGGATCGCCGCGCAGCCTGGTAGGGACATGCCCAGGGCCTCGGCCAGGCTGTTCATCGACAGCGCGGTGCCCATCGTGTTGCAGTGACCGACGCTGGGCGCGGAAGCGCACACGCGCGCCATGAACTCGGCGTAGTCGATCTCCCCGGTGGCCAGCAGCCGCTTGGACTGCCAGATCACCAGCCCCGAGCCCGAGGCGGCGATCCGCCGGCCCTGGTGATAGCCGTTGAGCATCGGCCCGCCGGACAGGACGATCGCCGGGATGTTCACCGTGGCCGCCGCGGCCAGGCACGCGGGCGTGGTCTTGTCACAGCCTGTCGTCAGGACGACCCCGTCGAGCGGATATCCGTAGAGCACCTCGACCAGCCCGAGGTAGGCGAGGTTGCGATCCAGCGCGGCGGTCGGGCGTTTACCGGTCTCCTGCAGCGGATGGACGGGGAACTCGAGCGGGATGCCACCACTGTCGCGGATCCCGTCCCTGACCCGGTCGGCGAGGGCGAGGTGGTGGCGGTTGCAGGGGACGAGATCGCTGCCCGTCTGGGCGATGCCGATGATCGGCCGGCCGGACCGGAGTTCGGCGGGGGTCAGCCCGAAGTTGAGAAAACGTTCGAGATACAGGGCTGTCATCTCCGGATTGCCCGCGTTGTCCCACCAGGCCTGGCTGCGCAGGCCGCCTGCGGCATGTTCCGTCGGCGGCATCAGCCCCTCCTCTCTGCGGTCGGCCCGTCCGATCCGGCCGGGTATTCGGCAAGCGGCACCAGGCCCCTGGACCAGGCCGACATGACCGGCGCGAGCACCCGCCAGGCCTCTTCGGCCTCGTCGCCGCGGATGGACAGCGCGGCGTTCCCGTGCAGCACGTCCAGCAGCAGGCGGCCGTAGGCGGGCAGGCCGGGAGGCGCCAGCTGCGCGGTGAGGGTGAGCGGGGCGAGGGTGTGGGTGGCGGCGCCGATGCCGGTCAGCGCCAGGGTCATGCTCTCCGGCTCCAGTCCGAAGCGCAGCACGTTGGGCGCGGCCTCCTCGCCGAGGCCGAAGGGCAGGTGCGGTACGGGGCGGAAGCGTACCGTGACCTCCTTGCGGTCGTGGCCGAGCGCCTTGCCGGTGCGCAGCCGGAAAGTCGTGCCGGACCAGCGCCAGCTTTCGAGCTCCAGCTCCACCTCGGCGAAGGTCTCGGTGCCCCGCCCCGGGTCCACGCCCTCCTCCTCGGCGTAGGCGGGAACGTCACGATCCGCGATGCGGCCGGCCAGATATCGGGCGCGGCGGGTCCGGCGTACGACATCGGCGTCCGTGAGGGGGCGTACCGAGCGCAGCACGTCGATCTTCCGATCGCGCAAGTCACGCTCGCTGAGGCTGAACGGTGGTTCCATGGCCACCAGGCACAGCACCTGGAGCAGGTGGTTCTGCACCATGTCCTTGAGCGCGCCCGCGCCGTCGTAGTAGCCCGCCCTGCCTTCCAGCGCGAGCGACTCGTCCCAGACGATCTCCACCTCGGCGATGTGCGCGCTGTTCCAGATGGGCTCCAGCACCCGATTGGCCAGGCGGCTGCCGAGCACGTTCTGGACGGTCGTCATGGCCAGGAAATGGTCGACGCGGAACACCGCCTGCTCGGGCACGACCCCCATCAGCAGCCGGTTCAGCTCCACCGCGCTGTCGAGGTCTTCGCCGAACGGCTTCTCCAGCACGATCCGGCTGCCCGGCGGCAGGTTCGCGGCGCCGAGGGCGGCGACCACGCCGGGGAAGATCCCCGGTGGGAGGGCGAGGTAGACGGCGACGGGCCCGTCACCGGCGACGAGCGAGGCGATGTCAGCGGCGTCGGTGGCGTCCGCCTGCCGGTATCGGGCGGAGTCGGCGATCGCCTTCCTGACCTCGCCGGGCTCCGTCGCGGCGTGCCGGTCGAGCTGGGCGGACGCCCAGCGGCGGAACTCCTCGTCGGTCCAGTTCCGCCGGTCGGCGCAGATGGGTTCGAACCGGTCGGGCAGGTGTCCGGCTGCGCGCAGGGCGGCCAGGGCCGGCAGCAGATAGCGGGCGTTGAGGTCGCCGGTGGCGCCGAGGACGATGAGCCGGTTGATCATGCCGTCATACCTGCTTTCGCTCGTGCGAGGTTGACGCCGCTGGCGATGATCCCGATGTGGCTGAACGCCTGCGGGAAGTTGCCCATGAACGCGCCCGTGGCCGGGTCGATCTGCTCGGGCAGCAGCCCGACGGGGTTGGCGCGGGCGCACAGCGACGCGTACAGCTCCTCGGCCCGGTCCAGGTGGCCCTGCAGGATCAGGTTGTCGACCAGCCAGAAGCTGCACAGCAAGAAGGCGCCCTCGTCGCCGGGCAGGCCGTCGGGTGAGTGATCGTGCAGGTAGCGGTAGAGCAGCCCGTCACCGGCCGACAGGCGTTCGGCGACGGCCGCGGTGGTGGCCGCCATCCGCGGGTGGTCGGCCGGTACGACCTTGCGCAGCGGCAGCGCGAGCAGGCTGGCATCCAGGCTGCCGCCGCCGTCGAGGTGCTCGCTCAGGCACTGTGCCTCCTCGTCCCAGGACTGGTCCAGGATGAGCCGGCGGAGCTCCTCGGCGGTGGCGCGCCAGGTCGCGATCGGCCCGGACATGCCGAACCGCTCGCCGATGGCCGCGGCCCGGTCCAAGGCCACCTGACACATCCCGGTCGAGTAGGTGAAGACCCGGCCTTCGCTGCGTACCTCCCAGATGCCCTGATCCGGCTGCCGCCACGTGTGCGCGGCAGCCTCGGCCAGCTCCCCCAGACCGGACCACAGCGCCGGCTGCAGCTCGCGGCCGGGGCGCAGCCACTGGTCGGCGCAGTCCAGCACCTCGCCGTAGACGTCGTGCTGGCGCTGGTCGGCGGCGCCGTTGCCCCATCGCACCGGTGCCGAGCGCCGGTAGCCCTCCAGGTCGGCGTCGTGGATCTCCTCCGGTACGGGCTCGCCGCCGAGGGTGTACATGATGCGGGGGTGGCGGCTGTGCTCGAAGGCGTCCAGGACCCAGCCGAGGAAGGCGTCGGCCTCCTCGTCGAAGCCGACGCGGCGCAACGCGAACACGGCGTAGCCGGCGTCGCGGATCCAGGTGTAGCGGTAGTCCCAGTTGCGCACCCCGCCGATCGGCGCGGGCAACGAGGACGTGGGCGCCGCGACCAGTGAGCCGTTGCCCCAGTCGTCGCACAGCTTCAGCGTGATCACCGAGCGCCGGACCAGCGCTTCCTGCGGGCCGCGGTAGCTGCACTTGCGCATCCAGCGCCGCCAGGCCTCGGCGGTCTGCCGCAGCATCGCCTCGGGGTCGAAGCGGTGATGGCGGTGGATGCGGCCCCAGGACAGCACCAGATCGAGGCGGTCGCCCTCCTGAAGGTCGTGCGCGGTGCGCGGGCCGGTCAGCGGACGGTTGGATCGCAGATGCAGCCGCAGGTCGGGCCGCCGGGAGACGCGCATCTCCAGACCGCCGTAAAGGGCCCGGGCCTGCCCGCCGCCGCGCGGCTCCAGCTCCGCCCGCAGCCGGACGGTCCCGGCCTGGACGACCGCGGACCGGACCAGCTCGCCCCGGCCGCCGCCCGCGTCGTCGCTGAGGTCCGCGTCGGCACGCAGGGCCAGCGCGTCAGTGATCCGGACCAGGCCGGTCGGGCCGCGCAACTCGGTCACCAGCACCGCGGTGTCCGGCTCGTAGAACTGCCGGGCCTCGCGCAGGTCGTCCACGGTCAACGTGAAGTGGCCGCCGCGCTGGTGATCCAGCAGGCCGCACAGCAGCGGGTCGCTGTCGAAGCGGGGCAGGCACAGCCACGGGATCGAACCGTCGAGGCCGACCAGCGCCGCCGTCGTGCCGTCGCCGATGAGGCCCAGGTCCTCCAGCGCCAGATAACCGTCCTGGCGGCGCACCGGGCGAAAGGGTGGATCGAGATCGAGCATGCCTGGCCTTCTCCTCCGTGCCGACGTGCACCATCGGAGAAGGGGGGTGCTCCTGGCAGGCGGACGTCGCCGCTTTCCGATACTGGACGATGATCAGCTTCCGTCACGAGAAGGTGATCAGCACTTTCACCATGTCATCGAGCTTCTTGTCCGAGACCTCGAAGGCGCGCTCCATCTCGTCGAAGCGGAACGTGTGGGTGGTCATGTGCGTGGGATCGAGCCGCTTGCGCTGCAGAACGCGCAGCAGCCGTTCCAGGCGCAGCCTGCCGCCTGGGCACAGGCCGGTCGTGATCGTCTTGTCGGCCATCCCGACGCCCCACTCGATACGGGGAATGCGCACGAACTCGCCTTCTCCGTAATAGCCGGTGTTGGACACCGTCCCGCCCGGTTTAGTGATCTTTATGGCGGTCTGGAAGGTGACGTCCGCGCCGAGGGCCTCGATGGCGGTGTCCACGCCCTGCCCCTCGGTCAGGTCAAGGATGCGCTCGACGACATCCTCGGTGGTGAAGTCGACGATCTCGTCGGCGCCGTAGTCGCGGGCGAGCTTCTGCCGGCTGGGCACCGATTCGACCCCGATGACCAGGCCGGCGCCGCGCAGCTTGGCTCCCGCGGTGGCCATGAGGCCCACCGGGCCCTGGGCGAGCACGGCCACCGTCCCGCCGATGGGGATGTTGCCGTTCTCCGCGCCCATGAAGCCGGTCGACAGCATGTCGGCGCAGTAGACCGCCATCTCATCAGGCACGCCGTCGGGGATCCTCGCCAGGTTCGCGTCGGCCTCGTTCACATGGAAATACTCGGCAAAGACCCCGTCCTTGGAGTTGGCGAACTTGAACCCCCCGAGCGGTCCGCCGGACTGTGACGGATGACCGTTCTGGGAGGCAAGATCGCCCCAGTCGGGGGTGATGGCGCCCACCAGCACCCGGTCGCCCGGCCGGAAGGCCGTCACCTCGCCGCCCACCTCGTGCACCACGCCGACGCCCTCGTGGCCGAGCGTCAGATTCTCCCGCGGCCCGATGCCGCCACTGACGGTGTGGGAGTCCGAGGTACAGATCAGGGCGTTGGTCGTCCGTACGACGGCATCCAGCGGACCTGGCCGCGGGACGGGCTTGTCCACCAAGCCGACCCGTCCGATTTCCTTCATCACGAACGCTTGCATCGTGCCCCCGAATGTTCCCCCATGTCGAGCGTCGCCGAGTACGCCGCGAACATGCCCAGCTCTACCCCGTCGGTCTCGGCGTTTAACTCGGCCCCTTCCCTGCGGGCTGTCGGCGGACCCGCGCAATGACGCGTCCACCGGTTTCATCTGCGAACGGCAGCATCGCGGCCAGCCCGTCCTTGAGCGCCTTGGCCTCGGCGGGTACGCCCTCGGCCGACAGCGGCGGCACCACCAGGTGCTCGTCCTCATCCAGGCGCGCCGAGCCCGCATCGGCGAGCGAGGCCCGGGCCAAGGTCTCCTCCAGGTAAGCGTGTCATCCAGCGCAGCATGGGCTCTGGTCTGCCCGCGAGTGCACTTGGTGTTCGGCTCATGATCAGCGGGCCATGGGATGGCGGATGCCCTGAGGCGGTGGTCGCCGGGTGGCAGCCGGGCCAGCACGTCGAAATTGACACCATTTGCCCCTTACTGGGGTTATTGGCTGGCCCAGCACGGGCAATCCTTCAAGGGCGAGTGAGCGGACAACCGCTCCTTGCCGACAGGGAGTCCGTCAAGCTCGAGGAGTTGCCGTGCTCACGCTGACCGCCGACGCGGTCGCGGCGATACGCGATCTGACCACCCAACCGGAAACCCCGCCGGACACCGGGCTGCGCATCGCAGCCTCCTCCACCAACGGCTCCGGCAGATCCCTCGAACTGTCGGTCTCCGGTGGCCCGCACCCGAACGATCAAATACTCGAGGCAGAGGGCGTACGGGTGTACCTCGAACCGACCGCCGCTACCTTCCTGGACGACAAGACCCTCGACGCGGAGATCGATGACGACCGGCCATCCTTCCGGATCATTCCCCAGGCCTGATGCGCGGTTCTTCGGCGGAGTTCGATCGACGTCCGTACCGCCGATGCCCGTGCCGAGGCTCCGGCCGGCCGCGTTCGGGCTGCTCCTCCCCGCCGCCATCGCCACCTGAAGCGGCCTGCCGTCGCTTCCCGCTGCGGCTCGCCGCGACCCGGGTGTAGTGGGGCAGGGGGCGGGCCTTTCTGGCCTGGATACGGCGTTCCACTGTGCCGATGACTTTCATCAGCGGCAGGCGGGCCACGAGGTCGCGGACGCAGCGGCCGCCTTCGGTCTTGGGCACCATGAGGCGGACGTTGGGGCCGATTTGTTGCTTGTTGTCCACCAGCGGACGGTGTGCTGCGTCGTAGCGGGGGAAGGCCACGCGGTGGTCGCCACCTGCGGCGGCGAGCTCACCGGCGAGGCGGTAGGCCCCGACCAGGGCGAGTTCGGCGCCCGCGCCCGATGCGGGGGACGCGCACCAGGCGGCGTCGCCGACCAGGACGACGCGTCCGTTGGACCAGGAGTCCATCCGCACCTGGCCCAGGGCGTCGAAGTAGAAGTCGGGGTCGGTCAGGGCCGAGTCGAGAAGTTCCCTGGTCCGCCAGGACTCCTTGCCCGCGAACGCCTTGCCGACCAGACGCTTGTGCTCGGTGACATCCCGGCGGTCGTAGTCCAGCGGAGCGGAACGGAACATGAAGTACGCCTTGGCCTGGGCGTGGTTTCCGGACCGGTAGATCCCGGTCATCGTGCCTGGGGTGTTGAACATCGTCACCCAGCGGTCCTCGCCGAGCGCGGCGTCGGTGTTGGCGAAGGCGAAGTAGTGGTTCTTGAACGCGATGTACTTCTCCTCCGGCCCGAAGGCGATCCGCCTGACGTTGGAGTGCATGCCGTCGGCCCCGACGACCAGGTCGAAGCGGCGGGCGGGCGCGCGCTCGAAGGTGGCGGTCACGCCGTCGTCGTCCTGCTCCAAGCCGCGGATGGAGTCGCCGAGCACGATTTCCGCATCGGTCACCTCGCGCAGCAGGGCGACCAGGTCGCCGCGCATGATCTCGGTGGAGGCCGGGTCCTGGGTGTCGATCCGGGCGACGGCCCGGTCGGCGGCGTCGACGAACTTCATGCCGCGCACGTCCGTGCCCAGCTCCCGTACCCGTGACATGAGTCCCATCCGCTCGACCACCGTGACCGCGTGGTCTCGCACGTCGACCCCGTTGCCGCCCAGGCGCAGCGCGGGGGCACGCTCGACCACCGTGGGCCGGAAGCCGTGCCGTGCCAGCCAGTGGGCCAAGGTCAGGCCGGCGATGCTTGCTCCTGAGATCAGGATGCGCTCGTTCATGCCGGCCTCTCACGCTAGACTTAAGTGAAATGCACATTCCAGTTGATTATGTGGAAGGGCCATTCCAGTTGTCAACGCCCACGGGAAGCCGACGCCGTGCCGACGCCGTGCGCAACCGCGTGCTCTCCCTGGAAGCGGCCACCGCGCTGCTGGCCGAACCCGGTACAACCCTCACGGTCGAAGCGATCGCCACACGCGCGGGTCTGGGCGCCGCGACCGTCGTGCGCGCCTTCGGCGGCAAGGACGCCCTCCTGGACGCCGCCGTCTCCCGCCTGCTCGAACCGGTCGTTCAACGCGCCCGCGACCTGCTCACCGAAACCACGCCGTACCAGGCCCTGCGCACCTTCCTCCGCGAACTGCTCGCCTTCCAGGCCGCGCACCACGCCATCAACGACCAACTGGGCGGCCTGGACCTGCCCGCCACCACCGCCCTGCGCGCCGACCTGGTCGCCGCCGTGAAGGAGATGATCGAAGGCGCCCGCCGCGACGGCGCCGTCCGTACCGACCTCGACCCCGCCGTCACCACGACACTGATCGGTCAGACCGCCCTGGCCATCGCGCGCGCCCGGCCATCCTCGCCCGACCTCGTCAATGCCTACCTCACCGTCCTGCTGGACGGCCTCAGCCCGCAAGGCTCGACCTGACCCGCAAGGGCATCGCCGCGCTCCCGCACCGCCTCGCGCCGAGGCGATCGCCGAACTGTTCGGCTGGCGTACCCCGCCCGGCCCCATCCGCCGGCACCGGGTGGGGTCTTTTCACGGGATGGAGCCGCAAATGCCTGCTTTCCGGTTGGCCCGGCTGGCTCCGGCCGCAAACTTCGTCGCAGTTCGGTGCACAGAAAACCAAACTTCCACCGAGGCTTGACTTCGCCTCTGGTAGCTAGTCCAACTGCCTGGGCAGCGTACCCATCAGAGCTACTCCGTCTGACCGACGCCGCGCGGAAGTGAAGCCACTTCGAGCTGCGCCTCGGTGCTGCGGCGGGGCGTGCAGCGCGCACTTGAGGCGGAAACCGGGATGCATCGCGGGCGCCCCGTCTGCCTACACGTGCGGAAGGATAGGAGAGCCGTCAAGATGCGAGTGCGTTCCGCCAGCGGGATTCCGGCTGCCGGCATGGCGACTGCGGCATGCGCTCCCACGGCCGAGCAGGAGACCGGCAAGGTGCGTGGTGCTGACAAGGTGCCGGTTGCCGCCGCGGTTACGCGGCCACCGACCGAGACGCTGACGCCTCTGCTGGATCTGGCGCTTCCCAACATCAAGGGCAGGACATTCACCTCGGCGATCGCAGACTTCCCGCCCGGTGCACGCGCGTTGCCGCATCGGCACGGCAAGGCCTTCCCTTTACGTCCACGTGCTCGACGGCGCTGTCCGCAGCCGGCTCTGCGACGAGCCAGTGCGCACTTCGGACCAACACAGGAGACGAGATCAAAGTCGGTGATCCGACAAGCAACAACAAAGGACCACAGAGAAGGCAGGAACCCATGAGCAACGAACATCTGCACCACCTCGAGAACCCCAACGCGACCACGCCACCGCCGAAGATCGATCTCATCTCGTCGGTGCCCTCGCCGCCGCCGATACCCGACAACGCGGAGGCGATGACGGTCCGGGTCACTCTGCCGCCGGGCAGTGAGGGCAACCCGCCGCATCGCCACTCCGGTCCCGTGTTCGGGTACATGATCAGAGGTGAGCTGCTCTTCGAGCTGGAAGGCGAACCAGAACGGGTCGTCAAGGCCGGAGAGTCGTTCTGGGAGCCGGGCGGCGACCTCATCCACTACCAGGACGCCAACAACCTCCCGGACGCCGAAACCGAATTCGTCGTCACGATGTTCGGTGTGGTCGGGCAGCCGATGCTCATCCCGGTCAGCGCGGAAGAACTCGAAGAGCGCCGAGACCGACGGGCACCTCGCCCCTGACCACTCGGCCGTTCCGGGCTGCGGAACCGGCGGACAGCATTCTCGATGAGCACGATCTTGCTAGGAGCGTCCACTGGCAGAAACGAGACACGGGGTGACGCAAGGGCGCCGCGGCGCGCGGCCGGCCCGCCGCCAGGCCGACGCGCAGCTGGCCGAGCGGATGCGACGGATCCACGCCGAGCATGACGGCACCTACGGCTCGCCCCGGTGACGCCCGAGCTGCGCGCAGCCGGAATGAAGGTCAACCACACGCGGGTGGAGCGGGTGATGCGCGAGCACGGCATCGCCGGGCGCGCCTGCGCAAGAAGGTCCGCACCACCATCGGCGCGCCGGACGCGGCCCCCGGTGCCGGACCTGATCCAGCGCGACTTCACCTACCTGCCCCGTCGGCGGCGCCCGGTTCCTGTACCTGGCCCGCCCCCGCTCGGACGCGAGCGGGCAGCGTGACCACGCTCGCCATCCGCTCGATCACGTCCACGACGATTCCGGCCCGATGCGGGTGGAGATCTTCATGCCGAGCGTGATCAATTATCTGAACTGCTTCGTGTCACAAATCAGCGACGAAGCCGGTTCAGCCTGCTCACCTCTGCACACCCGTACGGAGCTTGCTGCTTGTCGGGTCATCCGGCAGCGGGCGTGGATCCGGGGGCATCCTGGGAGTCGCGTGGGAGCCGGAGTACGAAGCGGGCGCCCCGATCGCTGTCCTCGATCCGCAGAGTGCCTCCGGCCGCCTCGGCGATCTGCCGGGCGATCGGCAGGCCGAGCCCGCTGCCGCCGGTGTCCTTGTTGCGCGCGGAGTCCAGCCGGGTGAAGCGCCGGAACACCAGCTCACGCTTGTCCGGATCGATGCCAGGCCCGTCATCCAGCACCTCCAGCACCGCGACGCCGCCCGGGTAACGCTCATCGTCCTCATGCTGCACCTTGACGATGATCGTGATCGTGCTTTGTGCGTGCCTTTCGGCGTTGTCGAGAAGATTGGTGAGCAGGCGGCCCAGGTGCTGCCGGTCAGCACGTACCTTCACGCCGGGCTCTACGTGGCATAGGAGACGCTTGGTCGTCTGAAGATGGATGTGCATCTGACACGCCTCGTCCACCAGTTCGGCAAGGTCGAACGAGATGGGCGCGGTGGGCGCGCCCGCGTCGAGTTTGGTGAGCGTGAGCAGGTCGAAGACGATCGACTCCAGCCGTTTCAGGCTGGCCAGAAGGGTGTTGCACAATCTGGTCAGCGTGGTCGCCTCGGGCGCCAGTAGGGCGTCCTCCACTTCCGCGCGCATCGCGGCGATGGGGGTTCTCAGGTCATGGGAGGCGTCGGAGGCGAACTGGCGCTGCTGGGTCATCGCGGTGTCGAGGCGAGCCAGGGTGTGATTGATGCTGTCGGCCAGGTCGCTGATCTCGTCGCGGTTGGGCGGCATCGGCACCCGGCGGGAGGGGCAGGTGGCGTTGATCTCGTCCAGCTCGCCGCGGATGGCACTCACCGGACGCAGCGACGCCGTGACGATCCGGTTGCCGAGATAGGTGATGGCGACCGCGAGCACGACCGCGGAGCCGATCACCAGGGAAGCCAGCCAGGGCTCGACCCACACGGGGATCACGGGCGAGGATGCATAGACCGTCCAGTTCCCCTCCGGCCGGTCGGCCGACTGGGCGATCACGATGTCGCACTGGCCATGCCCGAAGACGCCGCCGCACACCACACCTTCCCTGGTGTTCAGGCCGTCCGGGAGGAACGTCGCCATCGGCGGCTTGCCCCGCAGCGCCGGGGTCGAATCAACCACGCGCCCCTGGTAGTCGACGACCTGGACGTTGCGGCCCGGATACTGCGCAAGAGGGCCGCTTACCCTGCCCAGGTCTTCCACGGTGATGGCGACACGGCCGCCGGCCGCGCGGATCTCCGAGCTGAGCGCGCTGGTGGCGTAGCGATGGATGGCGATCATCAGGACGACGGCCAGCAGCGAGCACAGCAATGCCGACACCACGCCGGTGAATAGGGTGATGCGCCCGGTGATCGAGATGTTGCTGTTTACGGTCATCCTCTGCCCCCTCGGCTGGTTCGCACCGTGCTCTTGTGATGTGCGGGGGAGAATCTGATCCGGGCCCGGGGGATGAACGAAACGACAAGTGACCCCGATCGGGACACTATTGATCATATCTACACGCCAGAAAATGGCACACGGGGGCGGTGCCGGTGCGGGCGGGCGACCGGCACCCGCGGTGATAGAGCGGGACCAGCGCGACCTGGGGAACGTCACTACCACCCGAGCCGTCCTGACCTGCATCAGGACTGGTCGGGGCGCAAGGGCACGCGCAGGCGGGTGAGCAGGTGGCGGCGCAGGGCGCCGAAGCCTGGATCGTCCTGCGCGCGCGGGTGCGCGGGCGTGACGGCGGTGTCCTCGGCGATGCGCCCGTCCTCCAGGACGAGGAGACGATCGGCGAGCGGCAGGATGTCGGCTCGCGGACGAGCGCGCGGGCCAGGGCGACCCGGTGCGCCTGGCCGCCGGACAGCTCCGCGGGCCAGACCCGCCCGCGGTCGGCGAGGCCGACCTCGGCCGGCGCCGCCACCGTGCGCCGGGCCAGGTCTGGTCCGGCGTCGCCCGCCCGCGGCCACGCTGCGCGGGTCCGCTCGTTCAGGCCCTGAGGCAGAGCACGACGTGCCGGAGGATGAGCTGGTAGATGTCCAGCTCGGCTGACAACGTTCACCGCCGTACGGCCGGTCGTCGAAGCCGTTGCGCACGTCGGCGTCGACGCCGAGGATGCCGCGGATGTCGTGCGTGCCCTCGAGCCTCGCCTCGACCGAGCGCAGCTGGATGCCGCGGTTCTGCGCAACGGACGCCACGCCGGCCGTCAGGCAGCTCGCCAGGCCGACGAGCAGGTACTCGATCGGCGTGATGCCGTTGTCCTCCGTCGCGAACACCTCGGGGTGGTCGGCGTCGAACACCGCTTCCCTCTTGTGGCTGCGCTCCTCCCCGAGGCCGAAGAACTCCTTGACGGTCGTGGTGCTGTGCACGCCGTTCCGCCACGTGGAGGAGGCACGCCAGACGAACCGGGCGGCCTCGGGCGTGCCCTTCAGCACCTCGCGCGCGTCGAGCAGCGCCTGGACGTTCACACCGTTCGCGGCTGTGGTCATACCCGCCCTCGACTCCCTGTATTTCCGGTAGGTATTTGACCATACATTGCCCGTGGCGGCTACCATAAGACCCATGTCGCAGCCAGCCCCCACGCTCGCGGCCGGCAGCGTCGGCATCGTGGAGACCCGCTACCTCGACCTGCCGGAGCCGGTGCGCCTCGACTGCGGCCGGGAGTTACACCCGTTGCGCGTGGCGTACGAGACCTACGGCACCCTGTCGCCCCGGCGGGACAACGTCATCCTGGTGTGCCACGCGCTCAGCGGCGACGCCCACGCGGCGGGCCTGTCGAAGGCGCCGTCCGGGGAGAGCACCCGCGACGGGTTCGGGGCCGAAGGGCATGGCAAGGGGCTCGGCTGGTGGGACGGGATGATCGGCCCCGGCAAGGCATTCGACACCGACCGCTTCTTCGTCATCTCCACGAACCTGCTCGGCGGCTGCCGGGGGACGACGGGGCCGTCCTCGATCGACCCGGCGACGGGCAGGCCGTACGGGCCGGACTTCCCGGTGATCACGGTCACGGACATGGTGCGCACGCAGCGCGCGTTCCTGGACGCCATGGGCATCGAACGGCTCGCGGCGGTGGCCGGGGGCTCGCTCGGCGGCATGCAGGCGCTGGAGTGGGCGGTGCTCTTCCCTGACCAGGTCGACGCCGTCATCCCGATCGCCAGCACGCACGCGCTGCACCCGCAGGGGGTGGCCTGGAACGCGATCGCGCGTGACTCGATCATGCGCGATCCGGCCTGGCAGGGCGGCCGCTACTACGGCACGGGCCGCGCGCCCGACGCCGGCATGGGCATCGGGCGGATGGTCGGCCACATCACCTACCTGTCCGCGCCCGCGCTGGAGGCCAAGTTCGGCCGGCGGCTGCAGGGCTCCGACGAGATCCGCTACACGATCACCGATCCGGAGTTCGAGGTGGAGAGCTACCTGCGCCACCAGGCCGACTCCTTCGTCAAACGCTTCGACGCCAACACCTACCTCTACACCTCGCGCGCGCTGACGTACTTCGACCTCGCCCGGCAGCACGGCGGCGGGTCGCTCGCGCGGGCGGTCGACGGCGTCTCGGCGCGCACGCTGCTGATCGCCTTCAGCTCCGACTGGCTGTATCCGCCGTCGGCGTCACAGGAGCTCGAGCAGGCGCTGCGCGCTCTCGGCAAGCCGGTCGAGCTCCAGGTGATCGACGCGCCGTACGGCCACGACTGCTTCCTGCTGGAAGAGGCGCGGCAGACGCCCATCATCCGCCGGTTCCTGGCCCAGCCCGTCTGAAAGAGAGGCTCATGTGACCGACCAAGTCCCCCGCGTGGAACAGGACCGCGAGTTCGGGTTCGAGACCCGGCAGCTGCACGCCGGGCAACGGCCGGACCCGAACACGGGAGCCCGCGCGGTGCCGATCTTCCAGACGACCAGCTACGTCTTCGAGGACCCGGAGTCCGCGGCCGCGTACTTCAACCTGCAGGAGTACGGGAACACGTACTCGCGCATCATGAACCCGACCGTCGCGGTGTTCGAGGAGCGGGTGGCGAACCTGGAGGGCGGCGCCGGCGCGGTGGCGTTCGCCAGCGGGATCGCCGCGCAGGCGGCCGCGCTGTTCACGCTGCTGGAGCCGGGCGACCACGTCGTGTCGTCCTCGGCGCTCTACGGCGGCACGGTGAACCAGCTCAAGCACCTGCTGCGCAAGATGGGCGTGGAGCTGACCTGGGTCGATCCCGACGATCCGGACGCCTGGCGCAAGGCCATCCAGACGAACACGAAGGCCTTCTTCGGCGAGACGATCGGCAACCCCGCCGGCAACGTGCTGGACATCGAGACCGTGGCGGCCATCGCGCACGAGCACGAGCTGCCGCTGATCGTGGACAACACGTTCGCGACGCCGTACCTGTGCCGGCCGATCGAGTGGGGCGCCGACATCGTGATCCACTCGGCGACCAAGTTCATCGGCGGCCACGGCACGAGCATCGGCGGCGTCGTCGTGGAGGCGGGCACGTTCGACTGGTCGAACGGGCGCTTCCCGGTGGTCGCGGATCCGTCGCCGGCCTACCACGGGCTGCGTTTCCACGAGACGTTCGGCGAGTACGGCTACCTGATGAAGCTGCGCGCCGAGACCCTGCGCGACCTCGGCGCGGCGCTGTCGCCGTTCAACGCCTTCCTGTTCCTGCAGGGCCTGGAGACGCTGTCGCTGCGCATGGACCGCCACGTCGGCAACGCGCTGGCGGTCGCGGCCTTCCTCCGGTCGCATGAGCTGGCCTCCGGCGTGACCTTCCCCGGCCTGCCGGACAGCAGGTACCGGCCGCTGGTGGACAAGTACCTGCCGCGCGGCGCCGGCGCGGTGTTCTCCTTCGACTGCGCCGGCGGCCGAGCGGGCGGGCAGGCGTTCATCGGCGGGCTGACGCTCTGGTCCCACCTGGCGAACGTCGGCGACGCCAAGAGCCTGGTCATCCACCCCGCCAGCACGACCCACCGCCAGCTCGGCGACGACGAGCTGCGGGCGGCCGGCGTCGGCCCCGGCACGGTGCGGCTGTCGGTCGGCACCGAGTCCGTCGACGACCTGATCTGGGACCTGGAGCAGGCTTTCGCCCGCGTCGGAGAGGTGGCCCCGGCATGACCGCACTCGACCGCTACCAGGACGCGCTGACGATCCAGCGCGTGCTGCATTCGACCAGGACGATCGCGATCGTCGGCCTGTCGGGCAACGAGCTGCGGGCCAGCCACTTCGTCGGCTACTACCTCAAGCGGCACGGCTACCGCATCATCCCGGTCAACCCCCGGGAGAAGGAGATCCTCGGCGAGCGGAGCTACGCGAGCCTGCTCGACGTGCCCGTTCCGGTGGACCTCGTGAACGTCTTCCGCGCCCCGGACGCGCTGCCGGAGATCGCACGGGAGACGGTGGCGATCGGCGCCGCGGCCCTGTGGTGCCAGTTCGGCGTGGTCAACGAGGAGGGCGCGCGGATCGCCGAGGACGGTGGCGTGAGCGTGGTCATGGACCGCTGTCTCAAGGTCGAGCACGCGCGCTTTGTGGGGCGGATGCACTGGCTCGGTTTCAACACCCGGCGCATCACCTCCGTCCGCGCCGGGCTCCAGTAGCCCACCCGATCCGTCACCCCCGGCGGTGGGCGGCCCCCGGATGGGTGGCGGGCAGCCGGTGCCGGCCGGGGCCGAGCAGCCGCTCGCGCAGCGTCGAGTCGGCGTACGCGGTGCGGTAGCGGCCCCGTCGCTGCAGCTCGGGCACGACCAGGTCGATGAAGTCCTCGGCCGTGCCCGGTGACAGGTACTGGATGAGGTTGAATCCCGTCGCCCCCGTCTCGTCGGCCCAGCGCTCGATCTCGTCCGCGACCCGTTCCGGGGTGCCGGCCACGAAGAACGGGCCCTGCCCGATGCGGCCGACGGACCCGAGCACGTCGCGCACCCGCAGGCCGCGCCCGACCAGCGGGCGCACGGCGCGCTCGGTGAAGTCACCGCCGCGGGCCACGATGTCGTCGATCAGCTCGTCCGGGTCGTAGGCCGCCAGGTCGATGCCGCTGCCGCGCTGCGCGAGGAAGCCTTCGGGGCGGATGTGCCGCTGCAGGTCGGCGAGCTTGGCGTCCACCTCCTGCCGCGTACGCGCCACGATCACCGAGGCGCTGGGGAAGAAGGTGATGTGGGCGGGGTCGCGGCCGTAGGCGGCGGCACGGCGGCGGGTGTCGGCGATGTCGTCGCGCAGCGCCTCCAGGGAGGCGGCGCCGGTGAAGACGGCCTCGGCGTGCCGGGCCGCGAACTCCTTGCCCCGGTCGGAGTTGCCCGCCTGGTACAGGACGGGGGTGCGCTGCGGCGACGGCTCCGACAGGTGCGGCCCGGCCACCCGGAAGTGCTTGCCGACGTGGTCGATGGCGTGCACCTTGGCCGGGTCGGCGTAGACGTGGCGGTCCCGGTCGCGCAGCACGGCGCCGTCCTCCCAGCTCCCCTCCCACAGCTTGTAGAGCACCTCCAGGTACTCCTCGGCGATCTCGTAGCGCAGGTCGTGCTCGATCTCGTCGTCCAGCCCGAAATTGCGGGCGGCGCTGCGCAGGTAGGAGGTGACGACGTTCCAGGCCACCCGGCCCTTGGTCAGGTGGTCGAGGGTGGACATGCGGCGGGCGTGCGCGAACGGCGGCTCGTACGTGGTGGAGAACGTCACCGCGAACCCCAGGTGCTCGGTCACGGCGGCCATGGCGGGCACCACGAGCAGCGGGTCGTTGGCGGGGATCTGCACAGCCTCGCGGACGGCGGTCTCGGGTCCGCCGCGGTAGCGGTCGTAGGCGCCGACGACGTCGGCCAGGAAGACGGCGTCGAACAGGCCGCGTTCCAGCAGCCTGGCCAGGTCCGTCCAGTAGTCCAGGTCGGTGTAGCGGTGCCGGTTGTTGGCGGGGTGGGTCCACAGCCCGTGCTGGATGTGGCCGACGCAGTTCATCTCGAAAAGATTGAAGTGGATGATGCCGCTCATCTAGGAAAGCTCCTGGGGGCGATGCCGTTGAGGTGGAAGTTGCCGACGTCGTGCACCTTGGCGCGCCGCGGGTCGTGGACGGTGTGGGTGCGGGCGTTGCGCCAGTGCCGGTGCAGGCCGAGCGGCTCGCGTACGGCGGAGGCCCCGGCCAGCTCGAACCATTCGGCGCTCACCCGGTTGGCGGCCCTGTCAGCCTGCGCGCGGGCGGCGGCCATGGCGACGGCCGCCTCCGCCGCGAGGGCGGGGAGCTCCTCGGGCGGGGCCGATCTGGCCCGGTCAACGGCGTCGCCGGCGCTCTCCAGCAGCGCGCGGGCGGCCCTGGTCAGCACGGCCAGCTCGCCGAAGAGCTGCACGACGACCGGGTCCTCGACCACCTTCTCCGCCTGGGTGCCCGGCCGGCCGCCCTTGGTGTAGCCGCGCAGGAAGGCGGCGGCGTCGGCGAGCGCTCCCTCCGCGATGCCGGTGTCGATGGCGGCGTGGATGAGCAGGCCGAAGCTGCGGAAGGTGCTGACACCATCGCGCCGCACCGGCATGACGCGGTCGGCGGGCACGAACACGTCCTCCAGCAGGACGGTGCCGCTGGCGGTGGTGCGCTGGCCGAAGCCGTCCCAGTCGTCCACGACGGTCAGGCCGGGCGAGTCGCGGGGCACGAATGCCACGCTGTGCGAGTCCTCGTCGAGCGCGGTCACCGGAATCCAGTGGGCGAACAGCGCGCCGGTCGAGTAGATCTTGCGGCCGGAGATGAGGTATCCGTCGTTGTGCGGGCGCAGGATGGCGCGCTCGCGTTCGCCGTCGGGGCCGCGGCCGTCCACCGCGGCGTTGCCGAGGTGGCGCCCGGCGAGCGCTTCGGCGTAGAAGAACGTCTGCTGGTCGGGGGTGCCGTGCTCGCGCAGCGAGTCGAGGTACCAGAAGTGGTTCTGCGGGATCTGCCCGATGCTGGCATCGCCGGCCGACAGCTCCCTGATGACGGCGCCGAGTGTGGCGGTGCGCACGCCGGCGCCGCCGTGCCCGGCGGGGACGGTGATGCCGAGCAGACCGCTGTCCGAGAGCGTCTCGATCTCGGACACGGGCAAGAGGCGCTCGGCGTCGCGCCGGGCCGCCCCTGCCGCAAAGCTCGCGGCCAGTTCGCGGGCGACCGCGATCGCCTCCTCGTCGGTCTTGATCACATGTGCCACGTCACGCCGCCGCCAGTCTCGGGATCGCCGCCACCAGTTCCTTCGTGTACGGGTGCGCGGGCTCGCTGAAGACCGTCCCGACCGGCCCTTCCTCGACCACGCTCCCGTCCTTCATGACCAGCACCCGGTCGCACAGGTGGTGGACCACGCCCAGGTCGTGGGAGATGAACAGATAGGCCACGCCCGTCTCCCGTTGCACGTCCTCCAGCAGGTCGAGGACCTGTGCCTGCACCGACACGTCGAGCGCCGAGACCGGCTCGTCGCACACGATCACCGAGGGCGACGGGGCCAGGGCCCGCGCGATGGCCACGCGCTGCCGCTGCCCGCCGGACAGCTTCAGCGGCCGGCGCTCCAGCTGCCCGGCACCGAGTCCGACAAGGTCGAGCAGCTCGACGGCGCGTTCCCGACGGCGTGCGCGGGGCACGCCGGCCACGGCCAGCGCCTCGGCGAGGATCCTGGCGACGGTGTGGCGGGGGTCGAAGGAGGCCAGGGTGTCCTGGTAGACGACCTGGACGTCGCGGCGCTGCGCGCGGTCGCCACGCGTCCACGGCCGGCCGTGAATCTCGACGGCGCCGGTGTCGGGCGGGATGAGGCCGAGCGCGATCCTGGCCGTGGTGGTCTTGCCCGAGCCGGACTCGCCGACGATGCCGAGCGTCTCGGCGGCGCGCAGCTCGAACGACACGTCCCGCACGGCGGCCCGGCCACCGAAGGACTTGCCGACGCCCCGGGCACGCAGCACGACCTCGCCCGCGGCCCGCCGTGGCGCGGCGGCGCCGGTGAGCGGGGCGGTGCGGGCCGGCGGGGCGGTGTCCGACAGGCGGGTGCCCTTGGTGTGCTCGGCCGGGATCGCCCGCAACAGGCTCCGGGTGTACTCGTGCTCAGGGCGGGTGAGCACCTCACCGGCCGGTCCCCGCTCGACGATCACGCCGTCCTTCATGACGGCCACCCGGTCGGCCAGCCGGGCCACCACGGCCAGGTCGTGGCTGATCACCAGCAGCGATCTGCCCTCGGCCTTGATCCCGGCCAGCAGCTCCAGCACCTGCGCCTGGATCGTGACGTCCAGGGCGGTGGTGGGCTCGTCCGCGATGATCAGCTCGGGGTCGGCGGCCAGCGCGGCGGCGATCAGCGCGCGCTGGCGCAGGCCGCCGGACAGCTCGTGCGGGAGCTGTCCGGCCCGCAGCTCCGGCTCGGGCACCCCCACGGAGGCGAGCAGCTCCCGCACCCTGGCCTTCCTGGCCGCGCCGGGCAGGTCGGTGTGGGTGGCCAGGACCTCCTCGATCTCCTTGCCGACCTTGCGCAGCGGGTCCAGCGAGACCAGGGCGTCCTGGAGCACGAAACCGATCCGGCCGCCGCGCAGGCGCCGCCAGCCGCGCTCGCGCAGGCGGGTCAGGTCCTGTCCGTCGAAACTCAGCTCCTCGGCGGTGACGCGGGCGCCGCCTCCGGTGAGGCCGACCAGGGTGCGTGCGGTGACGCTCTTGCCGGAGCCGGACTCGCCCACCAGGGCCAGGCACTCCCCCGACCCGATCTCGAACGACACCCCGTGCACCACCGGTGTCGCGCCGAAGGCGACGCGCAGGTCGTCCACCTTGACCAGGCTCACCCGGTCCTCCCTTCCGATCGCAATCTGAGCGCCCGGCCGACCACGGTCACGCTGATCACCGTCAGCGTGATGGCCAGGCCGGGGAAGAGGCCGTACCACCAGGCCCGCGAGATGAAGTTGCGGGCGGTGGACAACATGGAGCCCCACTCGGGCTCCGGCGGCGGCGTGCCGAGCCCGAGGAAGCTCAGCGCGGAGCCGGCCACCAGGGCCGTGCCGACGCCGATGGTGGCCAGGATGAGCACCGGTTTGACGGCGTTCGGCAGCACGTGCCGCAGGATCACCCGCGGCCCCGGCAGCCCCAGCGCGTACGCCGCCTCGACGTAGCTCGCCCGGCGGATCGCCAGCGTCTGGGCGCGGACGAGGCGGGCGTAGGAGGGGATGTTGGCCACGCCGATGGCGAGGATGGCGTTGGCGGTGCCGCCGCCCGCCACGGTGATGACGACGAGGGCCAGCAGCAGCTCGGGGAAGGCCATGCCGACGTCGGACAGGCGCATGATGACGTTCTCGACGAGCCGGTTGCCCAGCCCGGCGGCCAGGCCGAGCAGCCCGCCGAAGACCAGGGCGACGGCGATCGCGCCGAAGCCGAGCAGCAGCGAGGCGCGCGTGCCGTGCACGATGCGGGCCAGCACGTCGCGGCCGTTCTCGTCGGTGCCGAGCAGGTGCGCGGCGCTGGGGGGCCGGAGGGTGGCGCCGCTGTCCACGGCGAGCGGGTCCTGGCCGGTGAACAGGCCCGGCGCCAGCGCGGCCAGCACCAGCACGGCCAGGACGGCCGCGGCGAGCCACACGCCGATCCGGTTCACGCGGCCTCCTTCAGACGGGGGTCGATGACCAGGTAGAGCAGGTCGACCAGGAGGTTGACCAGGACGTAGACCAGCGCGGACAGCAGCACCACGCCGAGCACGACCGGCAGGTCCTTGGCGTTCACGGCCGAGACGAGCAGGCGGCCGACGCCCTGCCGGGTGAAGAGCGTCTCGGTGACGACGGCGCCGCCGAGCAACGCGCCCACCCAGAAGCCGGTCATCGTGACGAGCGGGGTCAGGGCGTGCCGGAGCGCGTGGCGCAGCCGTACCGCGGTGTCGCCCAGGCCGCGGGCGCGGGCGCTGACGATGAACGGCTCGTCCAGCACCTCCTCCAGCGCCTCGCGCAGCACGTGGCCGAGCACGCCCGCGATCGGCAGCGCCAGGCACAGCGCGGGCAGCACCAGCGACGCCACGCCCTGCCCGCCGGTGGAGGGAAGCAGCCGCAGGCCGAAGGAGAAGACGGTCAGCAGCACGATGCCCAGCCAGAACGTCGGCGTCGAGGCGGCGACCAGCTCCACCGCGGAGGCCGGACCGCGCCACCGGCGGCGGCCTGCGGTGGCCAGGGCGACCGCGATGGCCAGGATCAGCCCGGTGACGGCGGCGGCCACGGCCAGCTCCACGGTGGCGGCGGCCTGCTCGCCGATGGCCCGGGTGACCGGGGTGTGCAGGCGGTAGGAGGTGCCGAAGTCGCCGTGCGCGATGCGCCACAGGTGGGCGGCGTACTGCTCGTACCAGGGGCGGTCGAGCCCGTACTCGGCCCTGACCTGGGCGAGCACCTCCGGGGTCGGGGCGGCGCCCTCACCCCCGACGACGGCCTCGGCCGGGTCGCCGGGGGTGAAGTGCACCACCAGGAAGGTCAGGGTCGCCGCACCCCACAACACGCCGACCCCGGCCAGCAGGCGCCATCCGATGAACGTCAGGGTCTTCATCACTCGTCCAGCCAGGTGTCGTAGAAGTACGGCGACGGGTAGGCGGGCGTGAAGGCCAGGTCGCGGACCTTCTTGTGGTAGGCGACCGGACGCGGGTCGTCGTAGAAGGGAATGGCGGGGACGAGTTCGAGGAGCCTGGCCTGCGCCTGGTTGTACAGCTCGGTGGGGTCCTGGGCGCTTCTGGCCTCTTCGAGGAGGTCGTCGAGCTTCGCGTCCTCCAGCCGGGCCACGTTCTGGCCGCGCCGCTCGGGAGTGGTGATGTTCTTGGAGGAGTACTGGATCCACAGCACGTCGGCCGTGTTCGTGGCCCACAGGCCGGAGGTCAGGTCGTAGTCGCCCTTGACCGAGCGGTCGGTGAGCTCCTGCTCGGGCGGCGTCTGGATCTGGATGTCCAGGCCGATCTTCCTGGCGGCGGCCTGGGTCTGCACGGCGATCTGCATGCGCTGGGCGGGGAAGTTCGCGGCGATCGGGAAGTACGCGGTCAGCCGCTTGCCGTCCTTGAGCCGGACGCCGTCCTTGTCCCTGGCCGTCCAGCCCGCCTCGTCGAGCAGCTTGTTCGCCAGGGCCTCGTCGTGCCTGACGGTGCCGCTCAGCCCTTGCGCGTAGCCGGGCGTGGAGGTGGTGACGAAGCCCTGCGCCACCTGGTACTGGCCGAAGGAGATGCCCTTGATGATCGAGTCGCGGTCCACGGCGGCCAGCAGTGCCCGGCGGACGCGAACGTCGTCGAACGGCGGGCGCGAGGTGTTCAGCCAGAACGACATCGGGTGGCCGGGCCGGATCGCGGTGAGGAAGCCGAGGTCGGGGTTGGCCTTGACGTCCTCGACGTTCTGCGGCGGGGTGAAGTCGATGGCGTGCACCTCACCGGCGGCCAGCGCGTTGTAGCGGGTGGCGTCCTCGGCGAGGAAGCGGATCTCCAGCCGCTCCAGGTAGGCAGGGCCGGTGTGCTTGGCGCTCTTCGGCCCCCAGTTGTAGTCGGGGTTGCGGCGGTAGGTGACGCTCTGGCCCTTGGTCCACTTGTCGAAGACGAACGGGCCGGAGCCGATCGGGTGCTCGCAGATGGTCTGCGGGGACTCCTTGATCTGCTTGGGGGAGATCATGCCGAGGTAGCCCTGGGCGAGGACATCGAGGAAGGGCCGGTACGGCGAGCTCAGGTGCACTTCGAGCGTGTGCTCGTCCACGACCTTCGCGTCCTTGTACGGCGCGATGTACGAGGCCGCCAGCGGTGACTTGGTCGCCGGGTCGCGCATGTGCTCGAAGTTGGTCTTGAGCGCCTCGGCGTTCCAGACGGCCCCGTCATGGAACTTCACGCCCTGGCGGAGCTTGAAGGTGTAGGTCAGGCCGTCGTCGGAGATCGCCCAGCTGTCGGCCAACCACGGCTGGATCGTGCCGTCCACGTCGAACCACACCAGCGAGTCGGCCACCGGGACCGTGGTCACCGGGCCGTCGGAGCTGGCGTTGCCGTGCGGGTCGAGGCAGGGCGGCTCCTGCCCGTTCTCGCCGAGGATCAGGGTGCCGCCGGACTTGGGGGTGTTGGTGGTGCCGCCCGAGCTCCCGGCCGCGCTGCCGCATCCGGCGAGCAGCAGCGCGAGCGCGAGGGCGGCGAGGGGGGTCTTGGTCATGTGTCAGCTCACCCATGCGTCGTGGAAGGTGACAGCGCCGTAGGCGTAGTCCCAGGTCAGGCCGTGCACCCGCTTCTGCGCGGAGACGAGGCTGGGCCTGTCGTAGAGCGGGATGGCGGGCGCCAGTTCGAGCAGCCGGGTCTGTGCCTTGCCGTAGATTCCGGCCCGTTCTGCGGCGTTCGTGCGGGCCCTGGCCTCTTCGAGCAGCTTGTCGAGGTCGTCGTCGGCGAGCCTGGTGGTGTTCTGGCCGCGCCGCTCGGGGGTGGTGATGTTCTTCGAGGAGTACTGGATCCACAGCACGTCGGCCGTGTTGGTCGTCCAGATGCCGACGGAGACGTCGAAGTCGCCCTTGCCGGTGCGATCCTGGGACTCCTGGGCGGTGACGTTGTCGATCCTGATCTCGATGCCCGCCTTCGCGGCGGCGGCCTGGGCCTGGACCAGGATCTGCGTGTTCTGCGGGTTCACACCCGTGTCGATGGCTACGGCGGTCAGGCGCTTGCCGTCCTTGAGCCGGATGCCGTCCTTGTCCTTGGCGCTCCAGCCCGCCTCGTCCAGCAGCGTGCTCGCCTTGGCCGGATCGTGGGAGATGCCACGGCCGGCGGTGAAGTCGGAGGCCGGCGGGGTGTTGTCGATCACGTTGACCTCGCCGGCGAGCAGCGCGTTGTAGCGGGTGGCGTCCTCGGCCAGGAAGCGGATCTCCAGACCGTCCAGGTACGCGGGACCCGTGCGCCCGGTCGGCGCCCACGTGTACCCGGGGTTCTTGCGGTAGGTGATGCTCTGACCCTTGGTCCACTTGTCGAACACGAACGGCCCCGAGCCGACCGGGTGCTCACAGGTGCTCGCCGGGGCCTCCTTGAGCTGCTCGGGCGAGAGCATGGCCAGGTACGACTGCGCGAGCACGTTCAGGAACGCCGAGTACGGCGAGCTCAGGCGTACCTGCAAGGTGTGCTCGTCCACGACCTTCGCGTCCCGGTACGGCGCGATGTACGAGGCGGCCAGCGGCGACTTGGTCGCCGGATCGCGCATGTGCTCCAGGTTGAGCTTCAGAGCCTCGGCGTTCCAGGCTGACCCGTCGTGGAACGTCACGCCGTCCCGGAGGGTGAAGGTGTAGGTCAGGCCGTCGTCGGAGACCTTCCAGGCGGAGGCCAGCCAGGGCTTCAGGTCGCCCTCGGCGTCCTGCCACAGCAGCGAGTCGAAGATCGGGCGACCCACGACCGTGGTGTTCGTGGTGGACAGCTGGTGGGGGTCGAGGCAGGCGGGCTCGTCGGCGTTCTCCCCGAGCACGAGCGTGCCTCCGGGCTTCGGACCGACGTCGCCGGCGGCCGGCTGCGGCGTGGCGTCAGCGCCGCACCCCGCCAGCAGCAGGGCCGTGACGAGCAGCATTGTGGAGCGGGTGAGCATGGAGGTCCTTAAACAGGTATTGCCTACCTGTATTGCAGGGATTACGGTGAACCATAACGTAACACGGAGAACGGACGAAACAACATGACCCACGTGATCGCCGACGACGCCGAGGCGCTCGCGGCGGCGCGCGAGCTCGCCGCCGGGTTCGCGGAAGGGGCGGCGGCCCGCGACGCCGAACGCCGCCTGCCGGAGCCCGAGCTCGACCGGCTGTCGGCCAGCGGGCTGCTCGCCGTCACCGTGCCGCGCGCGCACGGCGGCGCCGACGTGAGCGCGCGCACCCTCGCCGAGGTGTTCCGGCTGCTGGCAGCGGCCGATCCGAACCTCGCGCAGATCCCGCACAGCCACTTCGTCTACGTCAACGTGCTGCGGCAGCAGGGCACGGACGTGCAGCGCAAGTTCTTCTTCGCCGAGGTGCTGGACGGCAGGCGCTTCGGCAACGCGCAGTCGGAGGCGGGCACCAAGCACGTCCAGGACTACCGGACCGCGCTGGTCGCCGCCCCCGCAGGGGGCTTCCTGCTGAACGGCACCAAGCACTACAGCACGGGCGCGCTGTTCGCACACTGGATCCCCGTCCTGGCACGGCGCGAGGACCGGACCCTGCACGTGGCGTACGTGCCGCGCGACGCCCCCGGTCTGACCGTGGTGGACGACTGGGACGGCATGGGCCAGCGCACCACCGCCAGCGGCACGGTGACGCTGGAGGACGTGTTCGTTCCCGAGTACCGCGTGGTGCCGCACCACCTGACGTTCCAGGGGCCGCAGCTCCACGGCGCGTACGCCCAGCTCCTGCACGCCGCCATCGACGTCGGCATCGCCGGCGGCGCCCTGGAGGAGGCGCTGGAGTTCGTCCGGACCAAGGCCAGGCCGTGGTTCGAGAGCGGTCAGGAGCGCGCGGCCGACGATCCGCTCGTCGTCCAGCGGGCCGGCGAGCTGGCCGTCAGGGTACGCGCCGCCGAGGCGCTGCTCGACCGGGCCGCGCAGGCCGTGGACACCGCCCGGGACGACCTGACCGACGAGAGCGCCGGCGCCGCCTCCATCGCCGTGGCCGCCGCCAAGGCGTTCGCCGACCCCGTGGCGGTGGAGCTGGGCGGCGCGATCTTCGAGCTGGGCGGCACCCGGTCCAGCCTCGACAGGCTCAACCTGCACCGCCACTGGCGCAACGCCCGTACCCACACCCTGCACGACCCGGCCCGCTGGAAGATCCAGCACATCGGCCGCTACGTACTCGACGGCAAGCTGCCGCCCCGGCACGGCCTGCTCTAGGAGAAGCGATGACGTTGACGTTCCACTGGTTCCTGCCCACGTACGGCGACAGCCGCGACGTCGTGGGCGGCGGCCACGGGCTCCCCGCGGGCGCGGCCTCCGGCGCCCGCCCCGCGACCCTGCCCTACCTGCGCCAGATCGTGCACGCCGCCGAGCAGGTCGGCTTCGTCGGCGCGCTGACCCCCACCGGCGCGTGGTGCGAGGACGCCTGGCTGACCACCGCGATGCTGGCCGGCACCACCGAACGGCTGAAGTTCCTGGTGGCCTTCCGTCCCGGGCTGGTCTCCCCCACGCTGGCCGCGCAGATGGCGGCCACCTTCCAGTGGCACTCGCGCGGGCGGCTGCTGCTGAACGTGGTGACCGGCGGGGAGAGCCACGAGCAGCGCGCCTACGGCGACTTCCTGGGCAAGGACGCCCGCTACGCGCGTACCGATGAGTTCCTGCAGGTGGTGCGGGCGCTGTGGCGGGGCGAGACGGTCAGCCTGCAAGGTGATCACCTCCAGGTCGAGAACGCCCGGCTCAACCGGCTGCCCGACCCGGTGCCCGACGTGTACTTCGGCGGCTCCTCCCCCGCCGCCGGGCGGGTGGCCGCCCGGCACGTTGACGCCTACCTCACCTGGGGCGAGCCGCCGGACGCCGTGGCCCGGAAGATCGCATGGGTGAACGGGCTGGCCGCCGCCGAGGGCCGTACCCTCAGGCACGGCATCAGACTGCACGTCATCACCCGCGACACCAGCGAGCAGGCGTGGGCGCAGGCACGCAGGCTGCTCGACGGCATCGACCAGGCGGCCGTGGAGAAGGTGCAGGCCGGCCTGGGCCGCAGCGAGTCCGAGGGGCAGAAGCGCATGCTCGCCCTGCACGGCGGCAGGCGCGACGACCTGGAGATCTACCCGAACCTGTGGGCGGGCGTCGGCCTGGTGCGCGGCGGCGCCGGCACGGCGCTGGTCGGCAGCCACGCCGAGGTCGCCGACCGCATCGAGGAGTACCACCGCCTCGGCCTCACCGAGTTCGTGCTGTCGGGCTACCCGCACCTGGAGGAGGCGTACTGGTTCGGCGAGGGCGTGCTGCCCCTCCTGCGCGAGCGCGGCCTGTGGCAGCACCCCACGGAGCCGGCCGCCGCCGAACCGGCCTCGATCCCGTTCGCCACGGCGGGAGCGCGGTGAGCACGCTGACGGAACTGCGGCGGCGCGCCGACGGACTGCTTCCCGAGCTGGCGGCCGGGGCCGCGGAGCGGGAGCTCGCCCGCGAGCTCCCGCACCGGGAGATCCGCGCCCTGGCCGCCGCCGGCCTGTTCACCTTCCGCATCCCCGCCTCCTACGGCGGAGGCGGCTCCAGCGTGGCCGAGGTGTTCGCCTTCCTCATCTCCCTGGCCGCCGCCGACTCCAACATCGCCCAGGCGGTACGCCCCAGCTTCGGCCGGGTCGAGCACCTGCTCACCTCCGAAGAACCGGAACGCGCACGCTGGTTCCCGCGCTTCCTGGCCGGGGACGTGTTCGGCAACGCGGGCTGGGAGATCGGCGGGGCCAACGGCGAGGTGCGCACCCGCATCGACTGCGACGGCGTCGTGAACGGCAGCAAGTACTACAGCACGGGCGCCCTGTACGCGGACTGGGTCAGCGCGTCGGCCGTGGACGACTCCGGCGAGCGGGTGTTCTTCACGCTGCCGCGCGACCGGGAGGGGCTGGAGCTGCTCGACGACTTCGACGGGATCGGGCAGCGGCTCACGGCCAGCGGCACGACCCGGCTCAACGCGGTCAAGGTACTGCCGGACGAGATCGCCGAGCGCCCCGGGACCGCCGCCCGCTCCCCCGTCAGCGCGTTCATGCAGCTCTACCTCGCCGGCGTACTGGCCGGGATCGCGCGGGGAGCCCTGACCGACGCCGTCGGCTTCACCCGCGAGCGCGCCCGCCCGATCCAGCACAGCGGCGCCGCCCGATCCGTGGACGACCCGTACGTGCGCCACGCCGTCGGGGAGATCTCCGCCCGTGCCTACGCCGCCGAATCCGCGGTCCTGCGCGCCGCCGCCACGATCGACCAGGCATGGGCGGGCGACCTGGAGCCCGGCCTGCTCACAGACGCGGCCGTCGAGGTGGCCCAGGCCCAGTTCGTCGCCGCGGAGTCCGCTCTGAAGGCGGCCGAGCTGCTGTTCGACGTGGGCGGCGGCTCCGCGGTCGCGCGCCGCCACAACCTCGACCGGCACTGGCGCAACGCCAGGACCGTCGCCAACCACAACCCCCGCGCCTGGAAGGCCGCCGTGGTCGGCGCCTACCACCTCACCGGCGCACAGCCGCCGCTGAACGGCCTGTTCTGAAGGGATTCCTCCGTCATGACCCGCGTGCTCCTGATTTCGGGCAGCCCCTCCGCGACCTCCCGTACCGGACGACTCCTCGACCACGTGGCCGAGCTCCTGGACGGCGCGGTCTCCCTGCTCCACCTGCGTGGCCTGCCCGCCGAGCCGCTGCTGCTCGGCCACGGCGGCCATCCGGACCTGGTTGCCGCGCAACGCTCCGTGGCCGACGCCGACGTGATCGTCCTGGCCACGCCCATCTACAAGGCCGCCTACACCGGCCTGGTCAAGGCATTCCTCGACGGGCTGCCGCAGAAGGCGTTCGCGGGCAAGACCGTGGTGCCCATCGCCACCGGGGGCACGCAGGCGCATCTGCTGGCGGTGGACTACGCGCTGCGGCCGGTGCTCAGCGTGCTGGGGGCGCGGCACGTGACCCGGGGGCTCTTCGTGCTGGACACACAGATCACCCCGCTGGCTGAGGAGCTGAGGCCCCGGCTGCGCGCGCTGGCCGACGAGGTGAACGCGGTCCCGCTGCGCGCGGTCGCCTGACGCCGTCCCGTCATCCGGGATCGTGGGCGAGGGGCCCGGACAGGCTTCTCGCCAGCAGGCCGAGCAGCGCGTCGGCGGCCTTGCCGAGCAGGGCGAGCAGCAGGATCGACAGCAACAGGATGTCCGTCCTGCCGGTGTTCTGGCTGTCGATCAGCAGGAAGCCGAGCCCCATGGACGAGGCGATCAGCTCGGCCGCGACCAGGAACAGCCAGCCCTGGGCGAGGCCGAGCCGCAGCCCGGCGAGGACGGCGGGCGCGGCGTACGGGAGCTGGATGCGGGTGAGCAGGCCCACCCCGCGCAGCCCGTACGCGCGGCCGGCCTCGACCAGGTGCGGATCCACGTGGGCCAGCGCCGTGGCAACCGTGGTGTAGACGGGGAAGAAGGCGCCGATCGCCACCAGCACGATCTTCGGGGCCTCGGCGATGCCCAGCCAGAGCACCAGCAGCGGCACCCACGCCAGGGACGGCACCGCGCGCAGGGCGCCGACACTCGGCGCGAGCAGGGCCCGGACCGGCGGATACAGCCCGACCGCCGCGCCCAGCAGCATGCCCGCCGACGCGCCGGCGGCGAAGCCCAGGAGGACGCGCTGCCCGCTGATCGCGACGTGCTGCCAGAGCTCGCCCCGCCGGGCCAGCTCCGCCACCGCCGCCAGGACCGCGGAGGGCGCGGGAAGTTGCGCCGGGGTGAACACACCCGCGGTGGCGGCGGCCTGCCAGGCGGCCAGCGCGATCAGCGGCACCACCAGCCCTGCGGCGATCCGCCCCGGCCGCGAGGACCGGCGCCCGCCTCCACGCGGCCGCCGGACGTCGGCCGGCCGGGAGGCGGGGCCGCCGGCACGCTCGGTCACGAAGACGCCTGCGCCTTCTCCGCGAACCGGGGCTCGAACAGCGCGTCCAGCGCGCCGCGGGCCTCCGCCTCCGAGCGCACCTGGCTCTCCCGGACGAGGGTCGGCAGGATGCGCTCCAGCACCGCGCGCTGCTCGGCGCCGGGCACCGGGCTGATGTCCGCTTCCGTCCGCTCCTTCAGCACCACCGAGGCGACCTCGGGGGCGAGCTTGGCCTCGGCCGCCAGTAGCTGGACGGCCTCGTCGGGGTGCGCGGCGATCCACGTGCGCGCCCGCTCGTAGGCGTCGATCACCTTCTGCGCGAGGTCCGGATGCTCGGTGAGGAAGCCCTCGCGGGCGTTGAGGAAGCCGTAGGAGTTGAAGACCGGATTGCGGTAGACGAGCTTGGAGCCGGCGTCCACCTGGCTCTGCGCCATCAGCGGGTCGAGCCCGGCCCAGGCGTCGACGTCGCCGCGTTCGAGCGCCGTCCTGCCGTCGGCGTGCTGCAGGTTGACGACCTCGACATCCGTGCCGCCGAGGCCCGCCTCCTGCAGCGCCTGGAGCAGGAAGAAGTACGGGTCCGTACCCTTGGTCGCGGCGACCTTCTTGCCCTTGAGCTGCTTGACCTCGGTGACGGGCGAATCCTTGGCCACGACGAGCGCCGTCCACTCCGGTCTGGTGTAGATGCCGATCGTCTTGATCGGGCTGCCGTTGGCTCGGGCCTGCAGCGCGGCGGCGCCGGCGGTGGAGCCGACGTCGATGGTCTCGGCGCGCAGGTTCTCGTTGGCCTTGTTGCTGCCGGCCGACAGGACCCAGGTGACCTTGGTGCCCTTGAGCTCGTTCTCCAGCCAGCGTTGCTTGCGGATGACCAGGCTGAGCGGGTTGTAGTAGGCGTAGTCCAGCCGCAACTGCCCCTGCGCGGGCGGCGCGGCGCCGCTCTCCCCCTGCACGCAACCGGTGGCCAGGATGGCGAGCAGGGCGGTGGCGAGCAGGTGCCGACGGTGGATCATGGTGTTTCCTTCACGGGGCTGCCTCTTCGGCAGGGACGGGCCGGGGAACGCCGAGTCGCTCCAGCAGGTCGGCGCGGAGGGCGGCGAGTTCGGGGTGGGCGCGGTCACGCGGCCGGGGATGAGGCACCTCGAGCGCGGTCAGGACGGTCGCGCCCGCGTCCGGCGGGCTGCTGCCGAGCAGGACCACCCGGTCGGCCAGGTGCAGGGCCTCGTCCACGTCATGGGTGACGAGCAGGACCGTGGTCCCCGCGCCGCGCTGCACGTCGGCCAGCAGGTCCTGCATGCGCAGCCGGGTGAGGGCGTCCAGCGCGGCGAACGGCTCGTCGAGCAGCAGCACGCCGGGCTGCCGGGCCAGCGCCCTGGCGAGCGCCGCGCGCTGGGCCATGCCGCCGGACACCTGGCGCGGCCGGTGCCCGTGGAAGCCGGCCAGGCCGACGACGTCGAGCCAGTGCCGGACGATGCGGTCCCCGTCCACCCGGCCGGTGCCCTTCGGCAGGCCGAGCGCCACGTTCCCGGCGAGGTCGCGCCAGGGCAGCAGCCGCGGCTCCTGGAAGACCACGGCGCAGCGCTCGTCGATCCCCCGGACGGCGCGGCCGCCCACCAGCACCTTTCCGGCGGCCGGGGCTTCGAGCCCGGCCACCAGCCGCAGCAGCGTCGACTTCCCGCAGCCCGAGGTGCCGAGGATGGCCACGATTTCACCGGGCGGGATGTGCAGCTCGATGTCCCGCAGCACGGCGTGACCGTTGCCGAAGGTGTGGCCGAGGCCGAGCAACCCCACCCCTGCCGCCATGCGCCTCCCTTTCCAGGCAATTCCTACATATTTTCCATGATTTTGGCATGCCGGATCTGGTTTGTGAAGGGCACCACGTCAGGCCGCCGCGTGCACCAGCGCCGGGGAGACCTGGGACAGCACGGCTCGCGCCACCGCGCACTCCGCACCGTGCGTCCTCCAGGTACGCCTCGTGCCCGGTGGCGGCGGCCGGCTCCAGGAAGAACAGCACGACCCCGACCACCCCCGAGCACTGCCGGTCACCGGCTCATGCCCGCCGTTCGGAAGCAAGGACCGCCCAGATCTGCTTGTCGTGGCGCACGCCCTGGTACGGCCATGCCTCGCGTCGCACACCCTCCAGCGTCATGCCGAGCCGCTTGGCCACCGCTGAGCTGCGCTCGTTGTCGGCCCGGCAGTGCCACTCGGCCCGGTGCAGCCCTCGGGACGTGAACGCCCAGTCCAACAACGCCCCACACGCCTGCGTGATCAGTCCGTGGCCCTCAGCGGACGGCTCCAGCCAGCAACCGATCTCACACGAGCCGAGCGCGGCATCGAAATCCGTGAACATCACACCGCCGACCAACACCCCATCGCGCCAGATGCCGTACAGGCGCGCACCGTCGCCGGCCTGGCGTTCGGCGTACCGCTTGAGCGTGGCCCGCGCCGCGTCCACGTCGTCGGTGACGAACGCGGAGCCGACCCAGGGACGAATGTGCTCGCGGGCCCGGTCCAGATGGTCGGCGAACTCCTCGGCATGCCAGACCTCCAGCGGCCCGAGATGAGCACCGTCGCGCAGCGGCAGCGAGAACATGAAAAGCCCTCCATTCACATAACAAGCGTTACGGCAATGTACCGTGGCAGCATGCCACGCACCAAGGGAGACCACGAGGCTCGCCGGCGCGACGTCTCCGCAGCGGTATGGCAGGTAATGGCCACACGCGGCTTCGCCGGCCTGACCCTGCGCGCCGTCGCCGCCGAGCTTGGCGCGACCACCGGCCTGCTCACGCACTACTTCCCCACCAAGCACACCTTGGTGGAGTACGCCCTTGACCTGCTCGAACAGCGCACCGCCTCCCGGCCTCGCCGCCACGCGGGCAAAGGTCTGGCCGCCCTCAGGGACGCACTGCTGGACATCCTGCCGCTGACCCCCGAGGCCACCGACAGCAACCGCATCTGGGTCTCCTCCTGGGATGCCGCACTCTCCGACCCCGAGCTGAGCACCGGCTACGCCCGCAAGTACGCCCAGAGCCGGGACCGGCTGAGCGAGCGGGTGGCCGCAGCCCAGGAGCTCGGCGAACTGCCCCCTGGCGACCCCGTCCACATCGCAGCCGGCGCTCAATCCTTCATTCTCGGCCTGGTGGTCCAGGCCCTGTTCGACCCGGCGGCGTTCCCGCCACAGCGACAAGTCGAGCTCCTCGACGACTACCTGGCCACCCTGACCGCCTTGCACTGATCAACGTGGATCACTCGGCGACTGCGACGGACGCTCATGCGCGACCTCGGGCCTGCTGGTGCCGGGCATCCAGACGTTGCCGCCGAGAATGGCGCGCCACTGTGACACCGCCGGTGTGATCGCCTCGCAGCTGTACGGCATCCGGCGCTGCGCCGCGTCAACCACCCGTCCTTGGAGCAAAGGCACACGCAGCGGAGGGCCGCATCGTCGACGATGTCCAGCCCGGCCCCGTCGACATGCCTGCCGTGGACGAGGAGTGGATTGCCGTCCCCGGTGGGCCCACCCGCCAGGTCAGGGCCTGCATCGTCCGTCCGGCGGGCAGCAGCGGCGACCTTCCTGTGGTCATCTACATTCACGGCTCGGGCTGGGGGCGCTCCCAAGCGGTCAGTCCAGGAGTTCGAGGCGGATCAGCGTGCTCGCGTAGTCACCGGTGAGCTGCGGGGTGATCCCGTGGCCCAGCAGCAGCGCGCCGGACAACACAGCGTCGGACAGCACCGGGCCGCCGTCCACCCGGTACCTGCCTCCGGGGGCGAGGCCGCGCAGCCGGATCGGAGCCGGGTTGCCGTCGTACTGCTGGGCCTCCTGGTAGACGAGGACGACGGACTCCTTCCGGTCCGCCGTCACGTACTGCACCGCGGACGCCGACCTGCCCGGTTCGCCCAGCCGGTGCAGGCGGCCGTGCTGGACGATGTGGCGGATCTCCTTGTACTGCGCGATGAGCCGCCTGGCCTCCTGCGTCTCCTCGGCCGTCCAGGCGTTCAGGTCACCGCCGATCCCGAGCACCCCGGCCATCGCGACGTGGAAGCGGTACGTCAGCGGCACCCGTCGCTTGTTGATGAAGGTCGGCAGGTCCGTCACCCAGCACGACATGGTCCGCACCGGATAGAGGTGGCTGAAGCCGTGCTGGATGTAGCGCCGGTCCAGCGCGTCGGTGTTGTCGGAGGGCCAGAACTGGTCCGTCCTGGCCATGATCCCGAAGTCCACCCGGCCGCCACCGCCCGAGCACGCCTCGAACGCCACGCCGGGATGCTTGCGGCGCAACGCGTCGATCACGCCGTAGACACCCGTCACGTGGTCGAGCCACAGCCGCCCCTGCCGGTCCGGCTGCTCCGGCCAGCCCGCGTCGGTGAACGGCCGGTTCATGTCCCACTTGACGAACTGGATGTCGTTGGCCGACAGCAGCGCGTCCAGCTCCCCGAAGACCCACTCGGCCACGTCCGTTCTGGCCAGGTTCAGCACCAGCTGGTGCCGCATGGTGTGCGGTTCCCGGCCGGCATAGTGGTAGGTCCACTCGGGGTGGGCGCGGTAAAGGTCGGAGTCGGGGTTGACCATCTCCGGCTCGATCCACAGCCCGAAGCCCATGCCGAGCGCGTGCACCTCGTCGATCAGCGGCTTCAGGCCGCCCGGAAACCGGTCGGTGTTGACCCACCAGTCGCCGAGACCGGCCCGGTCGCCGGAGCGCCGCCCGAACCACCCGTCGTCGAGGACGAACAGCTCGCAGCCGAGGTCGGCCGCCTGCCGGGCCAGCGCCCGCTGACCCACCTCGTCCACGTCGAAGCCGGTGGCCTCCCAGGAGTTGAACAGCACCGGCCGCAACTCGCCGGAGTTCGGCAGGACGTGGCGCAGGGCGTACTCGTGCCACGCGTGGCTCATCGCGCCGAACCCGCCCGCGGTGAACAGGCCCGAGCTGATCGGCGTCTTCAGCATTTCGCCCGGTTCGAGCCGGCGCGGGCCGAAGCCCTCGTGCCCCCAGCCGAACAGCACCTGGGCCGGTTCGTCCAGCTCCCGCTGGGCGAGCATCCGCCACGAACCGCTCCAGTGCAGCGTCGCGCTGTAGACCCGGCCGCTCTCCTCCGTGGCGGTCCCGTCGTCGATCGCGAACCACGGATTCGCGTGGTGGCCGGTGATGCCGCGGCGGCTCTCCAGGACGAGGTGGCCGTCGGCGAGGTCGGTCCGGCGCACCTGGGTCTCGGCCGCCCAGCGGCCGGTGAGGTGGGTCATCCGGTGCCGCGGCTGCTCGGGGGTCACCCAGGCGGCGGAGTCGAGGCGGTGTACGTCGACGGCGTCCGTGGTGGAGTCGTTGCGCACGACCACCCACCGGTCGATGACGTCGCTGTCGTCGTGGACCCGGTAGTACAGGGCCACCGTCAGCTCCTGGTGCCGCGCCTCGAACCACAGCGCCAGCTCCTGGTGGCCGGGCCCGGCGGTGATCTCGTGCCTGGCGAGCCGCCACTCGATGCTGCGCACCGACCCGGGGAACTCCACCGACAGCGCGGCCCGGCCGAACTGCAGCCCGCCGTCGAGCGGGTATTCCTCGTGCCGGTTCGCGGCCGAGCGGAAGCACTCCCACTCCGACGCCAGCCGTGCAGCGGTCGTGGTCGCCAGGTAGGCCGCGTCCTCGGCGGTGATGGGCGGGCCCCAGTAGGTGTGGACCGGGATGTCGTCGGCGCGCCCGACGTACGCCGAATAGCTTGTGCGGGGGGTGTCGAGCAGCAGCACTCCGGTGTCGGCGTCGTACGTCACCGCGGACGGGCGGGCGCTCACTTGACCGATCCCGCGGTCAGGCCGGCCACGAACTGCTTCTGCAGCGCCACGAAGAACAGCAGTACCGGAAGCGAGGCCAGGAACGAGAACGCGTACAGGGTGCCGAAGTTCGTCGAGTACTCGCCCACCGAGCGGTAGACGCCGACGGTGACCGTGGTGCCGGACTCGGGGCCGAGGATCACCAGCGGGCTGAGGAAGTCGTTCCAGACCCACACCCCGAGGAAGATCATCACGCTGGCTGCGGCGGGCCGCAGCGTCGGGAACACCACCTGCCAGAACATCCGCAGCCGGCTCGCGCCGTCGATGCCGGCCGCCTCCTCGATGTCCACCGGCACGGTGCCGATGAACCCGGCGAAGACGAACACGCCGAACGGCAGGTAGTAGGCGACGTTGCCGAGCACCACGCCGGGCAGCGTGTTCATCAGGCCCACGGCGTCGAGGACCTGGGTGACCGGCTGCAGGATCACCGCCGGCGGGATCATCAGGCCGGACAGCAGCATCAGCATCGCCGGCTTGGTCCAGCGCGCCTTCGAGCGCACCAGGTAGTGCGCCAGCATCGCCGAGCACAGCGTGAGCAGGAGCACTGACAGCACGGTGATCTGGACGCTGTTCAGCAGCGACGACCAGAACAGGCCGTCCTCACGCCCGAAGACTGCTCCGAGGTTCTCCCCGGTGAGCGGCGCGGGCAGCCCGAGGGGCGAGGACTGGATCTCGTCGGCGGGCTTGAGCATGCCGGTGACGACGATGTAGATGGGGAAGAAGAACAACGCGGTCAGCGCGACGGCGAACACCGGCCGCACGACCTGGAAACCGGATGTCACAGGTGTACCTCTCGACGTTGCAGCAGCCGCAGGACGACGCCGGTGATCGCGACGATGACGGCGAGCATGATCGTCGCCTCGGCCGCCGAGAACCCGATCCGGTCGCCCCGTACGCCCTTCTCGATGACGTCGAAGGCGATGGAGGCGGTGGCGTTGCGCCCGGGGCCGCCGTTGGTCAGCACCAGGATGTGCTCGTACACCTTGAAGCCGCTGATCAGCAGCATGACGGTGTTGATGGTGACCGAAGCCGCGATCATCGGCCAGGTGACCGAACGGAAACGCCGCAGCCATCCGGCGCCGTCCATGAGCGCCGCCTCGTGCAGTTCCTTCGGGACGGAGTTCAGGCCGGCGAGGTAGACCACCACGCAGAAGCCCAGCATCTGCCAGCAGAGGATCCCGCTGATCGAGTACAGCGCGAGGTCGGGGTCGGAGAGCCAGCGCGGGGCGCTGTCCACTCCGAGGTCCAGCAGGACGGCATTCAGCACCCCGTCGGGCCGCAGCAGGCTCTGCCAGATGACGCTGACGACGATGCCGCTCAGGATGACGGGCGTGAAGAACACCGAGCGCAGCAGCCGGTAGAGCAGGCTCTCCCGGTCGAGCAGCAGGGCGATGGCGAGGCCCAGCACGTTCGGCACGATCACGACGATCAGCGTGACGACGAAGGTGTTCTTCAGGACCAGCCAGAACTGCTCGTCCTGGAACAGCCGGCTGAACTGGCTCAACCCGACCCAGCTGGTCTGCGGATCGAACCGTGTCTGGTCGGTGAAGCCGAGGACGATGGTCCACACGATCGGCACCAGGACCAGCACTCCGTACAGGAAGAGTCCAGGCAGGGCGAATCCGGAGAACTCACGCGCTCTGCGCAGCCGGCCACCCTGGAGAGAGTGGTGGCGGGGTGAGCCGGGCATGGGGGAAAGACCTCTCAATAAAGAACAAGTGACGGCGGACGGAGAGGTCCGCCCTCACGGGTGGTCGCCTACTTCAGAGCGGCGTATTCGTCGTTGAGCTTCTTCACCACGGTGGCGGCGTCGGACGTGCCGTCGAGGAGCTCGACCGCGATCTGCTGGATGGGTACGGTGAACTCGGCGGGCAGGCCGTTGTCGCCCTGCTCTATCGAGAAGGCCGGGGTCACCGTGCCGTCCTTCACCGCCTTCTCGTAGATGGCCAGCGTCTCGTTGAAGAGCGGGCCCATGTCCGCCGGCGGCTGGTAACCCGCGACCGTGTTGAAGGTGCCGTCGGCCTTGGTGAAGGCGTCGGCGGTCTCCTTGTCCTTGGTCCACTCCAGCGCGAACTTCTTGGCCAGCTCGACGTTCTCGGCCTTCGCGCTGACACTGATGCCGCCGCCGGTCAGGTTCGGCACCACGGCCTTGCCGTCGTCGCCCGGCCAGGCGAAGACGCCGACCTCGAACGGGGGCTTGTCGTTGTCCACCGAGGTGGCGAACCAGGAACCCATCGGGTACATCGCGGCCGACCCGGCCCTGAAGGCCTTCTCGTGGTCGGCGTAGGACCGGCTGGTGCCCTCCTTGTCGAGGTAGCCGAGCTTGGACAGCTGCGCGATCTTCTCGGTCGCCTTGACGAAGGCGGGGTCGGTGAAGTTCTTGGCCCCGGACTTGATCTCCTTGGCGAAGTCCGGGTCCTGCAGGAAGACGTCGGTGCCGAGGACGCCCACCCACGCGTACACGCTGGCGAAGGTGTCCTGGCCGCCGCCGCCGACCGCGATCGGGGTGATGCCGGCCTTCTTCAGCTTGGCGCAGGTGTCGAGGAACTCGGCCCAGGTGGTCGGCACCTTGCCGATCCCGGCCTTGGCGAAGTCGTCCTTGTTGTAGTAGAGCAGCGACTGGGGCTGGGCGTTGGTGGGCAGCTGGTAGATCTTGCCGTTGATCGCGCCGGACTGCGGGTAGGCGTATTCCTTCAGCTCTTCGGGGGTGAACTCGGCGAGCTGGCCGCCTTCGGCGAATCCCTGCGGATTGACCGCCATCATGATGTCCGGGAGCTGGCCCGAGCTGGCCAGCTGCTTGGCGTAGGTGGTGCGGTCCACGTTCGGGGTGACCAGCTTCTTGACCTTGATCCCCGGGACCTTGGCGGAGACGCGCGCGATCGCCGAGTCCCACAGCGTGGCGGGCAGGTTGGGGGTCTCGAAAGTGAGCATGGTCATCTCGGCCGAACCGCCGGATGAGGATGGCGCGCTCGTCCCACCACTGGCACAGCCGGCGAGAGCTAGTGTCGTGAGCGTCGCAGCGGCGACCGCTCCTCTCCAACGTGCTGCCATGAGTGTCCCTTTCGGTCCTGCTGTCGCCGAGCGGTGGAGTTCCGGCATCGTTGATCGCAAAACTATAATATGCAGACTAGCTAGCATTATTGTCGCCGCGAGCATAAGGACGCCTGATCGGATGAGTCAAGACGGAGAAGCAGCCACCCGGCTCGGAGACTCGTCGTTGCTGCGACGACTGAACCTCGCCGCCGCCCTTGGCGCCTTCATCAAGGCCCCCTCGCTCACGCTGCGGGAGCTGCGGGCGGTCATCGGCGTGTCGCGGCCGACCGCGGAGGATCTCCTCGCCGAGCTCCTCCAGGAGGGCCGCGTGGAGGAGACCGTGCCGCCGCGGCAGGCGAACAGCAGGGGGGCCGGACGCCCGGCCCGCCACTTCCGCTTCCGTGCCGAGTCCGGGTACGTCAGCGGCATCGACATCGGCGCACACAAGACGCTGGCCGTGGTGACCGACCTGCGCGGCAATCCGCTCGCCTCGCACCGCCGGGAGCTGGACCCGAGCCTGGACGCGCCCGAGCGGCTGCGGGCCGCGGTGGAGACCGCCCGAACGTGCTGGCGCGACGCGGGCCTCGACCCCGGCGAGATCACCGGCGTGGCCTGCGGCGTGACCGGGACGCTGCGCGCCCCGGAGGGTGTGTTCGACGTGGCCGCCGGCCAGGCCGGATCGGGGCTGACCCCCTACTCCCTGCCCGGGTTCACCGAGGTGGACGTCGCCGCGACGCTGTCGGCGGGGCTGGGACTGCCGGTGGCGGTGGCCAACGACGTCAAGCTCGCCGCCCTGGCCGAGCATTGGAAGGGCGCCGCCCAGGACCACCGCAGCATCGTCTACATGTTCGCAGGTCACCGGGCCGGCGCCGGGATCCTGCTGGACGGTCAGGTCTACCAGGGCAGGCATGGGGCGGCCGGGGAGATCGGGGCCCTGCCCATGCTCGGCTGGGAGTCCGCGATGGCCCGGCTGCACGCCCGCGGCGCCGAACTCGCGGCGAGCAGGGCCTCCGCGGCGGGGCGGGAGGGCGAGCTGGTCATCGCCTCCGCGGCCCGGCAGGATCCGGAGAGTCTCGCGGTGCTGATCGAGTTCGCCGAGGTCCTCGCGCGCGGCGCCGCCCTTCTCGCGCTGGCGGTGGACCCGGAGATCGTCGTGCTCGGCGGCGGCATGTCGCGCGGCGGAGCGATCGTCGCCGAGCCGTTCCGCCGCGAGCTGGCCAAGTTCACCCTGTTCCCGATCGAGGTTGTCACCTCCACGATGGGCGCCGACTCGGTGGCTCTCGGCGCCGCCCGGATGGCCCTCGACACGGTCTTGAACTCGTTGCTGGAAGTACCCGGGATTGATCCGAGGTCTTGACCGCCGGCCGTCGCCGTTGGATCATCGGGATTCCGATTAGGCAGTGTTGTTTGCATTATTAGCCTGATCGCTCCAACGAGAAAGCCGGTGGTCATGAACCTCCCCCCGCCCACCCGGCGCGATCCCGGACGCCGGTGGTCGCCCCGGGTCGCGTCCCGTTCCCGGCGCTTCGCCGGGATCACCCTCGCCCTGGTCCTCTCCCTCGTGGCGGCGCTGCTCACCGCGGCGCCCGCCGGCGCGGAGGTCGAGCACCCGCGCCAGCAGTGGATGCGCGACTCCACGGCCGGCCTGTTCCTGCACTGGGGCATGTTCACCGCTCCCCGCCACACCGACTGCGCCGCCTGGGAGCGTGACGTGACCGACGGCGGCTGGACCGCCGATTACTGGATCGACGAGGCGAAGAAGCTGCGCGCCTCCTACATCGTGCTCGCGACCTTCCACAGCCGGCTCGGCTACGCCCGGCCGTGGCCGTCGGAGATCCCCGGCAGCTGCTCGACGAAGCGCGACTTCCTCGGCGAACTCGTCGAGGCGGGCAAGGCCAAGGGCGTCCACGTCCTGCTCTACATGACCGACGACCCGCAGTGGCACAACGAGACCGGCGTCGAGTCCCTCGACTCCGCCGCCTACTCCGCCTACAAGGGTCAGCAGGTGGACCTCACCACCCGCGACGGCTTCGGCATGTACAGCTACGACCTGTTCCACGAGGTCATGGACGAGTACCCCGACCTGTCCGGCTTCTGGATCGACAACGACAACGCCTACTGGGAGCGCAACAAGCTGTACGAGCAGATCCGTGAGAAGCGGCCGACCTGGTTGTTGAGCAACAACAACGAGGACACGCCGATCATGGACACCGTCAGCAACGAGCAGAAGACCGGCATCACCCCGGCCTACGACTACCCGCAGGCCACCTACACGCCGATGCCGCGCCTCACCGAGGCCGACTACAAGCTGCCGACCAGCGGCCAGTGGTGGTACGACGGCAAGGACAACGCGGTCGACTTCCCCCTGAACATCGGCCGGTACGTGGCCAACGCCGGCTCGTCGATCAAGTCGCTGATGGCCGAGACCGCGATGGTGAACGGCAGATTCCCGCCGAGCCAGGAGAAGTTCAACGCCTTCATGGACACCTGGCTGCCCCCCATCTGGTCCTCCATCACGGGCACCGAGGGCGGCGGCTACATGTACGGCGGCATGCAGCCGGGCTTCTGGAACGACGGCGCCCACGGGGTCATCACCGTCGCCGACGAGGCCAGGACCCAGTACGTGCACGTGCTGACCAGGCCCAGGAGCCAGGACCTGGTCCGGCTGCGGGACAACGGCTACCGGGTGACGCAGGTCACCGACGTACGGACCGGCGCGCCCGTCAAGTTCACCCAGTCCGGCGGTTACCTGTCCATCCTCGGCGTCACCGACTGGGACACCTACGACACCGTCTTCAAGGTACGCACCTCCGGGCAGCAGTACTTCCTCAAGCCCTCCCAGGTGAAGGCCACCGCCTCCGCCGCGAAGGACGGCTTCCCCGCCGCCAACGTCGTGGACGGCGACCACACCACCTACTGGGACGCCGACGGCAACCTGCCGGTGTCGGTGACGCTGGACCTCGGCGAGCGCCGCAAGGCGGCCTACCTGGCCGTCAACCAGCGGGAGTGGTCGCCCACCCACGCGCGTGAGTCGTTCGGCCGGCCCGAGGACTCCGCCCGGATCATGAACTACCAGGTCTACGCCAGCACGGACGGCAGGACCTGGGGCGAGCCGGTGCGCACCGGCGCGATGCGCAGCGCCCGCGGCGTGCAGTTCATCGACCTCGGCAAGCAGAACACGCGCTACCTGAAGCTCGAGGTGCTGGACACCTGGAGCGGCGCCCAGGCCAAGCCGTTCCACCGGCAGCTCAAGATCGACGAGATCCGGGTGGCGTCGGACTACCCGACCCACGACGCCGACGGCCTGCCGCTGGAGGCTGAGGCCCGGCACAACGACCGGGACGGCAACGCCCGGGTCACCGGCTGCGACGCCTGCTCCGGCGGCAAGCAGGTCACCCGGCTGGGCGGCGGCAGCCGCAACGCCGTCACCTACCGCGACCTCCGAGCCGACGAGGCGGGGACGTACCGGCTCGAACTGGACTACACGGCGGCCGAGGCAGGTTCCTTCTCGGTGAGCGTCAACGGCGCCGCGCCGATCAAGGAGAACGTCGCCGCCACCGGCGTGGACGTCCCCGTGGACGCGTCGATCGCCGTGCCGCTGGCCGCCGGGGCCAACACCATCAAGGTGTTCAGCGACGAGGAGCAGGGTCCCGGCCTGGACCGGATCGTGGTCGGGCCGATGCCGTCAGCGTCGTACACGCCGAAGACCACGATGACCGTGAACCCGGCCGGCGTGGTCTGGGTCGGCCCCGGCCGGCAGTCCGTCAAGATCTCCGCGAAGCTCCGCCTGGACGAGGACACGGTCGACAACGTCCGGATGGCGCCCGTGGTACCGGCGGGCTGGACGCTCGAGAACGCCCCGGCGACCGCCGCCAACCTGCGGCTGGGCCAGTCGATCGAGGGCACCTGGACGGTCACCGGCCCCGCCGACGGCCAGCCGGGTCCCGTGCAGGTGCCGGTCAAGGCGGACTTCCAGACCGTCGGCCTGCCGCACAGCGTGTCCAAGGTGGTGCCGATCCAGGTCCGTCCCGCCGACCGCGTCTTCATGCGCGAGGCGGAGAGCTCGCAGAACGACATCGGCAGCGCCGGTGTCACGAACTGCTCGCGCTGCTCCGGCGGGCAGAAGGTGCGCAACATCGGCGGTTCGCCCGATGCGTCCGTCCGCTTCGGCGACGTCATGGTTGAGCAGGCCGGCGAGTACCAGCTGTTCATCGACTTCACCGTCAACGGGAACCGCTCGTACTTCGTCACCGTCAACGGCGGCACCCCGATCGAGGTGCCGGTCAGCGGCGTGGGCAACGACACCGTGTACACGCAGGCGGTGACCGTCTCGCTGAACGCGGGCGACAACACGATCACCATCGGCAACGACGACGACTCCGCCCCCGACCTCGACAGGATCTCCCTGGGCTCGTAGCCCCTGGGACCTTCGGGCCGTGTGCGCGAACCGGCGGCGCCCGGCGGGAGCACCACCGCTCCCGCCGGGCG
>NZ_JBFANM010000034.1:0-128586 GCF_040674815.1 Nonomuraea sp. NPDC049709
TCGGTGCCGCGTTCGCTGTTCCGTTCATGGGCTCAACCATCGCCGACCGCTCTGATACCGGGCCGTCGCCCTCCTGACGCGGCCGCTGACACGACGCCGGTCAGGAGGTGGCTTCGGATGCCGAAGCGCGAAGAGCCGCCGCAATCCACCCGAAAGGCACGGGACCTTCCCCGCCCTCACCGGCCGGCGACCCGTTGATCACGGCCACCAGGGACAGGTACCTGCCATGAGTGCTGTCGAACCGCGACTCGGCGTCCGTCTCCTTCCGGAGCTCCGCACGCTCGATCTCCTCGACCAGGAGGAACTGGGTGGCCAGGTGGTTCAGGAACTCCGCGGTGGCGCGTTTGCCGGCGAGTTCGGCGGTCGCGTGCGCGAGGCGTACGCTGACCTCCCGCGCTCGTGGGGAATCCGCCGTCAGCCCGGAGCGGTACGCGGCGATGATCTCCTCCATGATCCGTGTCCCGGTCGTGTGGACGAAGTCCTGCACCGGCGTGGCGGTCACGAGCCGTCCCTGCGGGGTGGAGTAGGTCTCCAGCAGATAGGAGCGGACGGCGCCGCGGAACTCCTCGTCCCGCACCAGGTCGGCCAGCTCGATCCAGGCTTCGAGCTGGGCGGCGGTGGGATCGTCCGGAAGCCGAGGCCGGATCGTCCGCAACCGGTCGACGAAACCGGGAGACACGTCGAGGTCTTCGCCGACCTCGTTCCAGAAATCGTCGATGAGCCGCTCGCGCTCCTCATCCGACATCGAGACGAGCTTGTGCATCAGGGCCGCCTGCGCGACCGTGCCACCCTGCTTGACCAGGGTCCGCAGCACGGCCCGCCGGGCCCGCAGGCCGCGCTCCTGCCGCTCGACGAGTTCCAGGTGCATCGCGAAGAGATCGCGCAGTGACGTCTCACCATCGAGCAGCCGGCGGATGTCGTCCAGGCCGGTGCCCAGGTCGCGGAGGGTACGGACGACTTCGAGCCGGGCGATCGCGCGAACGTCGTACAGCCGGGCGCCGGCAGCGGTCAGGCGGGTGGGCGCGACCACCGCGGCGTCGGAGTAGAACCGGATGGCGCTGACACTCAGACCGGTCCGGCGTGCGGCGTCCCCGATCGAGTAGAGCTCTTTGTCGTCCATGGCGCCACTATGGGACCTCGAGCGACTTGAGACGCAACCTCCGAACACGGCCGCCCATGGCCGGACCGGCACGCCCGGGCCGTTGGCGCCCCGGCTCCAGCGCTGGGTCGGCCCGGTCTGCCGGAGAATCCCGGCACTGAGCTGGCGCCCGACCTCGCCGACCTCCGGCTCCCCTGCTCATCGACAGAGTCACTGCCGCCGTCGCCGGCGCGTCCGCACCTGTGGGGCCGGGTCCTGGCTCGGCGTTTCCGGGCGTTCGGTGCGGGTGGGGTTGCCGCGTACGAGCTCGTCGTGGATGCGCCAGCGGGCGGTGGTGACGGCGTGCTCTGCCGCCGCGTTACCGTGTTCGATGCGCTGCCGCAGCAGCCGCAGGGCGATGCGGCGATTGAGGCTGAGCTGCCGCTCGGTGTCGACCACGACGACGATGCCCGTGGGCCGGTGGGTCGCCCGCACGGCCGTGCTGGCCTTGTTACGGTGCTGGCCGCCGGGGCCGCCGGTGCGGCAGGCGACGATGTCGACGTCTGCTTCCGTGAACGTCGTGCGCGGGGTGTCGAGCCGGCACGGCCGGGCGATGACGTACCAGTTCTTTCGACCGGTGCCGGCCCGGTAGGGGCTGGGGGCCTGCCAGCACAGGGTTCCGGTCCACGAGGCGGCGAACGTCTCGGCGTCGTCACCTGCGATCCGGATGAGGACCGATCGGTAGGTGCCCGGCCGGTCCCCGGGAACAGTCTGGGCCCGATGGGTCTCCAGATCCTGCCGGGTGGCGTCGGCTTCCAGGCGGTGCAGCAGCTCGGCCAATGCCCAGGCACACTCCTGCGGGCCACGCCCGGCCGACAGGAGCAGGTGGACGCTCACGGCCGGCCACGCTTACGGCGGCTACGGGGCGCGGACCCCAGGTCGGGGGTCTTGTAGGTGACCAGCGGGATCGTGGTGGCCACGGGCGTGGCCAGCCGGTGGCCGACGAGGTCGGCGATCACCTGCTCGATCCGCTTGTACGCCGTCGGCGCCTCCTCGAACAGCAGTTGCCGGTCGCCGCACACCACCAGCGACCCCACCGGGGTACGGCGCAGCTCCTCGACCGTGTGCTTGGCCCGCCCCCGGCGCAGGGCGTCCGCACGCGACATCTTGCGGCCCGCGCCGTGCGCCACGGAATGCCCGGCGTCCGGCCCGGCGTGGGCGGCCACGAGGTAGGAAGGGGTGCCTCGCGTGCCGGCGATGAGCACGTCGCGGCCGTCACCCGGCGCCGCCCCCTTGCGGTGCAGGTAGATCCCGTCGCGGAGCTCGACCAGGTTGTGGCACTGGTCGACGATCGGCTCGGTGGGCTCGGCTCCCAGCGCATGGGCGACCCGGGCGGCCAGCAGCCGCCGGTTGAGCGACCCCCAGCGTACGGCGTCGTCATGCATCGCCAGGTAGGCGTCGGGATCAGCAGCCGGGCCCGCGCCGTGGACCTCGGTGTGCGCCCGCAGGATGCGTTCGCCCAGCCCTCGGGAACCGCTGTGCACGATGAGCACCAGGTCGCCGGCGGCCAGCCCGAGACGGCCGGCGTGGTCCGGCTCGAAGACGGTCCCGATCCGCGCCAGCTCGACGAAGTGGTTGCCCCGGCCGACCGTGCCGAGCCCTTCGATGTGACCTGCGGGAATGTCGCCCTTCACCACGGCCCAGGCGGGATCGTCGGCATCCTGCTCAGGGTCCAGCGCGCGATCGAGGTCGGGGAACCGGGCGGCGAGCTTCTCGGGTACGGCGCGCTTGAGCTTGACGGGGAACACGGCGATGCCGCAACCGATGTCGGAGCCCACCAGGAACGGGTACAGGACGGTCGACGCCATGGCGGCGCCGATGGGGGCGCCCTTGCCGGGGTGCAGGTCCGGCATGGCGGCGACGTGCATCATGCCGTCGAGGGCGGCCACCTGGTGGCACTGCGCGACGGCATCGGACTCGATCCAGCTCGTGGGGGAGGCGAACACGGTGACCGTGGCCGTGGTGGCCGGTGGCCGGGAATGTTGCTGAGACAAAGACGCTCTCTTTGTTGAACGGGGCATGGGCGGGCGGCATCACGGCGCGCGAGCCGGCGCCGTGGCATCTCGAAACAGCGGGTGCAATCCGTCAGAGCATCATGGAAACAACGTTCCCCGAGGCCAGCCATACGAGGCAAATGGTTTTCGACCGTACGGGCCTGCATGCCCGCAAGTCCCCATCCTGCGTCATGCGTGATGCCTCATTCTTCAGGAATGGATGGTCATGCACGTGAGACCGCTTTCACGGTCGACAAAAGGTCCGGATATCGAGTCGTCGCTTGTGGATGAGATTGCCCTCACACCGCTGTCGCTCAGGTCGGCGGACACCGAGGTGTTCCAGAAGCAATACTCGCTTCCCCGAGACTCGCCCCATGGCAGGACCTACGCCGTGGTCGCCGGCTCCTCTATGCCGATCACCACGGTGCACCTCTGGTGTTCACCCCGCGGCACTGTGCCCCGCGGCCGCGTCCAGGGCGATCGTGCCGGTCGTGCCGCGCATGCCGAACCCGTGGCGCCACCGCGCCCGCTCCTGTGGCGTGGCCGGCAGGTCGATGTGGGCGGTGGTCAGGCGCCGCCAGGTGCCGCCCGTCTCGGCGTACGAGGTGATCGTGGTGCCGCCTGACAACACCAGGGCGAGGCGGTCGCCGGGCGCGAGCGACAGACTGGCGCTGTTGGGATCGTGGCGGAATTCGCCGTCGACCCGCACGTCGATGCCGACCTCTTTGCGGGTGTTGTTGTACCAGGCGCCCATGTAGTTGCCGGCGTCCTTGACCCGGCCGACGAACACGCTGTCCTCCTCCTCACCGGTGCCCGCGAACGCGCCCAGGGTGATCACGCTGACTGTGTCACCGGAGGACGGTGCCCCGGGCAGGGCGAACCAGCCGAAGAACGGGCTCTGCCCCTCGCCGGTGAGCCTGCCGCCGGCGACCTTGACCACCGGCATCACCTCCTCGCTGTAGGGCTGGTAGCCGTCGTGGTCAGCCGCGGCGCCGTCGAAGCCGTCAGCCACATCGACCGTCGGGTACGCCCTGCGGTCGATCACCGGCGGGGCCACGGCGGATGCGGTGGCCGCGGCCTTCTCGCCGCCGCCCGCGTTCCCGGCCAGCCAGGAGGGCACGAGCAGCACGCCCGCGGTCACGGCCAGCGCCACCAGCACGGCCCCGGCCGCGACCAGCGACCCGCGCGAGCGCCTGGGCCGCCCCTTCGCTCCGTCCAGGGCCGAGGGTGCGGTGGGCACCGCCGGCGGAGCGGACCGCGCCTTGTCCTCGAGCGTCTGCTCGGCGGCGGGGCCGGGGCGTACGGCGCCGCGGCCGTCGCCGGAGGTGAGGTCGCGCAGCAGGCGCTCGGCGGTCGGCCGGTCAGCGGGGTCCTTGGCCAGGCAGGCCGCCACCATCGCCCGCAGCGGCTCGGGCACCCCGGACAGATCAGGCGGATTGTTCAGGATGGAATGCATGATCGCCGGTACGTGGGCGCCGGTGAAGGCCCTTCGCCCGGTCGCCGCGAACACCATCGTGGCCGCCCAGGAGAACATGTCCGAGGCGAGCGTGAGCGGCCGGTCGCTGAGCTGCTCCGGCGACATGTACGCCGGGGTGCCGGCAACGTGGCTGGTGGTGGCCATGGCGTCGAGGGTGCGGGCGATGCCGAAGTCGATCACGACCGGCCCCTCGGGGCCGAGAATCACGTTGCCCGGCTTGAAGTCGCGGTGCACGATCCCGGCGCGGTGGATCGAGGCGAGGGCGGTCAGCGTGCTGATCGCCAGCCGGTCCAGCCCGCCGCCGGCGCGTGGCCCGTCCCGCTTGACCAGTTCGTCGAGCGACGGGCCGGGGACGTACTCGCTGACGATGTACGGCTGCTCGCCCAGCATCCCGGTGCCGATCACCCGCGCCGTGCAGAACGGCGCGACGCTGGCGGCGACCTCCGCCTCGCGCAGGAACCGGCGCCGGACCTCCGGATCGGCGGCGAGCCGCCGGTGCAGCACCTTGACCGCCACTCGCCCCTCGTCGGGCGACTGCGCAAGGTAGACCGCGCCCTGCCCGCCTTCACCGAGGAGCCGCACGACCTGATGCTCACCGATACGTCCCGGGCCGCCCATGCCCACCACCCGAGAGTCCGTCACCGGCTCCCCCCGCCATTCGTAACGATCTCACGCCAGGCCCAGGCTATCCCGCACGGCCTGCCCACCGGCCGCGAACGCAGACTCGCCGGCGACCTTATCGAGTCTGATGCATCTCCTCATGGAAACAGCGCCAAGTCGCCTAGCAGCTTCGCTCCCCAGGCCCGGATCCGGCCCCAGGGCTCGCTCGTGGGCGGCGCCGCTGCCGCAGGAAGGTATCGGGTGGCAGGCTCACGCGTTCCGCTTCGCGGCCGGGGTGCTGGGCGGGTGGCTGTTCCGCGACCGTAAGCCGCCGCGCCTGCCCGGGACCGCGGCAGGTCCGCAGGACGCCACCCGGGCCAAGCTCCACAAGGAACCGGACGACCTCGGCCGCTGAACCACCGCGTGGCACCTCTACGGCCGGGGCGCGCCGGCACCGCCTACGAACTGGTCATCCCTCCCAACCGGCACGAACCAAGGGCCGGCTGATCTCACGGGCGCGAAGTGAGGTCCGGCGCATGTTCCGTGTTCGATGCCGGCCCGTGGGAAGGCGGTCTCCGCAGGTGACGCTGCCCTGCGTCAGCCCCGTCCGAGGACGCAGAACTGGTTGCCCTCCGGGTCGGCCAGGACCTTCCACGAAACATCGCCCTGGCCGACGTCGGCGGCGGTGGCGCCCAGAGCCCGTAGCCGGGCCACCTCCGCCTCTTGACCGTCAACGGGGTCGGGCAGCAGATCGAGATGGACGCGGTTCCACACGGTCTTCCCGCCGGGCGTCGTGCGGAGGAGCTCCAGATACGGCCCGACACCCTTGGCGGAGCGCAGCCGCGCATAATCGTCGTTCACCTCGTGCACGGTCAAGTCCGCCGCCTCGCCCCAGAACCGGGCCATGGCCCGCGGATCCGCGCAGTCCACCACCACCGCGGCGATCGGCCCGGTATCCCGGTAGATCTCCCGAGGCTCCAGCACACAGAACACGTTGCCCTCCGGGTCGGCCAGAACCGTCCACGGGACGTCGCCCTGCCCCACATCGGCGGGCGTCGCACCGAGCTCCTTCAGGCGCGCGACCAACTCCGCCTGGTGGGCCGCAGAGGTGGTGGCGAGATCGAGGTGCACACGGTACTTCACCGTTTCGGGGTCAGGGACGGTGACGAAATCGATGTAGAAGCCGGCGGGGTCCGGCCAGACGAAGCCCTCGGGTTCGAGGTTGGTCACGCCGGGTGCCTCGCTGGAAACACCCCAGCCGAGCGCCTCCGCCCAGAACCGGCCGAGCGCCGAGTCATCCCGAGCCTTGAAATTCACCTGAACGAGTCGCAGCGCCATGCCGCCGATCATATGCCCAGGTAGACGAGGGTTATGAGCCGCCAACAGGCCCTACGCCACTTCCGTCCCGCGGATGCCGACCCCCGGCGCTTCGCTGCGGGCACCCACGCTGATCTGCGGTCCGGCGATGGCGGATGGGCAGCGACGAGAAAGGGCCAGAAGGCCCAGGACCCGAGCGGGGGGTGAGCCTCACGCGAAGCACCGTTCGGCGCTCGCGGGTAAGTGGGTCCACTTCATGTTCCCAGAACGAGCCGGCATCGTACTGCCGCGCCTCTGGCCGACGTCGACGCAGCGCCGGCCGAGCGATGATCGATCACGCGGGCAGCCCAGTCCTCGCCCTAACGTTCGAGCCCTTCCGTGACCCTTGCGGGAAACTCTTCGATGCCGAGCACCCGCAGCAGCTCCAGCCGCTCGCGGGTCTCGCCGTCCGCCGGGGTGAGCACCAGCAGTTGCTGCCCCTGGTCGGGCGTGATCAGGGTCTCGCAGTCCATCACCAGGCGGCCCACCCGCGGGTGCAGCAGGGTCTTGCGGTTGGCGCGCCGTACCGCCACCTCGTGTTCAGCCCACAGCCGGCGGAAGTCGGCGCTCACGGCCTGCAGCCGGTCGATGAGCCCGGCGACCGTCGGGTCACCGGTCCGCCGCCCGGCGACGGCGCGCAGGTCGGCCACGATCTGGCGGGCCTGATGCTCCTGCTCCTCGGGCGGGTGGACGGCGCGGGCCGCGGGGTCGGTGAACCAGCGGTACACGACATAGCGCCGGTCGCCGGACCAGCCGGTGTGGTCGCCCATCACCAGGAGGGCCGCCCGGTTCTGGGCGAGAACCTCGCCCAGGTCGGACAGCACCACGGCCGGCGTGTCGCCGAGCAGGTCGAGCATGCGCATCAGGCCGGCGCGGGCCAGCCGAGCCACCCCGTCGGCGGGCGGAGGATGGTGACCGGCCAGGTGGAACAGATGGTCGCGCTCGTCGTCGGACAGGCGCAACGCCCGCGCCAGCGCGCCGAGCAACTGCGTGGACGGCTGGCTGCTGCGACCCTGCTCCAGGCGTACGACGTAGTCCACCGACATGCCGGCGAGCATCGCCACCTCCTCCCGGCGCAGGCCGCTGGTGCGGCGGCGGGGGCTGTCGGCCAGGCCCACCTCGGCCGGACGGATCGCCTCGCGGCGGCGGCGCTGGAAGTCGGCGAGCTGCTCACGTTCCATGGCTCCATCCTGCCTCGCGGCCGGCGAGCCGAGCCAGGGAGCGGCTCTCCCATGATGAACGCTCCGCTTCCGCCCGCCCCGGCGTGCCGTCCAGAGTGAGGGACGAGTTCGACGACGAGGGAGAACACCATGCAGACACGAACCCTGGGCCGTACCGGACCGGCCGTTTCCGCGCTGGGCCTTGGCGCGATGGGCATGTCGGGTGCGTACGGCGCGACCGACCGCGCGGAGAGCATCGCCACCGTGCACGCCGCGCTGGAGGCCGGCGTCACGCTGATCGACACCGGCGACTTCTACGCCATGGGCCACAACGAGCTGCTGCTCGCCGAGGCGCTGCGCGGCCGGGACCGGGACAGCTACCAGCTGAGCGTCAAGTTCGGCCAGCTGCGGGGGCCGGGCCACGAGCTCGGCGGGCAGGACGGCCGCCCCGAGGCGGTGAAGAACTTCCTGGCCTACTCGCTGACCCGGCTGGGCACCGACCACATCGACATCTACCGTCCGGCCCGGCTGGACCGGACGGTGCCGATCGAGGAGACGGTGGGCGCGATCAAGGAGATGGTCGACGCCGGGTACGTAAGGCACATCGGGCTCTCGGAGGTCGACGCGGCGACGATCCGGCGGGCACACGCCGTGCACCCGATCGCCGACCTGCAGATCGAGTACTCGCTGCTCTCGCGGGCGGTGGAGGCGGACGTCCTGCCCACGCTGCGGGAGCTCGGCATCGGCCTGACCGCTTACGGCGTCCTCGGCCGCGGTCTCATCTCCGGGCACTGGGCCGCCGGCCACACCGCCGGCCCCGGCGACATGCGCGGCTTCAGCCCGCGGTTCTCCGGCGGGAACCTGGAGCACAACCTCGCCCTCGTGGACGCGCTGCGCCGGATCGCCGAGACGAAGGGCTGCACCGTCGCCCAGCTGGCCATCGCGTGGGTGGCCGCGCAGGCCGAGGACATCGTGCCGCTGGCCGGCGCCCGCACCCGCGAGCGGCTGGCCGAGGCACTGCCCGCGATGGACCTGAGCCTCATCGCGGACGACCTCGCCGACATCGAGAAGGCGGTGCCACCGGGCGCGGCGCGCGGCGACCGGTACCCGTCCGCGTTCATGTCCGACCTCGGTGTGGGCAACTGAGCCTTGCGGGGTGTTCGGCCCTGTCTAGTGGGTCGGCTCGGCCTGGCCGCTGAACACCTCCTGGACGAGCTGCTGCGTGGCCTGCTGGAAGGCGGCTCCCATGGACATCGCGGGGTCGTCGATGTAGTTGAGCGCGGCGGTGAGGGTCCTGCTGCCGTCGGGGGTGCTGTACATCAGTGCGGCGTGACCCGCCATGCCGCCGTTGTGGGTGATGACGGTGCCGCCTCCGGGCACGTTCTGGACGAACACGCCCAGGCCGTAGCCGGCCTTGGCCTCCGGCGTGCACATCTCGGCCAGCAGCTCGGCCGGGAGCAGCTTGCCGCCCACGAGCGCGGAGATGAACGTGGCCAGATCCTGGGTGGTGGAGATCATGTCCCCGCCGCTGGAGATCCAGGACGGGTTGTGGCGGGTGACGTCGACCGTCCGCTGCTCGCCGTCTTCCTCGTAGCGGTAGTAGGCGTGGGGGTGCGGCTCCGGGATGTCGGTCTGGGCGGTCGGCTGGACGGTGCCTGACAGGCCGAGCGGTCCGAGGATGAGCCGGTGCATCTCCTCGGCGACCGGGCGGCCGGTGACCTTCTCGATCAGCAGCCGGGCCAGCACGTAGTTGGTGTTGGCGTAGCTCCAGTCGGTGCCCGGCTCGAACCGGGCGGGCTTGGACAGTGCCAGCCGTACCAGCTCCTCGGGCTGGTAGGTGTGGAAGCGGTTGTCCACCCACTCCTTGCCCGAGGGGGTGGCGGCGATGCCGGGCACGAAGGTCCCGTCGGGGTCGAAGTCGCCGGTGAAGTTGAAGATCCCGCTGGTGTGCTGCAGCAGCATCCGCACCGTGATCCGCCGGTCCAGCCCGAACTCCGGCAGGTAGTCATCCACCGGGACATCCAGCCCGATCGTGCCCTCGGCCACCAGCTGCAGCACCAGGGTCGCGGTGAAGGTCTTGGTGTTGCTGCCGATCCGGACATGCCCGTCGGCCGGCGGCGTCTCGGTGCCGCCCAGCTCGCTCGCTCCGGCACTGCCGATCCACTCGCCTCGCTCGTCGCGCACGCGCATCGACACTCCGACGAAACCGGCATCGACCATCTCCTGGATGATCCGCTGCAGCTCGGGGCGATCCTGTCCGGTCTGCGGGGTGAACTCGTCCTGGCCGGTACGGATGGTGGACATGATGGGGTGCTCCTTTAGATCTGTTACGAAAAAGGCGATTGACCGGGTGGTTGGAGCGTCACGGGGTCCGGAGGGGACCCCGCGACGTGGTGGGGTTGCGCGGGGCCGGCGTGGCCATCAGGCGGCGTCGAGGGCCTCGGTGATCTTGCGGGCCATCTCGGTCATGGTGGGGCTGGGCTCGCCCTTCTGGGACTGGACGGCGGCGTCGACGGCGACGGTGACGGTGCGGCGGAAGTTGTCGGCCTCGTCCGGGGCGTGCTGCTTGAGCAGGGTGGCGGCGGCGGTCAGGGCGGGCAGCACCTGGTCGGCGAGTGCGGCGACGGTCCTGCCGGTCAGGCCCTTGGGGGCCTTGGCGAGGACGTGCCCGACCAGGCCGGTGGCGGAGGTCAGGGCGATGGAGCCGTTGGTGGCGGCCTTGTGGGCCGAGCCGGCGGCGCCGGCGGCCGACATGAGCGAGACGGCGCCCCAGGCGGCGGTGCGGAGGGTGAGCTGGTCCTGGTCGGAGAGGGTGATCGACATGATGGGTGTGCTCCTTGGAGTTTCGGTGGAACGGGCAGGCGCTGCACCGTTCATGGCGTTTACGATCGCCGACCGCTCTGATACGGGGCCGTTGCCGTGCTGACGCGACCGCTGACACCGACGACGACGCCGTGGGGGTCGGTGAGACGCCGGACGTCCCCCATCCGAGCTCGCCCCGGGTGTCATGAGCCTGTGCAGGTTCGGCCGCGCGGCTCGATGCGCCCCTTTCGTCGCGCCGTTCTCGAGGTACTGGCCGACACGGAACTATGGGTGCGGCTCACATTGACCGGCGCCTCCAGATCGGGCGAACTTGACTCATCTCAGCTTCGTGGGAGGTCTGATGGGACGACGTTCGTGGATACGAATAGCCGCGGCCCTCGTGTTAGCAGCCGGTGCGCTGCTCACGACACCCGCCGCGGCGACCGCGACGGGGTCGGTGACGCTGGAGGCCGCCTACACCTCGGGCCTGGAGAACGGCTGGGCGCTCGTCGAGCGCTACAAGGACAACTCCACCGGGTTCCAGGCCGAGACCTACCCGCCCGACGGGCGCGGCGATCAGACGGGACAGACCAGGCGCCTGTTCGGCGACGTCGCCCGCCCGCACTCCTCGCGGTTCCTGCTGTACCACGCGCCGGGCTGGCAGACGGGCGCCAAGAACACTCCCGTGCTGCTGGTGCACGGCGCCAACCAAACCGCCGATCTGGCCTGGGCCAACCCCAACGCCAGCGGCTCGTACGGCTGCGGCCAGGCCAGTTGCCCCACCACCGGACTCATGCAGCACCTCAGCGGCCGGGGCTACAAGGTCTTCGCGATCGGCTTCCCGCATATCACAGGGGACGGTCACTACTGGGCTGAGCAGATCCACGACGCCGTCGCCAGGATCCGGGCGAAGACCGGTGCCGCACAGGTGGACGTGATCGGCTGGTCGAAGGGCGCGTTCAACGCGCGCATGTACGTCTCGTCGATGCGCAAGTCGTGGGGCACGGCCTACGCGGGCGACGTAAGGAAGCTGATCCTCGTCGGCGGGCCGAACAAGGGCTTCGACTGGGGTTACCGGCACGGCTGGACCCACGATTTCGCGATATTTCCGGAATGCGGCGGTTCGTTGAACGCGCCCGCGCCCCACACCCAGATGGTCTGTTACGGCCTGTGGCGCAACCACCCCGAGCTGAGCTACGAGGGCGCCGCCTACCCGGGCTCTGACGACATGCTCTACCGCTGGGACAACGTCTACCCGCTGTCCACCGCCGAGCAGGACTGGTACACCACCTATTACGGCGGCACCGGCTTCTACACCGCCGGCCGCGGGATCCAGTGGGCCATCGACAGAGGCTCGCTCGTGCAGTCCCTCATCAACGCGGGGACGCCTTCGAGCGTTCCGGTCTACCAGCTGTGCGGCAACATGCCGGACATGGCCCTGCTGCACAACGAGCACACAGGACCGTCCGACGGCGCCGTCTTCGTGGCGAGTTGCACCGCGCCCGACGGCGTTGCGAACCGGGCCGCCACGGCGACGCTCCCGCTCAATCACCTCAAGCTCGGCTGGTCGGCGACCGCCATGTCCCAGATCACGGCCTGGCTCGGCTGAGCGTTTTCGCATGTCCCCCTTGCCGGCGAGGGGGACATGCACCGCCCGTAGGAGCCAGGGTGGCGTTGCCGGGCTCCCGTTCCGTGTCCGCATCCGGACAGCAGTACGCGACCACCTGATCCGGCGTTCCAACGTCCAACTCCTGTCACGTTCCATTCCTCGATGCTCAGGAGTTCGGATGCTCCGTCGTCTCGTTCCCGCCACCGCCGTCGGGACAGCCCTGCTCGCCTCGACGCTCGTCGCCGCGCCGGCCGAGGCCGCGAACCCCGCGGTCATGTTCACGAAGGTGCACTTCGACTCTCCCGGCAGCGACAGGGGCGGCAACACCAGCCTGAACGGCGAGTACGTGGTCCTCAAGAACACCACCCGCAAGGCGATCCAGATGGAGCGCTGGGTCCTGCGCGACGAGACGGGCTACAGGTTCAGGTTCCCGCGCTTCACGTTGAAGCCGGGCAAGAGCGTCACCGTCCGCTCGGGCCAGGGCCAGGACTCCTCGACCACCCTGTACTGGCAGCGCAAGTGGTACGTGTGGAACAACGACGGGGACGCGGCGGGCATCTACCGGGCCAGCGACCTCAAGAAGATCGACACCTGCTCGTGGGGGAGCGCGGGCGACTGGAAGAACTGCGCGTAGGGACACCTGGAAGTGATTCCCCTCGGCCCTGGGGACCGCCGCGGATCACCGAAGTCCAGGACGACGGAACAGTCAGCGAACCGGTCCCCGTCCTCGACAGAACGCACGATCGCGAACCCGTCAGACGCCTCCCACCGAGCGCGGCCAGGCCCGGTTTTTGTCCCACCGGGTCAAGCCAGATCCGGTAGGCCCGGTCGCTGAACCGGAAGTCGTCGACAGAGGGGGATGGCGTGCCCGGTGCCTGGTGCGCTGGAGCAGGACGAGCCGGTTGCCGGCGTTCGCGACGGCGGCGGCGGTTCGTGGGGCGCTTCGGTAGGAGCGAGCGGGCGGCATCGGCCCCGCGGCCGAACGTGTGGCTACCGGCCCCAACCGGTCGGGGGCTGCAGTGCCTCGCCGAACACGGGGTTGTAGTACTCGCGCAGTTCCTCGCACAGCCCGTCTTCGGCGAACCGGAGGATCAGGCAGCCGGGCAGGGTGACCCAGTCGCTGGGCGCGTCCGGCTGCCAGTCGGCATCGCGCATGACCGCCCACCACTCCACCGCGACCCGGCGGCCGTTGATCACCGGCAGCCCGAACCTCAGGTCCACCTCCTGTTGCGTCGCCGTCGCCCGGCGCCAGTACGCGGCGATGGCGTCGCTGCCGACGTGCGCCGGTGCGGTCGGCGACGACAGGTAGACACCATCCTCGGTGAACAGTCCGGCGGCGGCGTACGCGTCCTTGTCCCGCCAGGCCTGGCCGTATCGGGCCAGCCATTGATCGATGTTCATCTGCCTCTCCACGGTGGTCAGGGGCGAAGGGTCAGCCGGAACACGGAGCCGTCGCCTGCGGGTCCTGGTGAGGTCACGGTGACGGTGCCGCCGTGGGCCTGGGCGATCTGGCTCGCGATCGGCAGGCCGAGCCCGGCACCGGGTCCGCTGTCTCCACCGCGCCAGAAGCGTTCGAGGATGCGTTCCTGCTGGTCGGGTGGGATGCCGGGGCCGTGGTCGGTGACGACGACGGCGACCTGCGCCGGCGTCGTTTCGATGTGGACGCCGACGGTCGAACCCGCCGGCGCGTGCCGGATGGCGTTGTCGAGCAGGTTGGAGATCGCGCGCCGTACCGTGGGCCCGTCCACCCGGCACACGGCGGATGGTGGCCCGGTGACGGACAGGGTGACCTGCCGCACCGCGGCCAGAACGGCGGCGTCGCCGGCGATCTCGCGAAGGGTGACCATCAGGTCGGTGGGCCGGCGGTTGATGGTGCGGGCCCGGCCGCGCGCATCGACGAGAAGCTCCTCGATCGTTCGTTGGAGTCGGTCGGCGGCCTTCCGTGAGCGTTCCAGGGCTTGCCGGTAGATGTCGGCGGTGGGGGCGGGGTGAGCGAGGATGACCTCCGCGTTCGTCATCAGCACTGACAGCGGCAGGCGTAACTCGTGGCTGGCCTCCTCGATGAGCCGGCGCTGGGTCTCCGCGGCCGCCTCCAGCCGGTCGAGCATGGCGTCGAAGCTGGCGGCCAGGGCGGTGACCTCGATCGGGCCGTTGTCGAGGCCGGTGCGGCGGCTGAGATCCGTGGCCTCGATGTCCTCGGCGACCGCGCGCACCTGGTGGAGCGGCCGCACCGCCCGGCCGGCCCACCACCAGGCCAGCGCGGCGGCGACCGGGCCCAGTGCGATGAGGGTCCCAAAGGCCCATCCGGACAGGTGCCGGGTCGACGTCTCGGTGTCCGTCGCGCCGACCCGCACGGTGGACACGGTCTCGGTGTCGGTGGCGAGGATGACGCCGAACAGCAGCAGTGCGGGCACGTAGATGGCGAGGAAGCCGAGAGCCGCCAGGCGTATCCGCAGCGACCGCCAAGGGTGGCTCATGGCCGGGCCCTGAGTCGGTAGCCGACGTTGGCGATGGTGTCGATCAGCGCGGGGTCGCCGAGCTTCTTGCGCAGGCGGCTGAGGATGACCCGTACGGAGGAGGTGAACGGGTTGGCGTTGGCGTCCCACACGTGTTCGAGCAGGTGCTCGGCGGAGAGGACCTCGCCGGGGTGGTGCATGAAGTACCTCAGGAGCGCGTATTCACGCGCGGTCAGGTTCAACGGGGCGCCGGACCGCCACGCGCGGTGCGCGGCGAGGTCGAGCAGCAGGTCGCCGACCCCCAACGTGGTGCCGTGCTCGTCGGCGCGACGTTCGAGAGCGCGAAGGCGGGCGGTGAGTTCGGCGAAGTGGAACGGTTTGACCAGATAGTCGTCCGCGCCGGCGTCGAGGCCGGCGACCCGGTCGGCGACCGCGTCGCGTGCGGTCACCACCAGCAGCCGCCGTGGGCGGTGCAGGTCGGGATCGTGGCCGAGGCGACGGACGAGGTCCATCCCGTCGCCGTCCGGCAGGCCGAGGTCGAGGCAGGCGACGTCGTACACGGTCGTCCGGAGGTGTTCCTCGGCGTCGTCGCCGGTGGCGGCGACGTCGACCGCGTACGACTCGTTCCGCAGGCCAAGAGCGACGACCTGCGCGAGATCGGGATCGTCTTCTACCAGGAGGATGCGCACGCCGCCGCCCGCCGATGCCGTCAGCCGGCCCGCGTGGCGGCGGTCGCTCCGGCGGGTCCGGTCACGGTCATGCGGCCGTCGGCGAAGGCCACGCTCACGTCTGGGCGGACCCCGGTGGGGTCGTCCGGACGGTACCGGTCGTCGCCGGACGGGAGGAAGTGCAAGGTCGCTGCCTCCTTCGTGGGTATCTCTGCCGCTTTGACGCCGCCTGCCTCGTTGAGCGAGAACCAGCCCAGAATCAACTTACTGCCGCTGGCGATGGTGACGTAGGTACGCATCTCGTCGCCGTGCGCGATGGTGCCGGTAAGGGTGATGTCGCCCATGGGGCCGTACTGACCCTCGAAAGCGGCGCGTTCCTTGCGGCCTTCCTGGGTCTTCCCGGCGAGCAGCGCTCCCACCTGCTCCTCGTGCTTTCGCAGGTCGCTGGGGGAGATGCCGGTCGGCGGCGGGAACAGCGCGGTCACCGCGTCGGCCCCGGTCGCGGTGACGGCCAGGCGGTTGTCGCGGACGGCGACTTCGAACGACCCGCCGGTGCCCAGCTTGTACGTGCCGGCCGCCGCCGCCATGTCACCCCTGCCGGCCTCGACCGTGGGTACGGGCAGCGGCTTTCCGAGAGCCAGTGCCGGGCCGACCGTCTCGAGCAGCTTCTCGGCGGAGATCTTCGGCTTGTTGGAGGCCATCGCGATGACCACCTGGTCTTCCGGCACCCACACCAGGACCGCGTTGTGGCCGATGTCACCTCCGCCGCCGGCGGTGGCCAGGAACGGTTTGCCGTACACCGACGCGTCGTACGCGACCCAGCCCCACGCTTCGGCGCGGCCCTCGGTGATCTCCCGCCCGGGGGTGGCGATCGCCCTGGCCGACTGCGGGGACACCACTTTTCCGGTGAACAGCGCGCGCGTCCAGGTCACCAGGTCTTTCATGGTCATGGCCAGGCCGCCGTTGCCCTCGACGGCCCAGAACGGACCCGCGAAATCGCCGGTCTCGCCGGTCTCGCCGCTTTCGAGGTAGCCGAGCGCGCGCGGTGCCGGAGCAGCCGGCTCGCCGTTCCAGTAGCCACCGGCGACCCGGCCGTCGGGCAGCGGGAGGATGTGCGAGGCCAGGTAGTCCCGGTAGCTCGAACCAGACACCTTGTCAATGATCAGCGCCAACAGCGTGTAGCCGGCGTTCGAGTACAGGTAGCGCGAACCGGGCTTGGCGGCGAGCTCCAGCTCGTCGATCGCCTTCAGGGCGGCTTCCCGGCCCAGCGGCGCGGTATCATTCGCGTGGGTGCCGTTCAGGCCGCTCGTATGCAGCAGCAACTGCTCGACGGTGGCGTCCGCGACGGGGCCGTCGAGCTCCGGCAGGAGCTTGCCCGCGCGGTCGTCCAGGGCCAGCTTCCCGTCGTCGACCAGGTGGAAGATCGCGGCCGCGGTGAACGCCTTGGTGATCGAACCGATGCTGAACACCGTGTCGATCGTGTTGGGTGTGGCCGTGGCGTCGTTCGCCGATCCGTACGCGGCCAAGCAGTCGAATCCATCGCCGGTCGAGACGGCGACAGAACCACTGAACCCGGCCTTTGCCCACGAACTGAACGCCGCGTCCATTTCCCGTGCGCATGACGGGGGCGGACCGGCGGAAGCAATTTGACGTCCCGGCCCAGGATAATCCTCAGTGCATGCGGCGCTGAGGAGCAGGCCTACGGTCAGAACGGCGACAAGCTTCTTCATGCGGCAAAGCTAGAAGCTCGGCTGTGAACGAGATGTAAACGAGCCCAGCGCCCCGCGGAATGGCTTCCGAGTAGGCGAGGAAATCGTTGCCGGTCACGCCAAACGGCGCCTCCTGATCGCAATATTATTGATCAGCGCCAATAGGGCCGTGTCGCGGGACGCCCTTGTCGACGCATTGTGGCCGGACCGGCCGATAAATTCGGCGAAGGCCAGTCTCAAGACCCATGTGTGGGCTTTGCTCCGATTGTTGTCGCCGGCGGATCACGCGCGGGCGCCCATCGTCACGCTCCCGACGGGATGCTCGATCCGGGCGCCGATCGACTGCCTCGACATGCTCGCCTTCGAGCGGCTGGTGGCCGAGGGCCGGGAAGCGCGGCGACGCGGCGACGTTCAAGGCGCGCTGAAGAAGCTGTCCAACGCAACCCTCGAAGGGTGCCTGCAGAGCCTCTTCTTCGTGAGAATCAAGGAAGGCGCCCGCCGACGTCTCTTACGTGACCATCAAGCAGGGCAACGCGTAACCCACCCTTGAGAGAGGGGAATCCCGGCGGATGTCCCCTCCCACCCGAGAGGCGGCCATGCAGTCACCGACCTATCTGCACGACCTTCTGGCCTCGACCCTTTTCACCGAGGGGCTCGACGGCGACATGGATCTGTGGGCGCTGGGATTCAGCGCCATCTGGATCAAGGGCGCGGAGCTCGACGCCCTCGCCCCGATCTACCAGCTGAACCTCTCCACCCGTACCCCGTGCCACCTGAGCGAAATTCTCGACCGGAACATCGACGACGGATCCCTCTGGGTCGCGGAGGTCCGGAACTGGATCAGCATCGTGCCGGCGACCGCCGACCGTGAGCACCTGCTGTCCATCACCGCAGGCGGTCGCGAGGCCTTCGGCCTCAGCATGGACATCAGCAACAGGGACGATCTCCTTTACGTTCGCGACGGGCGCTTGGTGACCTCTTTCAGCCCTTCCCAGCCGGAGTCGCGCTTCGGTGACGACCTGCACGCGCTCGATCACCTGATGGACGGGCTGCGCTTCCAGATCAGCGCGGACGACGTCTTCGACGATCGCGTGGACCGGGAGGAGAGCGTCAGCTCGGCCTTGGCCCTGATCGGGCGCTTCACGGGAACCGACATCGCCACCGACTGGTTCGAGGCGCAGCACTCCTGCATCAGACCCACCTCCTGACGTCCTGCGCTCAGCTCCGTGAGGCACGTCGCCGGCCTGCGGACCGACGCGCCGGCGGGCTGTCTATGCGCGGCGGTCTGTCTATGCGCGGCGGTCCCGGTGGTCACACAGGGCCGCTCGCCGTGGGCGAGCAGCCGATCCAACACGTGCTCCGCGGGTTCGGCCCGGCCGCGCACGTTGATCAGGGGCAGATCGACGCCAACCCGCAAGCACGCAGTCGGCCTGCTGCCGCGAAAGCAAGAGCTTCGGAAGGCTGCGCAAGGTTCTCTAATCGGGGGTGAGGTTGAGCGGGGTCGTGACGTGCAGGTTCCAGCTGAGGCCGGGCGGCGCGAGCTTGTGGTCGATCCAGGCGATCGTCGGGTCGCCCTCGGCGTTCAGGGCCATGGCCAGTCTCTCTCCGAAGCCACCCCTGTTCTTGGACACCGGGATGCTCTCGCAGCGGCTGCCGGTGCAGATGGCGAGCATGAGCCGTTGGTGCTCGCGGCTCTCGAACGCCACCAGCGGCCGTCCCGCGCGGTCCAGGACCAGCGCCGGGACCGCGTGGTACTCGTCTCCGGCGCCCAGCGTACGCACGTCGACCTGGGCGCAGTCGGGGGTGCGGCAATCGAGCAGCTTGTTCGCCTGGTCACGCAGGTCCCGGTAGGCGATGACGGGGCGGCCGTCGGGGCGCACTGCCATGGCCAGGCCGAACGTCCAGGGCAGGTCGTCGGTGCTCGATGGGGAAGGGGGCACGGGCCTGGTCACGGTCGGCTGGTGGCAGGCGACGTCCAGGCAGGAGATCACGTGGATCTGGCCGTTGCCGGGGTCGTACCGGGCGGCGACCGGACGGTCCCCGGGGCCGACGGCGACGACCAGGTTGTGGTCGGTGGCCGAATACACGGTCGTCTCCAGCCGGGCGACCTGCCTGCGCTCCGGGCGTGCGCAGCTCGGATCCGCGCAGAAGATGAAGGAGACGAGGTCGTGGGACGGTCTGTCGCCGCCCGCCGGATCCGCGTCGGCGTAGGCCACGACCAGGCCGCCGCCCTGCCGTACGGCCGGGGCCACCCCTACCGACTCCGGACGCGAGCGCGTCGTCGCGACGGCTCCGCTGCTTCGTACGCACGTGGTCGCCTCGCATGTGAGCAGTTCGAGACTGTTGGAGGTCCAGGTGGTCAGCAGGAGACGCCCGTCGGGCAGTCGTGCGCCGGCCGCGCCGGCCTCCCATCGGGTGTCGCGGTCCCGCGGCTCGGCCCACTCGAAGCTCGTCTTCAGGCACGAGGGGTCGGCGCATACCAGCAGGCTGGAATGGTCCTGGAAGCCGTCCATCACCACGATCAGGCGCTGGCCGCGCCCGGTGTGCAGGGCTTGCAGGTCGAAAGGACGCAGCTCCGGTCCGCGGTTGTGGATGGAGGCGGAGAACTCCTCGGGTGTCCAGGATTCCGTCACGTTCGTCTCGGCGACCTCCGGCCACCCGAACGGGTTGATCAGTACGGTCGCGCTGAACAGCACTCCGGGCAGCAGCGCCGCCGGCAGGAAGCCGAGCCTGACCGGGCGCGGCGGCGGGCCGTCGGGCAGGCCGGGTGCCAGGTCCGAGTCGTCCACTTGGGTGCGCCAGGCCATGCAGTGGAGGAACTCGCGCGCGACCAAGGCGGCCTGGAAGGGCGTCATGGCCAGCGCGAGCACGGTTCCGGCCAGGCCCCATCCGAGGGTCGCGAGCGGGCCGGGAAGCTGGCGCAGCCCGGAATCGAGAGCCCACGTCGCCGCGCCCGGAACGAGGACGACTCCGAAGGCCAGCGTCAACGCGGTCGGCAGGAATCGCAGCCTGGTCAGTTGATAGGCGCGGCGGATCGAGCCCAGCCCCGAGCAGCCGTGCATCAGCACACCAGGTACGGCCAGCAGGCCCGGCATCGCCGCGTACGCGGCCACCACCAGCAGAGCATTGCCCGGCCACTGTTGACCGGTCGCCATCAGCACGCCGGCCCTCGCGGCCCAGATCGTCCCGAACGCCGTCGCGGCCACCAGGAGCAGCACGAGCAGGGACGGCAGCCGCCGTACTGTCGTCCCCAACGCCTCACCGAGCGACACGTGCCGGCCGACCAGGGCACCCGCAGCGATGACCACTGTCGCCGGGAACACCACGATCTCCCCGGCGAGCGCGACCGCCCCCAGCAGAACCGTCCAGGTCAGCAGCGGGGCATCGGACGTCCCGATCAGCTGGAACCGCTGGTTGACCAGCGCCGCCGAGCCACCGGCCGTCACTGTCAATGCCAGCAGGGACAGGGTGGCGAGCGGCACGTGCACCAGCACACCAGGCAGCGCGAACGGCACCAGGCGCCGCGCGGCGTCCAGATAACTCCGGAACAGCACGCCGTCTTTGCGCAGCCGTTCGACGTGCTCCATGGAGGTCACCGGCTCCAGCGAGGTCACGGCCGAATGGTGACAGGGCGTTTCGCCGGTTCGCTCCCTACTCGCCGGAAATGGTCTGGCCCGGCATCGTCCGAGAGTCGCTGCTGGGTGTTGAGGACTGATCACCTCCCCATGTGTGGACTTTGCCCAGAGTGCTGGCGGGACCCCCGTGATATCCCTCCTACCGGAACGACTTGCCGCCTGCCCTTGTCGCGGCGCATGCGCCCGGATTCGAGACCTCACGTCTACGAGAACGGGACCATGCACGGGCGGTCCTTCACCCCGCCATAGATGCGGCGCGGCCGCAAACCACGGCTGCCGAACCGCGCCAGATACCGAACAGGTGGACAGCGGATCGCGGGGGCCTTCGCTGTGGGACCGCCGGGGGTCATGTTCACCAGCGCTTGAACGCCAAGAAGCCTGGTTCCAGGACTGTAGGCGGAAACCCGACAACCCTCGAGCGCGCTCAGCCAGTCGAGGGACTGGCAGGGGAGAGGCATCGATTGTCGGCGTCGATCAATAGGCTGCGACCCATGATCAAGATCAGATTATGCTCCGCCTGGATCGAGGCATCCGCATGAATCCCGTGCAGGAGGTGCTCGACCGCATTGAGACCGGCTCCGTCGCCGGCCTCGTAGCGTTCTTGCAGGGGCTCGACGACGATGACAAGCGCGCGGTGGCGCGGGGCTTGCCCGCTCACCTGAGCGAACGCAGGCGCGCCGGGTTCGAGGCCGAACGGCGGATCTTGGAGCTGGCTCCCCTCTATCGCGTGGCCGGGGCGGCCTGTTTGAGCGGGGCGGAGCAGGTGGCGTCCTGGCTCAACCGGCGGGAGCTGAGGTGGGTGGAGCCGAAGGCCGACGCCGTACAGGTCATGTCCGTGCTCGGGAACCGGCCGCTGGAGTGGCGCCGAGACCTGGCCGTCCGTCTGGTAGGGCGGTTGCGACCGGCCCCCTCCGGTTCGACCTGGCGGCGCGTGGAGTCACTGAGGGCCTGGGACCTGGCCGCGGCGCTGGTGATCGAGACGGGCGTTGAGCCGCCGGAGAACGACGCGTTCGTGTCCGGGTGGGTGTTGCGGACGGTCGAGCGGCATTGGATGAACAGGGGCACCCGGGTGCTCGCTGATGATCGGCTGCTCGATCACATGCTGCCGCGCCTGTTCCAGGCGGCGGGCGTGGCGGACGGGCTGAACTGGAATCCAGGCTGGGAGGGCCACCACACCATCATCGGCGAGCTGGTCGATCTGACCCGGACGGGCCGTGTGCCGCGTCAGGCGTTGCTCGACGGTTGCGTGAGCCGCTTCCTAGCCGGATGCGATGCGGCCGAGGCCGCTCCCTTCGTCAAACTGTGGCGGAAGCTGAAGCCGGAAGCGGCCGAGATCCCGGAGACCGACTTCGTCCGCGTACTGCCGTCGGCGCCCTCGCCTCTGATCCAGCTCGCGCTGGAGGAGCTCCACCGGGCGGAAGCCGCGGGAGCGCTCGAGGTGGAACTGTTCGCCGAGGCGGTCCAGGCGCTGGCGTACCGACCGGAGAAGAAGAACATGGCAGCCGCGGTGAAGTGGATCGCCGACGCTCCCCCGGCCAGGGGCGGTGCCGCGGTGGCCGCGCTGGCGCCCGTGCTCGACGTCGACACGCCCAGCCTGCGCGAACGTGGGGCGACCATCGCAAAGGGCCGGCGACGGTCAGTGTGACTGTACGCCGGCGTGGCGACCTCGAAGTCGCCGGTCACAGGTGTCGTCGAGCACGGCTTGCAGGCGCGCGACCAGGGCCGGACTCGCGACGAGGACGCCGTCGGAACACGCCGTGATCTGGTCGGTGCAGGAGTATGAGATTGCACAGTTCGGGGCAGCAGCAGGGTGCGCCTGGACCTGGCTGATCATCATTGCCTACGCCCAGCTTCGGCTCGCCCGGACGCTTGCACCTGACCTGCGCCCGTGGGAACGCCCTGCTCCACCCGAGCGGCTGACCCTCGCTCGCGTCCGGCGAGGGTGTCGGCACCTCCGCCCGCGCCGGCCCGTACCCGCCGGCGCACCGAAATCTACCCGCCCTGGTCCCGGCAGGCCCGCGGGCTCGAAGAACCGGGCTCTCGCCCGTCACCACGACGTTGGCGAGACCACCAAACGCGCGGGGACGCTCACCGAGCACCGGAACAGGAAGGGTTGAACGTCAAGCTCAGAGGCTGAAAGGTAACCAGCCCCTGCTTAGGAGAGCTCGACTCGCATGAAGTGGATTTTGTCTCTGATGGGCGATATCGGTTGGCTGGTTGACGTACGCCGATACCTAACCAACGACTTCCTACCGTCCGTCACCTGACCACTGTTTGGCCTGCTCAGAGCAACAACCGCGGTAGGAGTCGTGCAAGGCGTTCCCGCTCTTCAGACGCGGGTGCCTTTCACAGGAGTATGTGCCGACCTGGTGAGCTTCTTCTCCGGGAACGCCTTCGACAGCGACGACTTCGGCGGGTCGGCCAATGGCGGCGAGGCGCATTACGAGGCTTCAATCCATGACGGTCGTGGAATGCTCTGCGTGTGATCGTCTCCGGCTAGGAGGTTCGTCGTGTTCCGAAAGATCGTGCGAGCCCTCACCCAAACTGCTGCAGAAGAACGGCAGACAGCTGAGGACGATGCGTGCTCTTACGGAACACAGCTGCTCAGAGAGGCACGCGAGGAGCTCAACCGGGCGGACACCAAGTCCCAGGTCCTTCTCGGCATCGTGGGCATCGGCCTCGGCGCCGTCACTGGCGGCCTCCTCGCGGGGAACTGGCGTTATCGAATGCCGTCGAGTGGTTGTGGTGGGTTGGGGCGGCGGCAGCTTTGGCGTCCGTGGTGGTGCTTGCCGGTGCGGTCTATCCGCGGTTGGATCGGCGAGAGGTGTACGGCGCCGCCATGTATTACGCCGACATCGTGCATCTTGACTCCCCGGCGACCGTCACTAGCGCTCTCATGCGGTCCTCGGAATCGGACCTGGAGCGGGTCGCTGATCAGCTGTACCGGGTCAGCCACATCGTTGGGCGGAAGTACCGCCTTATCCGCTGGGGGTTCTGGTTGCTCCTCGGTGGAATGGCGGCCACGGTGAGTGCGGCGCTCATCAACGTCGTGCTCACTGGATCTTCACCGTGACCGTGCGGTCGCTGAATGGCGCTGCTCCGGCGAGCACCTTACGCTCGGCCTGCCAGCAGCGTGTCGTCCTCCAGCGGCGGAACGGGCAGGCCGAGGAGTTCCAGGATCCTGCGGAGCACGGTTTCGTTCTTGACCATGAGTTGAGCATGTCCACCGTCTCGTACCGCTGCATGATCGAGTCGACGGTGCCGACTGGAGTCTCTCGTTCGTGGCCTGCTCCGCCGCGCCTGGCGCGGTGATCTCGAACCGCCGGGTGGTCGAACGTACCTCCTGGCACGCGCGCTGGAGGACCGCCTCTGCTTCCGGCTCTTCATCGCTGAGGAGGGCCCGGGCTCGTTTCCGCCCGAGGTCGCGGTCCGGAACAGGGTGACGGAGAAGTCGTAGGCGTCCCCGAGACCGACTCTTTCCGGGCGGGTGCGAGCGCGGTTTCGCGGCGCCCTCGCCCGGGTTCACCACGGCCGAAGGGTCAGGTCACGGGCTTGAAGTAGTGCGCCCCCATGTACGTGCTCACCTGCCTGCCGATCTGGGCCCCCTGCACATCAGCCGAGCGGGTGTGAATGCCACCCCATACCCTGGCCTCGATGACCTCGGCGAGTGCCTGCGAGAAGCTGTGGAAATATCGGGTGGCTCCCGCGTCGGGGCTGAACGCGCTGAAGGACAGGTCGTCCCGGCCGAAGAAGTGCGTCAGTGACGACATGCTCGCCCCGGTGGAACAGGTGTGGCCGGAGGTGAAGTCGGGATGCGGCGGCGTGACGAGCAGGGGCTCCCAGTTGGGATCGGGCGTCGTGTCCGGATTGCCGTCGGTGCCGGCCTCCCGGATCGCGGTGACCGGCCGCCAGAAGTGCCAGGCCGCCTTCTCGCTGTTGCAGGCGATCGTGGCATCGGCCTTGGACAGATTCACCATCGCGTACATCCGCGCCGTCTGGAGCATGCTGAGCCGCTGCGTCGTCGCGAGCTGGCGCTTGATCTCCCAGTCGCCCCCGTTTCGGTCTTGCCACCAGATCGCGGACTGCGTCTGGTCCTCGGTCCTGACCGTGCTGCTCTTCGAGCCGATCGCCTGGACCTCGTTGATGTCCTCGGCATAGCGCTTGCTGGTGAGCGCCGGCGGGCCGGAAGTGCGGAACATGGACCCGCTGGGGATGAGGAACGGCCTGAGGTGAGCGATCCAGGCGCCGCTCGAGGCGAAGGTAGGAGGAGTCGGCCGCCATTGACCGGGCTCGGTGCCCACGATCCAGGTCTGGTCGCCGTCGGCCCCGTCGTTCTTCCGCGCCGCGATCATGGCCGAGGCGGCCCCACTGCCGACCGTGATGCCACGCTGCTTGGGTGCGCCGGCCGGAATCCTGGCCAGCGCCTCGTCGTACTGCGTCGTCAGCCTCTCCTGCTGCTCGGGGAACAGCGCGATCAGCACCCGGTAGGCGGCGCTTGCCACGGCCGCGTCCGTGGACGTGGCCCCCTTGACGCGAGGCGCGGTCAGATACGGCTGGTACGGAGTGCCCGCGATCGCGTTCACCGCGTCGTAGATGGCCCCGTGCACCATGGCAGCGCTACGGGACTGCTCCGGCGGCTGCTGCTGGGCGACGTCCCACATGGCGGTCTGGGCGTTCCTGTCCCAGACGACGACCGCGTTGGCCCGCGGCGCCCCGTCCGATGCGTACGCAACCGACGAACCTAAGCAGATCGGCGACCCGGCGACGATTCCCGCGACGGCCACTGTGACGGCTTTCCGACGTAAGCAGGCGGTCAACTCTGCATGACTTGAGTGAGACATGCGAGCAAAGTACTATGCCCGTCTCACCCGTCACAGCAGCCCAACGACCGAATAGCCGATAGTGAGCGGGCCCAAAGCGCTGCGTTCTCGCCAGCGCAAGCCAAGCCGGTCGGTGTCTCCGTCCGCAGGGCGACGGCGGTGTCCGGTGCGGGTTCGCCGACCCACGAGTCCAGGTGCCGCGCCATGCCGCAGACGGAGGCCTCTCCCGGTGGGGTCAGCGCACCGCTTTCGAGCAGAGTGGCCGTGACTAGGCGCGAGTAGTGAACCGCCCCGGGTCTGTGGTCTCCACCGAAGCCGGGGTGATTCACCTCAGCGGCCTGGCGATACCCGAGCACATAGCCGAGCCATCTGTCGCGAGGCCCAGTCCATGCATGCGACCAGCCACGTCATCGTCCTTGCTCATGGCCCGTCCGTTGACCAGGCGATGTTTGGCGCCTGCTGTGACGGGGCGGATGTGGGCTGCCTGCAGGACTTGTCGGATCCTGTCACTGCTGATCGCGCACCGGCGTTCGTATGCATGCAGTACTTCGGCCTGGAAGGTTTGCTGGCCGAGCCTGCGGTGGCCGCGACGATCCGCACGCGCTCGATTGGCTGATGGACGGGCTGCGTTCCCGCCGCCGCCGAAATAGGTCGTCTGCGATCTTCTTCCAGCGGTTCACCACGAAGTGGGTCACTTGGCGGCGAAATCCTGGGTCCAGTAGATCGTGCCATTGGAGTCTTCGACCACGCCGACCCCGATGAAGGTGTACTTGCAATTCATGATGTTGGCCTCGGTTCCGGAGACGTCCATCCAGGACTGCACGACCGCGGCCGGGGTGCGCTGGCCCTTGGCGATGTTCTCCGCCCACTTGGTGCCGCCGGTGAAGCCGGACTTCTTGATGCGGTCCATGAAGGATTGGCCGTCGCGGGAGGTGCTCGAGAAGTATCGTGCTCCGCCATGTCGGCCGAGTGCTCGCGGGCGGCCCGGTGGAGTTGCGGGTGGTGCTTGAGCGCCCGGCATCCCTTCTTCGCCCGTCGGGCATTGACCAGCCGCACGACCAGGTTCTCCCGCGCCGTTCCCACTCTGGCGGCGCCGGATACGGACGCCGTGGTGGCCGGCCCGGACAGGCTGAGCGAGCCGGACCGGCCGACGCCGGAAGCCGGGGACGCCGTGGCAGCCTGCGCCGTACTCACGGGCGCGCCGATCGTGGCCAGGGCAGTGGTTGCGGTTGCGGCTGCGGCGAATAACTCAAGGGGTCGGCGCACAGGAAATTCCTCCAGTTGCGGTAGATGCTGGGTGGCTCCGCATTCTGGCGCGACCCAGATCGAATTGTCATCTCATGTCTCGGCGATCACCGCACGCTCAAGGCCGACGCGCCACAGCGGGTCGCCGCCATGTCGAGCGCGCTCACCACGAACCATCCTGGGCCCTGGACGACGGTGATCTGAACTCGGGCCTTGCTCGGCTGGTCGGGCGGGTCGTGCTGTCCGCCCCGGTCCCTCCAATCCGCTGGACCTAGAGAAGAAAGTCCACGCCCGAGAACCTGCCGCTCACGATTGCCTGCCCTTGGCAGGATCAGGTGTCGTTGTTGCACCCTTTCAGCGCCACCACGTAACGCGCCAACTCTTCCGTCGTGACGCTCTCCTCCCCCATGGGAGGTGGCCCCTCCACCATCTTCACGTCGCTGTAGGGAGAGAACGTCGGGGTGATCTCAGGAGCGGGCCGCAGCACCATCGCCGGCGCATTCTCGGCGATCCAGGCATCGATCAACTTGTCCGTGTACGACGTCGACATCAGGCAGGATACGCCGACGGGCGCTGCTGCCGGAATCGTCGGGACCGCGGCCAAACCAACGCCGATCAGGACTGCGATACGCCTTCCCACCGCCGCCTCCCGACCGCTTCTATTAGCGACCTAGCGTGCCCTACCTAGATCACAGACAGAACAAGAAGAGCCGGGCCACCCGTAGGTGCGCCGGCCCTGCTGGCATGTCTCGCTGCCCTCAGTAGCGACGAGGTCACATGCGGGGGCTCAAGGTCCGCCAGCGACTCCAGCAGATGTGCCACCATCAGGCGTTCGGCGCGTATGGCCTCGGCCAGTTCGGTGCGGCCGGTCCACCGGTTAAGCGACTCTTGGATGTGGGAGGCGACGCCCACGAGCAGCCTCCCGTATAAGGTCTCAGGATTGGCGTCTCGACGGCGTTGCGAGTGAGTGTGTTGATGACCGCGGGCCCATTAACTTTGTCTTCCATCAGCTTCAGCGTGGTCCGCGGCATTTGGCCGGCATGCGCGGCAGGCATCCACACCTCGCCCGGCCAAGGGCATGCGAGGCGCCAACGACCTCAGTGGCGGTGGCCGGGCTGAGCTGATCGTTTACGGGAGCTGCCCCGTAAGAGCCTGAACTACCTCGCCGCCGTCTACGGCTGTGGCGGCTCATGACGAACATCAGCAAGGACGCTCGGATGCTACGCACGTATTTGGCCCGATCAACGGGTGTGTTTGTCCGATGCCAGGACAGCCCTAGGGTTGCCGAAGGCCCGAACGGCCCAGAATCAGTGTCTGACCTGGTGAAACGCCTTCAAGATCATCCCGCATATCTCCCCTGATCATGGTCTTACGGCTGCATGCGGGCACCGTCGGTGGCCTATCAAGGTCACAAAACAAAGGACCTGCTGCGGTGAAACCGCAGGTCAGGGGCCGAAAATGCTATCTAGGTGAGTGCCCCGGCAGGATTCGAACCTGCGGCACCCGCTTTAGGAGGGCTCGAGTCGAACGGCGTCCGGTTTCTCTACTAATGGGCCATATGTGATCGTTGCTCGGCCTGCATTGGTCCTCAGCTAGTGGCCCCGTCCCTGAACGTTGACCCGGTAATTGATCTCGGACGGTGAAGCCGTCAGGCTGGCTGCCTCTGCAACCTTTGGGAGGTGGTCGTGGCTCGTCCACCGGATGTGTTCGTCCGGCCCTTGTCGATGGAGGAGGGCCGCAGGATCCAGCGCATCACCCGGACCGCGAAGGACCCGGTCAAGCTGCGCCGGGCGATCGTGGTGATGATATCCAGACAAGGCCAGAGCGTGCCGGACATCACCTCGTTGATGCAGGTCAGTGACGATTATGTGCGCGATGTCATCCATGCCTTCAACGAGCGGGGGTTCGATGCGCTGGCCCAAAATGGAGCGGGGGCCGGCCACCGGCGATCAGTGAGCAGGTGCGCGAGCACATCTGCCTGATCGCCCGGACGGTCCCCGCCGAGTGGGGCATCACCGGCCACTCCACCTGGAGTCTGCGCACTCTGGCCGAACACCTCATCGCCCGCGGTGTGGTGGTCGCGGTCAGCCGCGAGCACCTGCGGCGGATCCTGCGCAAGGGCGGGGTGAGCTGGCAGACCACCACGACCTGGAAGGCGTCCAACGACCCGCACTTCATCGCCAAGATGCAGCGGGTGCTGGAGTTATACGATCACCCGCCCGCCGACGGGCGGGTCATCTGCGTGGATGAGTTCGGCCCGTTGAACCTGATGCCCCGCAAGGGCAAGCGGTGGCGGCCGGCCGGAAGCCCGGCCCGGCTGCGGGCCACCTACCACCGCTACTGCGGCGTCATGCACATGATCGCCGCGCTGGATCTGGCCACCGGCAAGCTGTACTACCGCATTCGCCGGCGCAAGCGGTGGCGCGAGTTCTTGTCCTTCCTGAAGACCCTGCGCGCGCGGTGGCCCGGCGAACGGCTGTACGTGATCATGGACAACTACTCGCCGCACAAGCATCCGCAGGTCCGCGCCTGGGCCGCCGAGCACGACGTCGAGCTGGTGTTCCTGCCCACCTACGGCTCGTGGCTGAACTGGATCGAGTCCGAGTTCGCCGCGCTGCGCTACTACGCCCTCAACGGCACCGACCACCGCACCCACGAGGAGCAGAACACGGCGATAGGCGGCCACGTCCGCTGGCGCAACGCCCGCGCCCAGCCGAAGACCAGCTTCGCCGCCAGCTCACCCATCCGAAGCTGGACCAGTTATCCGGCCAAGGTTGCGTGACGGACCACCAGGACCTCCCACTGTCCATCGCTGGGCGGGGGTTTGCACTGGTGGAAGCGATACCCCCGGCGGGAGCATTGAAAGGCAGTCCCGCTCTTCAGATGCGGGTGCTCCGACCGTGATCGTGTGTGTGCTACTCCACCCACGAGCACGACGTGACACGGCACGCCGCGCAAACTCACCGACGCGCAAGTGGAGGAGGTGGTGGTCCGCACGCTGGAAGAGGTGCCCGAAGGCGCCACCCACTGGTCGCGGCGGGAGCTGCGCGCCCGGGTGGAGGAGTTCAAGATATTGACCGATCCGCTGCTGATCGACAATTTCTGCGACGTGGTGGGCCTGTACCCGTCACCGCCCGAGCACGCGGTGGTCTTCTCCGCCGATGACAGGCCGCACATCCAGGCGATCGGGCAGTCCGCGCCGGTGCTGCCGATGGTGCCCGGCACTCCGAGCGGCCCAGCCGCGACTATCACCGGCAGAGCACTGTGACCAGCGGAACCCGGGATGTACTCGGGATACGCCAACCTCTACGTACCAGCATGGGACGCGCCGACGGCGCTGCGGCTCAGGCGTTGTAGCCGCCGTGGGCGTCGAGCACGGCGCCCGTGACGTACGACGCAGCGGGGCTGGCCAGGAAGGCGATCGCCGCCGCGATCTCGTCGGGGTGTCCCATGCGCTGCAGGGAGAGCGAGCTGAGCAGGGCCTTGAGGGTTTCGGGGTTCGGCGTTTCCATGCCGCCCACCATCAGCCCGGCTTCCACGACGTTGGCGGTGATGGCGCGGGAGCCGAGGTCGCGGGCGACGCCCATGGTGTACCGCTCGACCCCCGCCTTGGTCGCCGCGTAGTCGGCCACGCCCGGGACGCCGGCTCGAGTGCCGAGCCCGGAACTGACCGTGATGACGCGCCCGCCCTCGCGCAGCACTCGGGAGGCGGCTCGGATGACGGCGATCACCCCGAGGTAGTTGGTGGCGTGCATCCGGTCCAGCGCGGCGGTGTCGGCATCTGGGTCGTCCACCGTCCCGCTCACCGAGATCGCCGCGTTGTTGACGAGGATGTCCAGGCCACCGAAGTGCGCGACCACGTCGTCGATCAGCGCCGGAGCCTGGCTCACGTCCGCCTGGTCGGACTTGAACGCGGCGACCTTCGCTCCCTTGCCGCGCACCTCGTCGACGACTTCCTGCGCCTGCTTGTCGGAGCTGACGTAGGTGAACGCGACGTCGGCGCCCTGCTCGGCAAGCAGCCGTACGGTCGCGGCTCCCAGCCCGCGGGACCCTCCGGTGACCAAGGCGACCTTGCCCGTCAGCGGCTTGTTCATTGTTTCTTCACCTCACTGGTTGACCTCTTCCGGCAGTCGAAACATTAACGGTTACGACAGACTGTCGCAACTTAGATTGTTACGACAGGCATTGTCGTAACATCGGGAGTTGCGATCGAGAGGAACGAGTTCATGAGCGCCAACAGCAGGTTGACCATCGCCGCCCACGCGCTGGCCTGGATCGGCCTCTACCAGCGCCAGGGCCATGAGGTCGCCACCTCCGAGCAGATCGCGGCCAGCGCGAGCACCAATCCCGTGGTGATCCGGCGGCTGCTCGGCGACCTGCGCAGGGCGGGGCTCGTGGAGTCCCGGCGCGGGGTGGGTGCGGGCTGGTCGCTGGCGCGCGACCTGGAGTCGATGACGCTGCTCGACGTGTACGAGGCGGTGGAACCCGGCCCGCTGTTCGCGCTGCACCGCGCCGCCCCGGACCCGGGATGCGTGGTGGGGTACGGCATCCAGCCGGCGATGCAGCGCATCTACGACGGCATCGAGGAGACCCTCCGGCGCGAGCTGGCCCGCGTCACGCTGAAAGACGTACTTCAGGACGTCCTTGCAGCACCTCGCTGACTCGGCACCACTGGCTGAAGCTCACGGAACGCGACCACGCCCGGGAAACGCGTTGTTCCCAGCGGCACGAGGTCCCGAAGCAGCTGATGCAAGCGATGATCGCCGAAGCCGCGGCTTCCGCCCTTGTGAGCGGACTTTTGGGAAGGGCTGCCTCTCGCCGTGTCGCTGGAGAAGTAGTCGAGACGCCCTGCCCTGTCCTGGCGGACGTTGCCGAGGCAGGACGCTCCACCATCCGGTTGGCCGGCTCGAACATCTGTAAGACCGTGAGCAGGGGTCACAGAAATTCACTGCGGTAGGTCGGGGCCAGCTCTGCCGCGCGGCGGCGGCGTTCCGTGAGGTCGTCCGGCGACAGCTGCGGCGCAGGCGCGTCCACGCCCGCCACGGCGTCACCGATGCGCATGAAGTACTCGTCCTGCCCGGCCGGCGTGCACATGCAGAGCATTCGGGCCGGTGCGCCCGAGACGTTGCGGAAGTTGTGCGGCGCGTTGGCCGGGATGTTGATGGTGGACCCGGCCCGCACGATGTGCTTCTCGCCGCGGAAGGTGAATTCGATCTCTCCCTCGAGGATCGTGAACATCTCCTCGAAGTCGTGCCGGTGTGGCGGCGGGCCGCCGCCGTCGGGCACGCGCATGTCGATCAGGCAGTACGCGCCGTTGGTCTGCTCGCCGGTGATCAGCATGCCGTAGGTGTTGCCTACCAGGGAGATGTAGGTCGTGGCGGGGTCGTCGGGGTTGGCCACGGTCAGCGAACGAGCGGGATCGTCGTCGGGAATCATCGTGATCGTCTCCTGGGGTGTGCGGTTGTTGGTTCGATCGGCCGGGCGACGAGGCGTCCCCCGGAGTTGATTCGACGGGGCTGCGGGCGGGTGCCGGCGCCATGGTGCCGACCGTGATCACGTCGGCGACCTCTTCGGCCGTCAGCGCCCGCGGGGTGGGCATGTCCGGCAAACCGGACGCGGTGAACATCGCGTTCTTGGGGCGGCCGGCTGACGGCGCGACGGACTGCCGGCCGTGTGGCATGCTGCCGAGGTGGGAGATGCGTCGGCGTGCATGAGCTGAGTGGCCATGCGACCACCGGCGGCGTGCACCGCGTTGATCACTTCCTGTCAGCCCGCGATGGGGGGCTCGGCTCTACAGTGACTTGAGGACGCGGATGCGGTCGGCGGTAGCGCGTTGAGCGACGTCGGCCTTGAAGGCGATCGAATCGAACTCGTGCGGGGCTCCGGGGTGCAGGTGAAACTCCACCGGGACGCCCGCGCGGCTCAGTTTGGCCGCGTACGCGAGGTCCTCGTCGCGGAAGACGTCGAGCTGGCCCACCTCGATGTAGGCAGGCGGAAGGCCGGTGGCGTCTTGGAGCCGGGCCGGAGCGGCGGTGGGCGGGACACCGGGTCCGCCGGCAGCCCCGCCGAGCAGCGCCGGCCATGCGGTGCGGCTGTCATCGTAGGACCACAACGCGTACGGCTCGATGTAGGGGTCCGGGGTGGTGGGACGGTCATCGAGCATCGGCATGATCAAAATCTGTTGGGCGATCTTCGGGCCGCCGCGCTCGCGGGTCAGGATCGCCAGCGCCGCCGCCAGGCCTCCGCCGGCGCTGTCGCCCATCACGGCGATCCGGTCGCGGTCGACACCCAGCTCGGGAGAGTGGTCCTGCAGCCAGTGCAGCGCGGCATAGGCGTCCTCGAGTGGCGTCGGGAACGGGAACTCGGGCGCGCGGCGATACTCCACCGACAACATCGGTACGCCTGAGGCCGCCACGTAACGGGCGATCGGACCGTCGAACAGGTCGATGTGGCCGAAGATGTATCCGCCGCCGTGGAAGAAGGCCACGGCCGAGCCCGGCGTCGCGCCGCCCTTGACGTACCAGCGCGCCGTGATCCGCGCGCCATCGGCGGCGGTCACCGTGTGGTCGGTCATCGTGACATCGGACGGCATGGGCTGGGCGTTGCTCGCGGCACCGATGATCGGTTCCCAGAAGGCACGACGCCCCTCGATGTCGCCCACTTCCGGTCGTGTGGCCTCGGCCATCGCATCAGCCATCGGGGCCAGCGCCTCGGCGATCTCGGAATCCAAAGACAAAGACATGACTGCTTCTCCTGCGAGCGGGTCAGGCCGAGGGCGCGAGGACGACGGTCTTGCCCGGCAGCTCGCCCGCGCCGGCCTGGGCGTGGAGTGCGGCCAGGTCGGCCAGCGCCACCCGCTGGGCGACGTCGACGCGCAACTCGCCGGTGCTGACACGAGCGACCAGGTCGGCGAGCTGGTCGGCGTCGCTGCGGACGAACAGGTCGATGCCGCGCACACTGCGCTCCTCGTCGGAGGGGGCGGGCATCCAGACGGTGGTGTTGACGAGGGCACCGCCGTCACGGACCAGCGTGACCAGCGCGGCCAGCCGTTCCGGGGCGACCGGCGCGAGGTTGAGCACGAGATCGACCGGCTCGGTCACCGCGTTGGTCACGTCGGTAATGGTGTGGTCGATCACCTCGTCGGCGCCGGCGGCCTTGACCCGCTCGGCGCTGCGTGGGCTCGCCGTGGCGATCACGTGGGCACGGACCTCCTTGGCCAACTGCACCGCGTATCCGCCCACCGCTCCACCGGCGCCATTGATCAGCACTCGCTGACCGGTGGTCAGCTTGCCGTGGTCGAACAGCGCCTGCCACGCGGTCAGGCCCACCAGCGGCAACGCTGCCGAGTCGGCCAACGGGATGTTCTTGGGCGCCCCCGTCAAGATCTCCGCCGGCGCGATCACATACTCCGCGGCCGCCCCGGGCTTTGTCATCGGCAGGAGGCCGACGACCCGGTCGCCGACCGCGACGTCGTCCACGTCGTCACCGAGCGCGTCGACCGTACCGGCGACGTCGATGCCGGGAGTGTGGGGAAGCTCGACCGGGATCGGACCCTGCATGTATCCCGCGCGGATGTTGCCGTCGACGCCGTTGAACGACGTCGCGGCGACGCGAATCCTGACCTGACCGGCTCCCGGGGCGGGCTGGGCCACGTCCTCGTAACGCAAGACCTCAGGACCGCCGAACTCGTGGAAACGCACTGCCTTCATTGCAGAACCTGCCTCTGTGAGCGCCGTCGAGTGCTTCGAACTTGAAGTGATTCCGGCGCAGAGGCGACCCTGCGGCCCGCTTCGAGTTGCGAAGGCGTCCAGCCCCGCGTTCCCAAAGCTGCCTGGAGGCAGCCACTGGATCCGCGGTCGCTGGAGACGTCACTTAATCTCGCAGGATCCGGTGCGGCTAGCCTGGGCCAGGCTGGCCCACCTTGATGATGAACGGTTCCCCGCCGAAGCCGACGATCTCAGCCAGACGCGCCGCATCGGCCGAGCCCGGCGCCGCGGTGAGCATCAGAGCCGCCAGATCGTCGCCCGGGATGGCGAGCAGGTTGCCGACGAGCGTGACGGAGCCGCCGTCCGGATGAATGAACTTGGCGCTGCTTTCGTAGGCCGCCACCGGTCGCGGCGCGCGCCACAAGGTGTCGAACAGGCGGCTTCGGCTTCGCATCTCGTCCACCAGCGCGGCAAGCGACGCGTCGGCGGGGTAGCGCAACAGCGCGCTCGTCAGGCGGGCGACCAGGACCGCCTGATGGTCGGTCGCGTCATCCGCAGACTGCTTGAAGCCACTGAACGGGTCGCAGAACGTACGCCAGGCGATGTTCCACTCCCACGGGTCCCCGGTGGGCTCCCAATGCCCCAGAGCCATGAACGCACTGTTCATGGCAACGAGATTCATCGCCGCGTCGGAGACGAACATCGGAGTGTCGGTGAACCGCTCCAGCAGCCGCATCGCACCCGGACCGACCTCGTTCGGCACCTGCCCGTCCGCGGCGGCGTAACCGGCCAGCGCGCAGAGCCGCTCGTACTCCGCCCGTCCGACCCGCAACGCTCGGGCGATGGCGTTCACCACCCCGGCCGACGGATGGCTGCGCCCCTGCTCCAACCGGCGTACGTAGTCCGCGGACATCCCCGCGAGTTCGCCGAGTTCCTCCCGCCGCAACCCGCGCACCCGCCGACGGCCGATCGGCAGCCCGACAGCCGCAGGCGCCGTACTCTCCCGCAACTGGCGCACCGCGGCACCAAACTCGTGACGTTCCACCGCCCCATTGTGCCCGGACAGTCCAGGCAGCAGTGGTGGGTGCGTCGCACCGACATCGCTCCGCAGCGGCAGCACGTCCCTCTGGCCGCCCGTGCCGCGGATCCTTACCTGCCCGGCTCTCCAACCGAACGTCGTTCGACTTCGGTCGCGAGACCTCGCCACCGCGGTCACAGGAGGCGAGAGGCAGCGCGGGTCCTGAACTGCCGCCGAAGATCCGGGATCGGGCCTCGCTCGCCCAACGGCAGGTGAGGCTCGATGTCGGGGAGTTCTCCACGCGCCATGCCCGGTGGCATACAGGATCGCCGGCTGCGCCGCAGGCGATCCCACTGATCCCAACTTCGTAGGGGGGTATCACTCCAGGGGCTCTGAAGTGACAACCTCGGATTCGGAGTCTCTACTGCGACCGCGTGGCGGTATGTGGAGGAGACCGTGCTGCTGCTGTCGGCGCGCTCGTCTAAGCGCGGCCAGGCGCCACGGCGAGCGAGGGACTGTACGGGGTGATTTCGCCGTGGACACACCCGCCGGTCGCGGTGGGAACCGCGGCCGAGCGTACTCCAGGCGAGCATTGACGTGCTCTTGTGCGCGAAGGTGGTGACTGGGGATCGCGCGTGACATGTAGATGGAGTTTCGGACAGACCGTAATCCGGATAATCTTTCGAAGATTAGTAGCTTTGGGGCGGTTTTGAGAACCATCTCCAGCAAATGACAGGCGTTCCCGGCCGCATCGGCCCGAATGAATCCGAGCGGTCCGCGATCCATCGGCGGTGGATCGCGGAACGGTATCGGCGCACCGAGGATCCCGGTTATCGGGAGGAGTGGTACTACAAGCAGTGCGGCAGTTACCGGTTCTGGTTGCCGCTGTCTGGGGAAATGGGCAGTGACTACGGTGCGTGCGCGAACGGGGCGTCACCCTTCGACGGCCGGGTCCGTTTCGAGCATGATGGATGTGAGGCGTTCCGTGAGGCGGGAGTGTGGTCCACGCCGGAGGATCACGAGGCTCACCGGCGGTGGAGGCTGTATCTGCACGCTCTGGACGGCATGGACGAGCGCGGCTTGGTGTTGCTTCGCGATGCCCTCACTGAAGAGCCTGATCGGGAGATGGCGTTGGCCGTGGTTCTGCGTGCGCTGGAAGCGGTTGGCGTGCGGCGACGATCGCATGGGTCGGACCAGCCGGCCGCAAGGCTGTACGGCGTGTCGCTGGTCAGCGCTCCCTGATGTCGGACTGGTGGGCAGCAGAGTCCGGCCTTGTGCCGTGGGGTTGGCGCTCGGGTTTACGCATATTTGGCACGGCCAGCGACTGTGTGCGTCGCGTTCCCGGCCGGTCATAGGGGGTTCCTGCCAACCTGGATGACGCAGAACCGGGGTTGACCAGGGAAAACACATCCAAGGTCATCCCGCGTTTATCCCCTGTTCATGGTCTTAGGGCTGCATGCGGGCACCGCCCGCTGCCTATCAAGGGTGCAAAATAAAAGACCTGCGGCTATGGAACCTCAGGTCAGGGGCCTGAAATGCCGATCTAGGTAAGTGCCCCCGGCAGGGTTCGAACCTGCGGCACCCGCTTTAGGAGAGCTCGAGTCATTTCGAGTCCTACTTATCTACTCATGGGCGATATGCGGTTGCTGCCCGACGTGCATTGGCACCTCGACAGAGACCTCTCATTTGTTCATCGCTCGATAGGTGTCTCTCTGGTCAGAGCGATACTCGCGGGCGGAACCTCGTAAAGCGTTCCCGCTCTTCAGATGTGGGTGTCTTCACAGAAGTACTCCTCTTGCAGTCGGCTCAGTCGGCGGTTGCCTTGGCGTAGTGGAACACCTCGGGAGGGAGCCGGTGGTCCAGGCGCCAGACGAAGCGGACGGGTCGCTCGCCCCTCGTGGCTCACGTACCGCATCGGGCCCGCGTACGTGTACGGCGGAGCCACCAGCCCGTCGTCGAGCTTGGACTGCCTGACGAGCAGGTGGACGGTGGACTCGCCCGTCACGTAGCGGCGGGCGGTGGCGGCCGACGAGCGCAGGGGGCTCTGCGACGCCCATTCGAACAGGTCCTCGCTGATCGTCCGGTCGTGGTAGAGCGTGGTGGGGAGTACGAGCGGACGTCCTCGGCCGTGCTGGAGGCGTACACCGGGCCGGTGGTGCGCCGCTACCTGGCGGAGCAGTGGTCTTCGGACTTGTCTACGGTGACGAAGAGCAGGTCCGCCCGGTGCTCCTGCACGTATTTGACGCTTTCCCGCATGTGCGCGGGCTTGTCGATGCCGAAGGCGGCCAGCACCTCGTTCTTGCTGTAGCGGGCGTGCACGTGCAGGGGCACGCCAGGGTCCAGCGGCGGGGCCACGTGACGCAGGCCGGAGTGGAGCACGTCCGCCAGCTTGTCCAGCTCCGCCGCGCGGGCGCCGGTGAGGCGGGCGAGCCGGGCCTCCATCCCGGAGATCGACTCGGTGCCGCCCCACAACATCTCGTCCAGCATGGCGTAGCTCGCGCGGCGATTGTGGAGCCCTTCCGGCCAGCACCTCGGTGAGGCAGGGCGGCGCCGAAGCCGGTGGCGTGCCGCAGCGAGGCCCAGCCCTGGCGGCTGCGACGGTAGAGGTCCTTGACGTCCAGCACGGTCTCCTGGCGGAAGGTGGACAGGTTGATGTCTCCGAGGTGTCGCGCAGCTCGCATGCCAGGTCCCGCCAGTTCAGGGTGGGGGTCTGGCGGACGTTGTCGAGGACGAGCGGGCGTACGTCGCGGTCGCGGTCGAGGTCGATCACGCAGTCGGCGGGCAGCGTCGGGAACCCTTGCTTGCCATGCATACGACATACGAAGCGGTAGCCGAGCTTGTCGCTCTCCTCCTGCCCGCCAGGACGCCCTGGCAGATCCGGCAGGGTGGGGCGAGTGGCGACGCAGGTCGCGTGCCGTCCGCCGCGCCGCACGTGTGGATCTGCCAGAGCGTCGAAACTTGCCGGGGCGAAGCCGGGATCACAAACCGGCTAGCATCGCGAACGGGTCTGCGGCGCCGCCGTTGTCCACCGCGACGATCCTGCGGCGCAGGGTGAACGCCGCGCCGGGCTGGATGGTCACCTGGTGCTGGCTCATCACCCAGATGCCGCAGGCGTAGGCGGTGAAGCCCGGCTCGTCGTACAGCAGCGCGTAGGTCTGCCCGTCCGATCCGGTCATGCCGATCCACGGAGCGGTCGGGGTGAAGTCGGCGGGGGCCGAGGCGGTCACCACGCCCGCGCCGGGAACACCGCTGCGCTGGCCCGCGCCGTCGTGGTCGATGACGTCGCCGATCCACAACGTCCGCGCCGCCGTGCCGCGATTGGTGAAGACGCTCTCCGCGGTGATCCAGGACTCTCCGGCCCGGATGCTGTACGTGGTGACCACCTGCACCTCCGGCGCGGCGGTGCACACCCCGGTGGCTCGGGCGGCGGCCTCCGGACCGGTGGCGGACACGATCTGCATGGTGTCGGCCCGTACGGTCAGCTGCTGCCAGGCGTTGCCGCCGCGCGGCTGCGTCAGGGACGCGTAGGGCAGGTTCAGCCAGTCGATCTGGTCGAGGTGGCCGACGGCCGCCAGGTCCATCGGCTTGCCCACGGTCACGCCGGGCAGCTGGGAGTCCTGCGTACCGGCCGAGACGGTCAGGGCGAGCAGGTCGTTGGCCAGGACGATGTCGGTGAGCGCCGCCTGGGACTGCGGTCCGGGCACGGAACGGCCGGTGGCGGCCGAGACCGCCGCCCTGTCCAGGGCCTGCTCCACCAGGGTCTGCCTGCCCTGGACGACCTTGGCGGTGACGGTGACCGGCTCGTACCCGACGCCGTTGACGGCGATCTTGTAGTCGCCGGGGGGAGCGAAGGCCAGGAACTCGCCGGTCGCGTCCGTGGTGCTGTTCGTGATCCGCAGACCGGTGTCCGCCGCGGTCACGGTCACCTGGACGTTGGCGAGGGGCTTGCCGGTGGCCTTGTCCGTGAGGCGGCCCGCCAGCCCGTCGCCCTCGTCGATCCGGCGCGCGCCCGGCACGCCGTCGCGCACCTCGAAGGCCGCGATGGTGTACGCGGGGGAGGCCGGGTCCGAGGCGGCCAGCACGATCCGCAGGTCACTGCGCCACCGCTCGGGGGTTACGTCGCAGATGACGTAGCCCCGGTAGGTGCCGTTGTAGAACTTGACGTGCGGGTTGGCCGCCAGGCCCGCCCGTACGTCCGCGTCCCAGCCGGCGCCGGAGGAGATCGAGGTACCGACGAACTCGGTGGCGACGGTCTTCGACTTCGGGTCGTCGAAGTCGGTCTTGAGGTCGTTGACCCAGTGCGTGTGCCAGTCGCCGCTGAGCACCACGGGGTTGGACGGCCCGCGGTCGGCGATGAAGTCGAGGATGCGGGACCTCGCGGCGGGATACCCGTCCCACTGGTCCAGGTTGACGACCTTGTCGGGCCCGAGGTCGTAGTCGAACTGGGCCATGATGGTCTGCTGCGCGATGATGTTCCAGCGGGCCTTGGACCGGCCCAGGCCCGCGAGCAGCCACTGCTCCTGCTCAGGCCCGGTCAGCGTGCGGGCCGGGTCTGCCGTGTCCGCGCACGGGACCTTGCGGCCGTCGCCGCACGACTGGTCGCTGCGGTACTGCCGGGTGTCCAGGATGCTGAACTCGGCCAGCCTGCCGAAGTCGAAGCGCCGGTACATGAGGGCGTCCGGGCCGTGCGGCTGCTGGGCAGGGCGCATCGGCAGGTGCTCGTAGTAGGCCTGGTAGCCGTTCGCGCGCCGCTCCAGGAAGGGCCTGCCGTCCCCGGCGCCGCCCTGGACGTCGCCCGCGTAGTTGTTCTGGACCTCGTGGTCGTCCCAGGTCAGGAAGAAGGGGAAGCGAGCGTGCGCGGCGCGCAGGTGCGGAGAGGTCTTGTAGAGCGCGTGCAGCCGGCGGAACTCGGTCAGGCTGCCGCCCGCGGTCTCGTAGATGTAGTCGCCGAGGTGCAGCACGAAGTCGACGTCCTGCTCGGCCAGGTCACGGTAGGCCGGGTACGGGCCACCGGCCCACGACTGGCAGGAGACGAAGGCGAAGCGCATGTGGCCGGACTTCGCCCCGGGCGGCGGCATCGTACGGGTCCTGCCGGTCCTGCTGTAGGTGTCACCGGCCTTGAACCGATACCAGTACCACCGGTCGGGCGCCAGGTCGTCCACGACCACGTGAACGGTGTGCACGGACTCGGGCACCGCGGTCACCGAACCGCTCTGTACCACGTGCCGGAAGGCGTCGTCGCGGGCCACCTCCCAGGAGACCTGGACCGGTTCGGCCGACATGCCGCCGGTCTCGGCGTTCAGCGGATCGGCGACGAGACGGGTCCACAGGACGACACTGCGGTGGTCGGGATCGCCGGAGGCGACTCCCAGGGTGAACGGGGCCGCGTCCACGTCGTCGGCGTACGCGGTCGAGGGCTCGGCGCTCCAGCCGGTCGCCAGAGCGCCGAGGGTGCCGCCCGCCAGGGCGAGGAATCCCCGGCGGCGCAGGGTGCTGTGTTGATTCACGCCGACGAGCTTGAGCGACGCCCGCACCGCACCGGTTGCATGGTGATGAATGATCGAAATACAGGACAAGTCGGTTGATCAACGACATATCAACTCGTCAGTAGGTGCAGGACTCGGCGCGGTCGCGTACCACGTAGTAGGCCTTGCGGGGCACGGTGCCGGCGGCGTTGACGATGCCGGTGTTGTCGCCGGAGCGGCCGTCGGTGAACGTGTAGAAGTAGATTCGGGTGATCTTGCCGCTCAGGTTGGAGAACCGGTTGATGAAGGCCGCTGCCTGGCACTGCGAGGTCTCGCCGAGGACGTGGACGTTCTTGCCCGAGTCGCAGGTCACGTCATGGGTGGTGCAGTCCAGCTGGTAGTACGCGCCGGTGGCGCCGATCCACAGGTTGCCGCTTGACCAGTCGGTCTGGCCGGTGACGCAGTGGTTGCCCTCGGTGCAGTACAGCTCGCGCAGGAAGGTCTTCAGCTCGGCCGCGCTGTTGTCGCCGCTGACCTGGTAGCGGATCACGTCGGCGTAGTTGTGCACGCTCCACAGGTTCGGCCGGTGGTCGCCGAGGTGCCGCTTGTATTTCTGCAGGTAGTTCGAGCTCTGCGTGCCGGCGAACTCACCGGCGGCCAGCAGGCAGGTCGGGCAGTCCACGGCGGCCCAGCGGTAGTAGTAGGCGGCCATGCGCGGACCGCAGTTGGCCACCAGCGGGCTGGCCGTGTCGCAGCCGCCGCCCGGGTCGTCCAGGTAGTACTGCCCGCCGGGCAGCAGCGCGCGGGAGCCGTCGGTGGGGCGGAAGTTCGGCTCGTTCCATGGGCCGATCGCGTCCACGCGCGTGCCGTAGGCCGCCACGAACGCCTTGAAGGCCGTGCGGTACGTCGTCTCGTCCGGCGCCTTGCCGTATCCAGGCCGCTCCGGCTCGGGAATCCTGGCCAGCCCGACGTTGCGCGTCACGCCGGCGCCCTCGGCGCTCTCCAGCCAGGCCTCGAACGCCTGCCGGCGGGGATCGGAGGCAGGGCGCAGGGCCACGTCGTAGGGCACGATCACGCGGCCGCGGATGACGTTCAGCCCGGCCCACAGCGGGCTGGAGAACGTGGCCTCCCCGCTGTCGGCGATCCCTTGCGCGTGGTCGGCCGCGGTCGCCGGCGCGATGTCGATCAGGGCTGTGGCCGCCACGGTGAGCGCGACCAGGAGTGCGTATCGTCGCATCTGCTGTCCTCTCCGTCGTACGGAACCGCCCCGCCCGGGGCGGTTCCTCCAGGTCGTGTCCGTCAGCAGGAGCCGAGCATGCTGTTCAGCGCCGACTTCTCCGCGCTGTCCACGCTCAGGCCCCAGGTGTACTTGACCTGGATCCACGCACGGGCGTAGGTGCAGCGGAAGGAGGTCAGGGACGGCTTCCACTGGGCCGGGTCCTGGTCGCCCTTGGACTGGTTGACGTTGTCGGTGACGGCCCACAGCTGAGGGCCGTTGAGGTCGTTGGCGAAGGACTGGCGGCGGGAGGTGGTCCAGTTCCACGCGCCGGAGGCCCACGCCTCGGCCAGCGGGACCATGTGGTCGATGTCCACGTCGCTCGCGGCGGTCCAGGTCGCGCCGTCGTACGGGGAGTACCAGCGGCCGGAGGTGGCGGCGCAGGAGGAACTGGTCACCACGTTGGTGCCGTCCCGCTTGAGCACCTGCTCGCGGGTGTCGCAGGACCCGGAGACGGTGATCCAGTGCGGGAACAGGTCGCGGTTGTAGGTCGAGCCGTGCGACTCGGCGGCGACGGTGAGCGCGGCCAGCCGGGAGGCGGCCGTGCTCGCCGAGGGGATGCCGGGCGGGGTGGCCGAGGCCGGCCCGGAGACGATCACGGAGACTGTTAGGGCCGCGATGGCAGCGGAGACGACAGAGACGACTCGTCGCATGGCGAGCGGGTCCCTTTCTGGCCGGCGTCCTCGGCCAGGGAGGGGTGATCCTGGTCGGAGGCGAGGAGACGGCCAAAGGGGACGTTTGCAGCCTTATCTGGCGAACTAGTAAAGATCACGTTGAGCCAACGCAAGCCGTATATGTCCGGAAGATCTATCGCCGAACGGCGGCAACGAGGTCGGCGAGCGCGGGCCGGATGGCTCGCGGACAGCCGCGTGAGTACGGCACGCCGGTCGGCAACCGTCAGCCGCTCGGCTCCACGCGGAACCTTGAGGACCGATTCGGGACGCTGTGCCGACCTAGCTACCAGCGACGTCCATACATGCCGAAGTCGAGCGCTGTGCCTGGGCTGGTCCACCTCGCTGCTGCGAGGGCGCAGGCGCTGCAGCGCAAGACGGGTCGATCGCAACTGCGGGTCGGATGGTCCTTGTCACGCTTCACCACCGCTCACCCGACCACCGAGCGGGTTGTCCAGGTGATCAGGGACTTCTCACATGAGCGAACTGCTCGCACCACCAGCTACAGCACGGGCCAGATGACATACGACCTGCGCCGCCCACACCTCGGCGGCCCGCGACAAGCTGCGATTCATGCCGGACCGGGCCGCCACGTTCCCTGGGCCACCTGCGGCACGAACGTGTCCAGGCCGGCCACCGGGAAGCGCACCGTCTCCCCCTTCTCGGCGGACAGGTACGCGGCCATCATCAGCTCGCTGACCTCGACACCGTGCTTCAGGTTCTCTCGCGGCTGTCGCCGGGCCAGGAAGTCCGCGGCCACCGCCCGGTTCTCCGCCGTGTACCCGTAGGTCAGGGCCTCGTCGGACACGATCGGCAGCAGGCCCTGCTCCGCACCCTGCTTCTCGACCAGGTCCTCGCCCTCGGGGGAGCGGATCTCCCGGCTGAGAAACAGCTGCGCCTCGGTGTTCAGCGTGCTGGCGCTCATCGAGTACTCCGGCCCGAGCAGTTCGAATGTCAGCCGCAGCCCGGGCCCAACGTAGCTCCACGACGTGGTCGCCTCGACAACCGCCTCATCGCCGTCGCCGTTGCGGAACGTGATGGTCGCGTGGGCGTAATCCTCGGCCGGCTGCCGGGTGTAGTCGACGGCACCGCCGTACCGCACGGCCAGCTGCGCGGCGTGCCGCTTGCGGGACCACTTCAGTGAGGCGATCTGCGCGCTCACCGACACCGGGGTGAGCCAGGCCGACTGGTCCACGCCGGGCGGCGTCAGCAGGTACCGGCCCGCCTCGATCGAGTGGCACATCATGTCGCTGAGCACGCCGCCGCCCTGCCGCGTACCGTCCCAGAACCAGGCGGCGTGCGGGCCGCTGTGCTCCTCGGCGCACCGGGCGAGGTACGGCGTCCCGGCCGATGCGGCGCCCCGGGCCCAGAGCAGTTCGTGGCCCCGGGTGAGGGCGGGCGCGTACACCTGGTTCTCCAGGTACGCGTGCAGCAGCTCGGCGCTCTCGACCAGCTCCGCAACCCGGCGGGCCTCGGCCAGGTTGCGGCCGAGCGGCTTCTCGACGGCGACACCGACGAGGGACGCGCGCCCGGACGTCACCTCCTCGGCGATGGTCTCGACGACGGCCAGCCGGGCGTGGTTCGGCGCCACCACCCAGACAGCGTCGACCCGCGGGTCGCGAACCAGCTCGCGCAGGCCGGTGTAGGCATGCGCGTCGCCGACCCGCAGCTCGCGGCAGCGCTCGGCCAGCGCCTGCGCGCTCTCGGCCCGCGGGCTCTGGACGGCGACGACGTCGGCGTCGCGGACGCCGGTCCACGAGGTGACGTGGAAGTTTGCCATGAATCCTGCGCCGACGATGCCGACTCCGAGCCGTTCGCTGTTCTCCATGGTGGGACCCCTTAACTCCGAAGGCGTCGCTGCCGCCCGTAGAGCGACAGCAGGACGAGCAGGACGACGCCGTTGACGACGGTGCGCCCGGCGCCGCCGATGTCCAGCGTGGTGAGCAGACCCTGCAGGACGGTCAGCACGATCGCGCCGACCGCGGTGCCGGCGTAGCCGCCGATGCCGCCGGCCAGCAGCGTCCCGCCGATGACGACGGCCGCCACCGACGGCAGCATGTACTGGTCGGCGAGGTCGAGGAAGACCGACTCGGTGTATCCGAGCAGCAGGAGGCCGGCCAGCCCGGCGAACGTCGCGGACAGCACGTACGCCAGGATCAGCGTGCGGTTGACCCGGACGCCGGTCAGCTCCGCGGCGGATCGGTTGGCCCCAACGGCGAACAGGTTCCAGCCGAACGTGGTGCGGCGCAGCAGCCAGACGGCGAGCAGGCCGAGCAGCAGCCACAGGAACAGCAGCCCTGGCAGGTCGGCGATCATCCGGCCGTTGACCAGCGACGTGAGCGCCGGCGCCGCCCGGCCGCTGGCCTGCCCTCCGGTGTAGGCGAGGATCAGGCCCTGCACAACGCCGATCATGCCCAGCGTCATGACGAACGGCGGGATCCGCAGCAGCGTGACGCCCAGCCCGTTGACCAGCCCGATCGCCGCGGCGACCAGCAGCGCCAGGGTCACGGCCGGCACGATGCCGCCATCGTCACCGGCCATCACCCGTGACCCGATGATGGCCGCGAACGTCGCCACCTTGCCGACCGACAGGTCGACGCCGCCGCCACCGGCGATGATCACGATGGTCTGGCCGATCGCGATGATGCCGAGGAAGGCCGCTACCCGCATGAGGTTGACCAGCTGCCCGTACCCGGCGAACCCGGGCGAGACGATCTCGCCGGCGATCATCAGGACGACGGCGATCGCGCCTGCCAGTGCCACCGGCCCGGGCCGCCAGGCGAGGGTCCGTCGAGGCGCCTCCACGGTCGGTGCACTCATGCCGCCGGCCTCCTCTTCTGCAACGCCGGGATGCCGGCCAGGGCCAGTGCGAGGATGATCACGCCCCCGTTGACCAGCTGCCGGTACGCCGTCGGCACGTCGGCGAAGAACACGATGTTCGTGACCAGCGCGAGGACGATGGCGCCGATGATCGACCCGCCCGCCCCGCCTCGCCCGCCCGCCAGCGCCGTCCCGCCGAGGACCACCGCGGCCACCGAAGCGAGCGTCAGCTCGTTGCCGACGAACGGGTCGCCGGAGCCCGTGTTGGCCAGGATCGCCAGCGCCGACAGCGCCGCGAACAGCCCGCCCAGCACGTACGCCCAGACCCGCGTGGGGGCGACCGGCACCAGCGAGGCGTACGCGGCGTCGGCGTCACCACCGACGGCGTAGATGTGCCGCATCACGCGGTGCCGGCGCAGCACCCACCAGAGCAGCGCGAGCAGAAGGATCGCCAGCAGCGCGACCGGCACCCCGAGCACGGAGTCGCGATACGCCGCCGTGACCTCCAACGGCACTGAGCCGCCGGGAGTCGGCAGCACCACCAGCGCCAGCCCGGAGAACACGAAGCTGGTCGCGAACGTCGCGACGATCGGCTGCAGCCGTAACAACGCGACCACCATCCCGTTCAGCGCGCCGCAGGCCAGCCCGACGCCCAGCGCGGTGGCCGCGGCCAGCGGGAACCGGTCAAGCTCCCCGTCTACGACCTGGACGGCGACGACGCTGGCCAGCGTGACCTGCGCGCCCAGCGAGAGGTCGATGCCGCCGCTCAACACCACGACCGTTTGCCCGACGGCGATCGCCACCAGCGGCACGAATGTCGCGAAGTTCGAGGTCAGCGCGTAGCCGCCCCAGAAGTTCGGTTGCAGCGCCGAGTTGACGACGACGGCCACCACCAGCATCGCGACCGTCGCGACGCCGGACAGCTGGACGCCGGGCAGGCGGACCTTCTTCACAGCGACTCTCCCGGGGCGAGCCGCAGCGCGCTGGACACCAGCCGGTCCTCCGTGATCGCCGTCGCGCTCAGCTCCTCAACGACGGCTCCCTCGAAGAGCACCAGCACGCGGTCGCTCAGCTCTATCAGCTCGCGGTTGTCGCTGGAGTTGAGGATGACGACGGCGCCGTCGTCGGCCAGGCCGCGTACGATCGCGTAGATCTCCTCCCTCGCGGCGACATCGACGCCCTTGGTGGGATCGTCCAGCAGCACGACCCGCGGCCGGTCGAGCAGCCACTTGCCGATGACGATCTTCTGCTGGTTGCCGCCGGACAGCGTGGAGACCGGGTCGGCCAACGAGCCGATCTTGATCTGCAGCCGCTCGATCATCGACCGGGCTGCGCGCCGCTCGGTCGCGGCGCCGAGCGCGAGCTTCATCCGCGCTCGGCGGTGCATGCTGGCCAGCGAGAGGTTCTCCTGGATCGGCCGCGACGCGAACATGCCCTGCCGGTCGCGGTCGCCGGGCACCAGGGCGACTCCGGCGCCGGCCGCCCTGGCCGCCGAGGTCAGCGGCAGCGGCCGGCCGTCCAGCAGCGCCTCCCCCACGGTGACGCGGGCGGCGCCGAACAGCGCGAGCAGCAGGTCGGACTGGCCCTGCCCCTGCAGCCCGCCGAGCCCCAGCACCTCACCGGCGCAGGCGGTGAAGCCGACGTCGCGCAGCCGGTCGGTGGTGAGCCCGCGCACCTCGAGAGTCGCCGCCGTCGCCGCTGCTCGGTTCGCTCCCGCCGCACGAGGCACCCGGTGCGGCGCGTCACCGACCATGAGCCGGACCAGTTCGTCCTCGTCGGTGGCCGCCAGTTCGACCGTGCCCACGGTACGGCCGTTGCGCAGCACCGTGGCGCGGTCGCAGAGTGCGAACACCTCATCCAGCCGGTGTGAGGTGAACACCACCAGCACGCCGGCTGCGCGCAGCTCGCGGACCACGTCGAACAGCACCTCGACCTGCTCCTTGTGCAGGGACGCGGTGGCCTCGTCGAGCACGAGGACCCGGGGCTCGCGGGCCAGCGCCTTGGCGACCTCGACGATCTGCCGCTCGCCGGGCCCGAGCGAGCCGGCCGGCCGGTCCAGCGGCAGCCGCCCGGAGAACGCGGCGGCGAACCGTTCCAGCGCGGCGGCGGCACACTCGCGGGCGGCGCGGTGGTCGAGGAAGCCCCACCGGCGAGCCGGTTCCAGCCCGAGTACCACGTTCTGCGTCACCGTCAGGTCGGGGACGAGGCTCAGCTGCTGGTGGACGGCGGCGATGCCAAGGGCGTGCGCGCCGCGCGGGCCTCGGATGCGCGCCTCGGCGCCGTCGATCCGGATCTCGCCGGAGTCGGGGACGACGGTGCCAGCCAGCGTCTTGTCCAGCGTGCTCTTACCAGAGCCGTTCGGGCCGAGCAGGGCGTGCACCTCACCGCCAACCGCGATGAGGCTCGCACCGTCGAGCGCCTGGACGCCGCCGTACCGCTTGCGGACGCCCGTCATCTCCAGCAGCGTGCTCACTGGAAGAATTCCGCGGCCTGCTCGCGGGTCAGCGAGCCGTCCAGGCAGTACGCGTCTCCCTTGCCGCGGGCCTCGCCCCAGTACTTGTCGAAGGCGGCCTCGTCCACGGTGTACGGGATCGGGATGTGGACGGTGTTGCCGTTGATCTTGCCGGCGGGGAACTTCCGGCCGTCGAGCACGTTGACGGCCATGTGCAACGCCGACACGGCGCCACCGGGCGGGTTCACGACGCCGATGCTCTCGAAGCCGTTCGCCCGTGCCTTGTCCCACAGTCGCATGAACCCGACTCGGGCCTCTCCGGAGATCGTGATCCGGTCCAGGCGGCCGGCCGCCTGGACGGCGCGGAACACGCCCTCAGCCATGCCGTCCTGCGTCCAGACGCCGTCCACGTCGGGGTAGGTGGCCAGCAGGTTCGTCATCACCTGCTGCCCGGTGGCCTGATCCCAGTTGCCGTCGGCGACGGTGAGCACGTTGACGCCGGCCTTGGCGAAGACCTCTTTTGCGGCGCCCCAGCGCGTCTCGTTGGCCGGGTGGCCGGCGATGCCGTTGACGACGACGATGTCGCCGCCCTTGCCCACCTGCCCGGCCAGCCATTCGGCGGAGATGCGGGCCCACTCGGCCTGGTCGATGACGACGTTCGTGACATCCTTGGAAGTGACCGCCTGATCGATGGCGAACATCTTAATGCCCTGCTGTGTCGCCTCACGGAAGACGGCGTCCAGGGCGGTCTCCGAATTCGGGTTGACGATGATCGCGTCGACGTCGCGGTTGATGAGGTTGCGGATCTGCTGGATCTGGCCGTTGACGTCGGTGTCGGCGCTCTCGATGACCAGCTCGTCGACGACGCCCTCGTCCTGGTAATCGGCGAACGCCGTCTTCAGGCCCTCGACCATCTGAGTGCGCCACTCGCTGCCGACGAAGCCGTTGCTCAACCCTATGGTGTACGGCCGGCCGCCGGCCTCGGCACCGCTGCCGCCGTCGCCCGAGCTGCAGGCTGTCAGGAGGACGACCAGAGCGCCGGCCACAGCACCTGCCCGCCACCCTCGACTCGGTCTCGGCATGAGGACCACACCCTTTCTCAGGTGACTTTATGTCCAGCACGAGCAATAAGTGGGCCCAATGGTGCCCCACCGTCGGGGGTACCGTCTACCGTTCGGCGCGATCTTTCCCGCCATGAGGGTCCGGTGTCAGGGAATGGCCTGGACGTAGGCGGACTCGCTCACCAGGCGCGCGGCCAGCTCTGCGGCGCCGACGATCGCGGCGTCGCCGCCAAGCACGGACGCGGCCAGCCGCGGCACGTGCGGGATCTTGCCGACGAGCCGGTCACGCAGGCCGGGCGTGATGAGATCGGCCGCGCCGCCCATCTCACCACCGACGATGACCAGCTCCGGGTCCAGGACCGTGCACAGGTTGGCGACGGCCAGCGCGACGTAGTCGAGCGTCTCCTCCAGCAGCGCCCGCGCCTCCGAGCTGCCGCTTCTGACCAGGTCGAACACGTCGGCGGCGGTGAGCGGCCGATCCCCGGGCGCGCCGATGCCGCGCTCGCGGGCCTGCCGGGTCAGCCCGGCCGACCCGACCCGGCTTTCCAGGTCGCCGAACCCGGGGAACAGCCGGGCCAGCGACGAGCGGTCCAGCAGCATGTAGCCGATCTCGCCAGCCGCCGCCCGCGAACCCCGATGCAGCCGGCCGCCGGTGACGATGCCGACGCCGATGCCGGTGCCCAACACGACGGCAACGAGGTCCTGGACGCCCTGGCCGGCACCGCGGTGGTGCTCGCCGACGGCCAGCACGTTGGCGTCGTTCTCGACCACGACGGGCAGGCCGGTGCGGTCGTGCAGCAGCGAGCCGACCGGCACCTCGCGCCAGTCGAGTGCGGGCGCCCAGGTCACGCGCCCGTCGGCGCCGTCGACGACGCCCGGGACGGCGACCCCCACGGCCTGGCTGGCCTGGCTCCGCTCCCCGGCGGCGTCACCCAGCTCGGCGGCGACGGACAGCGCCTCCTCCAGGCGGATGGTCGCGCGGTCGGCGGCGTGCAGCACATCGGGGACCACGGGACGCCGGACCCGGTGGACGATGACGCCGTCGAAGTCGACCAGCGCGCCCTCGGTGCGGGTGGCGCCCACATGGACCACCGACACGAGGTGGGCCCGGCCGCTGTAGCGCAGCAGGATCGACGGCCGCCCGCCGGTGGACGGCTGGAGCCCGTCGGCGATAACCAGGCCCTTGCGCTGCAACTGACCGGCCAGCCGGTTCACGGTAGCGGGGCTGAGACCGGTGCGGGCACCGATCTCCTGCCGCGACAGCGGCCCGTGCTGCCGCAGCACGTCGAGAATTGCGGTCTGGTTCACCCGCGAGACGGTGCCAGCGTTGGCCGTCGAGGAGGTCGGACCGGACATGACTGCTCCCCTGAGTTTTCTATCAGGCTGATACTGTAACCGTCCCCGAGCCCGATCAAGACGGGAGAGGCCGCCTGTGCCCGGAACTGACCGTACCGGCCCGCTGCGACTGGCCCTCGCCGAGGCCGGCTGGCTGCCGTCGGGCAGCGCCGGGCCGGCCCTGCCCGACGAGGCGTTCCTCGGAGAGCCGGTGGTAGGCGTCGACCTGGGCGGCACCAAGCTGCACGCGGTGCTATACGACCCCGCCCGGCACCGGCTGCTGGATCGTGTCGAGCACACCGATCCACGCGGCGGCACGGCCGTGACCAGCCAGATCGCCCGACTTGTGGCATCGCTGACGTCGGCAGCGGGCGGCGGGGGGCGACCGACGCGGGTCGCCGTCGGCTGCCCCGGCGCCCCGGATCCGGTCACCGGCACCTTCGGGCACGCGCCCAACATCCCGGGTTGGGACCGGATGGACGTGACCACCGACCTCGAGGCCCGTCTGGGCATCCGGCCCCTGGTGCACAACGACGCGAACCTGGCCGCCTGGGGCGAGCACGTCTGGCGGCCGGAAGACGGCGGCGACCTCGCGTTCGTTGCGGTCGGGACCGGGGTCGGGCTCGGCCTGGTGCTGGGTGGCCGGATGTACGCGGGCAGCCGCGGCCTGGCCGGCGAGGTGGCCGACCTGCCGTTCGGTGCGGACCCGTTCGATCCGGCCAACCTCGTGCACGGACCACTGGAGCAGCAGGTCAGCGGCCGTGGCATCGAGCGTCGTTACCACGAGCTGACCGGCAGGCGGCGCCCGGCGGCGGAGGTGTTCGCGACCGCGGCAGGCGGTGACGAGGCGGCCGCGCAGGCGCTGGACGAGTTGGGCCGGATGCTGGCGCTGGCGCTGCGGGCGGTCCGGGCGATCGTCGATCCGGCGACGTTCGTGCTGGGCGGCGGGATCGGCTCGCGGCCGGAGACGCTGGCCGCCGCCCGGCGCTGGCTGGCCGTCACCGAGGGCGAGTCGTTGCAGGTCAGGGCCAGCACATTTGGGACTCGAGCGGCCGTCGCGGGAGCGCTGGCCGCCGCCGCGGCGATCTGACCTTGTCGAGAGTTCAGTATCACCACGATAAGAAAGTGGTTCATTCCCGGCCTTGAAGGGTTCCGATGACGATGTGTCACGAGTACCTTCACAGGGATCAACAATCTGCTCAGCATTTCGATTCGTTCTGAGCAGATCTCGCTCGGCATGCCCGCTGACCTCCCGAAGGAGTGGCCATGGCCAGGACAGTGACGGGACGATTCCCGGCGGCGCGAGTGCTGGGGGTGGTGGTCGCCAGCGCGCTGATCGGCATGATTGTGGCCGTGCCCGCCGAGGCCTCCGGCACGCTGGTCAGGACGGCAGTGGCCGCACCCGGCGCCGACCCGTCGAAGGCCTCATCCGACGTGGATCCGTCAAGCGGGTCGCCAGGATCAGCGGTGACCGCGGCCGATGTCTGCCCAGCCGGCTGGTCCACCGAGACCACGGTCTGGTTCGGCCCGCCACGCGTCGACACCGGCATCCTCAACCCCCGGCGCGACGACGGCTGCACGCTGCTCGACGTCGTCTGGCGGGCGGAGCCGTTCGACACCCACGGCCAGTTCGTTGCCACCGTCGACCGTGCCACGCGCGAGTTCCGCCGCCTCGGCCTGCTCGACGCGGGCGAGGCGCGCACTATCCGCTCGGCTGCCGCCCGCTCCGCCGTCGGCGGTCCGGCCGACGACTCGTTCACGAACACCTGCACCGATCGGGTGGCGCTGACGTTCGATGACGGCCCGTCGTTCTACCGCGCCCGGACGCTGGCGATCTTGCGCGAGAAGCAGGTCCCGGCGACGTTTTTCGACGTGGGCATGCGCATCGACGCCAACTCGCAGCTTGCGGAATTCGAGCGGCGCGAGGGTCATCTCGTACTCAACCACACCTACGAGCACCCCAACCTCAACGAGGTCACCCTGCCGAGGCTGCGGGCCGAGCTGCGGGCCACCGAGAAGGCGCTGGACCGGGCCAGGGTCGAGCGGCCGTTCGCCGGCATGCGCCCGCCCTTCCTCGCGGCCAACGCGCAGGTCAGGGCCGAGCTGGCGCAGCTCGGCTTCACAGTCATCGGCGGCGACATCGACGCGGCAGACTGGCTGCCGGACCGGTCGGCCGAGCAGCTGCGGGCCGACATCGCCGCGGGCATCGCCGACGGACGGCGGAACGTCTTCCTGCACGACGGCCCCATCGACACCGTCGCCGGACGGGAGCTAATGAAGGCCCTGCCGCAGATCATCGACGACATCCGGGCGGCCGGGCTGTGCTTCGGCACGTTCGACAGCACGGGCGCGATCGTCGCCGACCGGTACGTCTCGAGCGGTGAGGCGATCCCGTCTGTCGTTAACGCGGTGCCGTACCTGCCGCTGATGTTCGGCGGGGGGCTGCCGCCGGAGCCCTACAAGATCATCACTCCGACGCCCATTGCTCCGGGGCCGATCAGCCGGGCCACGACGACCGCCACGACGGCGACCACCGCCACGAGGAGCATGTCTTCGGCCGCGGGCGCCGCGTCCAACGGATGCCCGAACGGCTGGTCCTCGGAGGGCACGGTCTGGTTCGGCCCGCCGCGCGTCGACACCGGCATCACCAACCCCGAGGGCCCAGACGGCTGCACCCTGCTGGACCGCGTCTGGGAGCGGGAGCCATTCGCCACCCACGGTGCCTTTGTGTCCGCCGTCCGCGCCGCCGCCGACGAGTTCGTCGCCGCCGGCCTGCTCAGCAGACCGGAACAGGCCCGCATCGTCTCGGCCGCCGCCCGCACCCACGTCGGCGGACCGCGCGACACGTCCGTCCCGAACTCCTGCGACCGCCGGCTGGCCATCCAGTTCGACGACGGCCCGTCGCACTACCGGACGGAGACACTGCGGATCCTCCGCGAGAAGCAGGTGACCGGCGTGTTCATGGACACCGGCACCCGGGTCAAGGCGAACCCGCAATTCGCTCGGTTCCAACTGGCTGAGGGACACAAGCTGCTCAACCACACCTACAGCCATGCGAACCTCAATGAGGTGCTGGCCAGCGAGGGTCCCGACGGCGTCCGTCGCGAAATCACGGCCGCGGAGGCCACGTTCGCCGCCGTCGGCGCCCCGATCTCGTTCAAGGGCATCCGTCCGCCGTTCGGCGCCGCGAACGCGCAGGTCCGACAGATCGTCGCGGACATGGGCTACACGGCCTACATGACCCGCATCGGCACCGACGACTGGGTGCCGGACCGTACGCCGCAGGAGATCAGCGACGCCATCGTCGAACAGCTGCACCCGGGCGCGATCATCTCGCTTCACGACGGCCCGTACGACACCCCGGCCGGCCGGGGTACGAACGGTGGGTTGGCTCTGCTCATCGACGCCGCCCGCGAGCGGGGCTACTGCTTCGGCACCGTCGACCACCACGGCGACGTGGTAGCGGACCGGTTGATCCCAACTGACCAACCGATCCCGGTGGTCGAGAACCCGGTGCCGTACGCGCCGCTGATCTTCCCCGGTGAGCCGCCGCACCCCTACGTGATCCTCGACTGACTCAGGAGGCGAGTGCCGACTGTGGGGCACCAAGCGCGAGCGAGCATCATGAAGACAGGCACCGTCGACTGCTGCGCCGCGGCTCGTTACCTGGTGCTCCCTCGGGCGGGTAGATCGTGGCCGCACTCGGGCTGGTCATGCTCGTGGCGGCGCTCGCCGCCGCCACCGACCCGTTTTGGCAGACGCCGGAGTCGCGCCGGGCGGACGTGGCTCGCAGTGCCTCTTTGACGCGTTCGGCCTCCACGTGTACGGCGAGGAGCTTGTGGTGGGCCTCCACCTGCGCGCGAGTGGCGGCGCTCAGGCCCGCCACTGGCGCCGACATCCGCTCAGCGATTTTCGCCGGGTCAAAGCTGATCGCCGAACTTCGCGGCCAGTGAGGGCAGCTCGATCTCGCCAGCACGCTGCACCAGGCCGTCGCCAGGGCGAGCGGGGAGCGGCTTGCTCAGCAGGAGTGACGCAGTGGCTCTCGTGCGGGCTGATCTCGGCCGGCTGGGTTCTGGCGGCCACCGTTGTTGCCAGAGCGGCCCCGCGTACTGGGCAGGTAAGTATGCACCAAAGCCCGGAGTGTACGCAGGTATTTGGCACGATCACAGGCTGCGTTAATCTGATGGCCAGCCGATTGCAGCGGGTTGTCGGAGGCCCGGATGGCCTAGAATCGGGGTTTGACCTGGGGAAGTGTTGCTAAGATCATCCCGTTTATCTCCCCTGATCATGGTCTTATGGCTGCATGCGGGCACCGCCGGCTGCCTACCAAGGTTCACAAAGCAAACGACCCGCGGTTGAGAAACCGCAGGTCAGGGGCCGAAAATGCCTATCTAGGTGAGTGCCCCCGGCAGGATTCGAACCTGCGGCACCCGCTTTAGGAGTGGGGTTGTTGTACGGCTGGATCTCGTGCTGTGACCTGGGCGAATGCTTCCCGTGGCCCGTATCGGCTGAAAGATCATCCCGCGTATGTCCCCTCTACCCGTCGGAGACTGCCGCCACGTCTCTGGATGTCGGGCAAAGCCCGGGCCGCAGGGCAGAGGGGCGCGAAGAAAGGAAATCTCCGGGCACGTGCCACGAGGCGCTGTTCGACCGTGAGGGCTGCTCGCGGATCTCATCTGGCGTTTCCATCTGTCCACGAGTTACGAAACTTCCGCTGGTAGAAGCGGGTTTCCAGTTTCCAAGAAAGCTACTTCAAGAAACTCCTTTACTTGCTTCCGCCTATGAGGTCACAGTGCTTACGAAAGCACTTGGACTTACCGTGGCCGGGAGGTGTATGCACAATGCACACACATTCGTTCGACAGATGATCACATCGTTTAGGCAGGGTACGCGCGGTTGATCGGCAAGCTTCGTCCGGTTGCATGCCGGCTAGAACGCCGTTCTTTCGACAGAGACTGCGACAGATAGGGCATCATGAAGTCATGGCGAAACCCTCCATTCAATTCGGTCCTGAGCTGCAACGTCTTCGTCATGCGAAGGAAAGGACGCAGGCAGAGCTTGCGAGGGCAGTCGGCTGTCACAAGAGTTACATCAGCAGGATGGAGACAGGTAGAGTCTCGATCAACCCTGACCTGGCACGGCAACTGGACGAAGCGCTGGAAGCGGGTGGCGCGCTGATGTCCCTGATTCCGCCTCCGGCCCGCCGTCCCGCGCAAGAACTGATCTGCCTGCCCGCCTCCACACAGTGGTTCGTGGGACGTTTCAGGGAGCTGGCCCAGCTGTCATCCTTCCTTCACGGCAAGAGCGGCGTGAACATCTGCCTGGTCACCGGAATGGCCGGAATCGGAAAGACCGCTCTCGCTCTAAAGGCCGCGTGGGAGTCTGCTTGCTCCTTCGCCGACGGCACGCTCCAGCTCGACTTCGGCGCGCACACCCCGGGCGTCTCCGAACTCAGCGAGTACGACGCGCTTGGTACTCTGCTCAGGCTGCTCAATGTGCACAGCGAGGACATTCCAGGTGACCGCGCGGGCCGCATAGCGCTCTATCAGAGCCGCTCGCAAGGCAGACGGATGTTGATCATCTTCGACAATGTGAGAAGCGTCAGCCAGGTGAAGGCACTATTACCGGCCGAGCCGAGCTGCCGTGTGATCGTCACCAGCCGCAACCGGTTGACCAGCCTCGACGAGGCTATGTATATCCCCCTTGCGGAGCTGCCCCAGGAAGAGGCGGCCCAGCTCTTCCGCGCGATAGCCGGACATCGGGCGGAGGGAGCGGCGGCTCCGCTGCTGGCCAACATTGTCGCTTACTGTGGGCGGCTCCCGCTCGCCCTCCGTATTACCGCCGCGCGCTTCGGCCTAAACGCCCAGTGGACCCTCCAAGCGTTCGCAGAGGGCTTCGCCGAGGGCATGTCCCGCGTCGATGCCATCGACGACGGAGATCGCAGCATCGCTGGTGCCTTCGCGATGTCCTTTGACGAATTGAGGGAGGCTGATCGCCGGCTCTTCGCGCTTCTCGCGCTGTACCCCAAGCGCGAGATCCCGCTCTCCAGCATCTTCGCTCTCTCAGGTGTCGTCCTTGGCCAGGCACGCAACTCCTTGGACCGCCTCTGCGCAGCCAATCTCGTGTCCTACGAGACCGCAGACCGCGTTGTCATGCACGACCTTTTGCGCGAGTTCGCGTGCGGCAAGGCCCTTCCCGGTCTGGCGGTAGCGGAACGCGACGCTGCCTTGTCGCGGCTCCTCGACCACAACCTGACACGCGCCGAAGCATGCGGAAGGCTCATCGATCCGCAGCGCCACCGGCCGCTGACCACCGAGACATCCGCTCACCTGCGGACCGAGATCACCGACCGCACCCGGGCGCTGGACTGGTTCGAGACAGAGTGGTACACCCTGGTCGAGCTGTGCAAGACGGCTACTGTACGAGGGTTCCACCGTAGGTGTTGGCAACTCGCCTTCGCGTTGCGCGACTACTTCTTCGTCACCAAGCTCTGGGCACAGTGGATCGAGACGCATCAGGCCGCAGTCAGGTCTGCGCGTGCGGCTGGTGCGGACGACGTCCTGGCGGCTGCGCTGAACAGTCTCGGCATCGCGCACGTCGACCGGGGCGACGTCGCCTTAGCGGTCGGCCATTACCAAGAGGCCCTGGAACTCTTCCGACGCCTGGGGGACGAGCACGGACAGACGAGCGCCCTATCCAACCTCGCCTGGGCCTCCTTGTACTTGGGCGATTACGAGAGCGCACTACGCGAACTGCGCCTGGTCCTGACCGCCTACCGAAGACTGGGCAATCTGCGGAACGCCGCGATCACTCTCCGTGCCATCGTCTTGGCCGAGACAGAACTCGCACACTATCGAGACGCTCTGGAACACGGCCAGGAGGCCCTGACCGAGTTCCAGCGACTCGATCTTCCCCTGGACATCGTGATGTCGCTCAATTGCATCGCCTGGGCCTACTTCAATTGGGGCGCCTTCGACGCCGCTGCCGGCTACTACCAACAGGCTCGGCAACTGGCCGAGGATTGCGGCAGCCGCTACGAGACCGTTCGGGCGCTTACCGGGCTGGGAAACGTCGCCGCGGCCTCCGAACGCCTCCACGAAGCACTCGCGGAGTGGGCGCGAGCCGACTCCCTCCAGCAGCCCCTGGAACCGACCGTGATCGGAGAGGCGAGAATCCGCTCATGGCTGCAGCCATCCGGTCAGATCATCGAGGTGACAGATGGACGTCACAGCGGTTGACGTAATCCGGGAACTGAAGATACTGCGCAAGGGCTTCGCTTTCGGCGACCCGAACGTCGCGCAACGGATCGGACCGGTGTTGAGCTGGTGCGCGGGGGTGACGTCCGATGACGCGCCCAACGAACAGAGCAGAAAGATCCATTCCTTACTCCTCCGCATGACGGCGAGGCTGCCGCAGACTGCGGCGGAGCTGAGCAGGTGGGGGCTCGCCCTGGAATGCGGTAGCGGATGGCGGCTCGAACGACGGGTGAGACACGTCTCCCGCACGCTGGGTTGCCATCCGCGTACCGTCTACCGTCGGCTCGACAGTGCGCTCGAGCACCTGGCGAATGAGATCACGACCGCGCCCCCGGCTGGACGGCACATCTCTGGTGACAGGCCCTGGCAGCTTGAGTGGCTGAGAGCCATCGTCCTGATCACACCTTCACAGGTGGAGATAGTGGAGGAACGCGGCATAGTCAGCTGCCGCGACGACCTGATCGACATCGACCATTCTTACTCTCTGGCGGATCCATGCGGGGCCGAGTTCGACATCGAGGTGCTTCATGGCGGCACCCTGCTGACCCAGGAAAGGTTATCTACCACCAGAACCGGTCTTCGGGTACAGCTGTCGCAACCGCTGCAGCAACAAGAGCGCCATAAGATGGAGATAAAGGTCGTGATAAACGGCGGAACGATGCCCTTCTACGTCTGCACTCCGCGGTACCCGTGTGCCCGCTTCGAGCTCACCGTTCGTTTCGCCGCCTCGTGCCGTCCGGGTCGGCTGTGGGTCGTCGACAATGAGTTGCCGCTTGAAGTGGGTGACCCCTTGCGTTGCGACAATCTGGTCCAGCTCAACGAAGAAAGCGAGATTACAGTCGCCTTCGCCGGATTGGAGTCCAATCGTTCTTACGGTCTTGCATGGCGTGATCGCGCATAACCAGCCATCAGTTGTCTGTCGGCGGCATCTGACCATCCAACTTGGCTTCATGCTCCATTGCTTCCTTGGCCCGCTCTGCGGCCGTCAATACGCTCTGGAGCAGCGCATCGTCGTCCTCCAGGCAGGTCCTGAGCGCCGCGAGGTCTGCAGTCAGGACTCTGTCCACCGAGGTGAAGCCGTCGCGGGTGAGTCCCAGGTAGGCGACCCGCGGCAATCGCACCTCCGATGCCTGGGCGATGGGAACCAGACCTCCTAGGATGCCTTGTTCCAGTTGCATGGGCAGGGTCTCCGGCAGTGTCCCCAAGTCGGCGGCTGGATTTACGCACATCGCGATCTCGATGACGGCGTTCATGAAATCGGCCGCGCGCTGAGCTGCCTGCCGTACGGGGTGGGTGTGTACATTCTTATAGGGTGAGATCAGGCTGATCCTCTGCTCGATCTGAGCGAGGGGTACACCTTGAGTCCACATGAAACAACCCACGCTCCGCCGGGCCCGGGAGATATAGGAATCGCCTTCTCCGGATTCGATCGACATACGTTTCAAAGTCGTATCGGCGACTCGCTTGTCGCGGATGTCCTTCACCAGTTTCCGCAGTATTTCCGGACGACCGTTCGGAGATGCCTCGAATCGCTTGTCCTCCAACTCCTTTGCGAGCTGTGCCGTGCAAATGAGTGTCATCCTGTTCATCGCGTCCAGGGGCACGTTCGCAAGGGCTTCGGCGAGGATGATAACCGATTCGGCGCTCAACCCAGTGCGCGCGGAGATGGCGCCGAGTTGCGTGAGAGCGAGGCCAGATCCGGCTGTGCGCACCAAGCCGGCTTCGCGCAGACTGGTCAGAGCAGCTTCGATTCGCTCCTCGGAAAAGGGGAAGGCCATTGCGTCACCGCCGGTCTGGAAGGAGGCGAACGTGGCCTTCAGGAAATCACGGACATCGACGGGTCGGCTGCTGGGACCCGCGGTGATCGACAGGATCGTGTCACGCAGATCTTGGATATCGTCCCGCATCGCGGAGCGGAGGGACTCGGACTCAGCCTGGATGTATCTCTCGAGTTTTCTGAGGGCGTCGTGTTCGTTGGCCGCGACGATGTACGCCCATCCCTCCGCCTTCCACCCAGTTCGCCCCGCGCGGCCCGCCATGTTCTCGTATTCGGACACGGAATAGCGTCGGCCGCCAGGATGCTCCACCTCGCAGACGATCACAGCGTCCGCGGGAAGATTTACTCCCTGGGCGAGTGTGGTGGTGGCGACGAGCACGCGGATTTCGCTGTTCGTGCTCCGGTAGGTTCCCTCGATCAAGCGGCGCACGTCCTCGTCGAGATCGGAGTAGTGGAAGGCAACGCCGCCGCGAAGGCAGTCACGTAGCTGCTCGTCGAGTTTGCCTTCGTCTCCGCGGGGGAGTGCGGCGAGTGTCGTCTCGGCCGGTGCAAGACCAAGGCGGCCTGCCAGGTCTCGCGCGAGGTTCCGGGCGCCTCTGCGTGTGCTGCGGAAGGCGATAATCTGGCTGTTCCGCTCAACGCTGGCCAAGTGCTCGACGAGACGGATGACCAGGTTGTCCCTATCGGTGCCGCTGAGGTACGGGAGGAGTTCGCGTTGCTGCTTTCCGTCCTCACCGATCGAGAGGAATCCGCCTCCTGGCCACACCACGCCTTCGCGGAGTGGAGTCGGTCGCTCCTCGCTTGCCACCAACGCAGCACCGAGCCATTCCGCCAGCTCGCCACATCCCTTGATCGAGGTGGTCAACCCGATTACCTGTAGCGCGCCTTCCCGGTCTAGGCGGGGGCGTGCCCAGGTGAGGAGGACCTCTAGTTGCGGCCCGCGATCAGGAAGCATGATCGACTGAATCTCGTCGACGACGAGGACGTCGATGCGGGAGAGCAGATCAGGGCGCGTGTGCAGGAGGCCGATGAACTTCTCGTAGGTGCAGACTGCCAGGTCGAACTCCCCGGCCAGTAGCTCACGCACCTGGTCACGCAGTTCGCCGGTGGCGCGAACCGTTCTGATGCCGACCGCCTGGTAGTCCTTGACGAAGCGCTCGTACTGTTCGTTGACGAGGGCCCGGGTCGGCAACAGGAAGACCGCGCGACGCCCCTGGGCGACCGAGCGGAATGCGGCCATCTCGCCGATCATCGTCTTGCCCGATGAGGTGGGGGCGCTGACCACGAGATTCTGGCCACTGAACAGCTCGCCCACGTTGACGGCTTCGAGCTGGAGCCTGTTGAGCTTCGGCATCCGTGCTTTCCACATGGCGATCACCGGCTCGGGGATGCCGAGCTTGGCTAGGCTGCTCAACGCGGGTGTGGCCGCTTGCTGGGCTGTGTCCCGCATCAGATCGTTGTACCTGGGGCCCTTTATGAGCCTGGGGATTCGTACGTCGTCGGTCTGTGCACTCAGCGTCGGGTTCTGCTCGGTCCCCCTCGGCAGACCGGGATGCGCTGAAACCCTCCTCATGACCGACGAGGCCACCTGCAGCAGCGAGATTTCATCCCGATGCACCGGGACACCCTCGCCGAGCAGGCCTTGGATGAAGTAGTGAGTGAGTAACCCGTGGTTGGCGCCCCTGCCCTCATACGCGATCTGCCCCTCGCCTGAGGCAGCCAGCACTAGGCGCCCTCGACCGGTGATCCTTCCCAACACCCGCTCGACATTCGGCCTTCCAGCCCTCGCCCCGTCCCTGTCTGCCCGCCGCGAGACTGCCTTAGCGAGCTCCCCACCGACAAAGCAGCAGTCCAGAATGACGAGGACGAGCCGGGCAGTGATCTTGGATACCTCCTCGACGAAGTGCTCTATGGGAATCGCAGAACCGAACATATCGGCGATATTCGCATCATGGGGTACTAATTCACCACTTGTGGAGCCATGTCCGGAAAACGTGATTACAACGATTTCGTCGCTTGTAGAGTCGCGCGCGAGGTGTCGTATTTCTGTCAGGATTTTTTCCTTGGTAGCTTCCGCGTCCAGCACTAGATTTGGCTCGCCGGTGAAGTTGTCCATGAACAGGGCGTGCAGAGCCTTCGCGTCCTTGGCTGCATAGTTAAGCGAACGAAAGTTCGATTCGTCTGCGTAGAAGTTCACCCCGACGAAAAGGCCGCGAATCCGCTGTTCCAGCATGTCCCTATCCCCTGTTCTCCCGATAATCGAGCCGGAAGTTATCACACTGGAAGGAGGAAGATCTCCGTGGTTAACTGGCAGATCCCTGAGGGAATCACCGGCGATGAGAAGCTTCTGCGTTTCCGCCCTTCCATCGCGGTGGCCCACAAGCGCAGTTGCCCCCTACGGCTGGCCCTGAAGGTGCGTCCTGACCTGGTACGAGACCGCCCGCTCTACCGAGACCGGCCGGACTACAACATGGGGCCGTTCCACAACGTGCTCGATCACATGGAGTTAGACCGGAAGCCGGAAAACCTGGCTTTGAGCCATGGGCTGCAGAGCGGGAAGTCGGTCCATCCGGCGCTCGCCCGATGGACAGAGCACGCGGTCCGGCAGTACCAGACCAGCGTGAAGGACTTGGCCCACCTGGAGCCGGTTTCGCGCGACTGGGTCAGACGACTCGACAGCCCGCACGGCGGAATCCCCTTGGTGCACGAGGAGACGGTGACCGGTCGGCGTTTCGAGAAGGACGGGGTACGCGAACTTCGGATCCTCCGGATGGGAAGCGTCGAGCGCCGAGCTCGAAATGAAGTCGAGATCGCTCTCGCGGCCGCCGTCTTGGCCGAGGGAAGACCTGCCTTGAGCAAACTCTGGAAGAAGGGCCCGGCGACTCTAGGGAGGTTAGAGCGACCGCACCAGGTGCGGGTGATCGAGATCGGATGCCTGGACGCTACCGCAAACGTCCTCTTCGAGGACAATCCCGAGGCTGCCATCGACAAGTACCACCGCGAGGCGGAGGGGCTGCTGGGCGCTGTGGCCGCAGGCAGTGAGCGTCGGCCGGGCAACGACTGCGCGGAGTGCCCGCTGATCGACATGTGCCCGGCGGTGCCGTCCAGAGAAGGGCTCCTGGGGATCAGCGATGCGTCCAAGCCGCTCCGTGCCTGGTCGCTGACCACGACACGCCAGCACCGCAAGTGCGGACCGATCCCCTATTTTTACGACCTCAAGCTACCGCCGGACCGCAGCGCGGAGCGGAGTCCGGAAGTCGAGCGCGGCGTAGCCGTACACAAGTGGATCGAGGCTAAGCACTTGCGCTCACCTCGGCAGGCGTGTCGCGCGGACGACGTGCCGGACCTCACACGAGAAGAGCGGTTCGCGGACGACGCGCTACAGGCCAAGCTCGGCATGAGAATGATTGGAGATCATTCTCTCGTCTGCCCACTGCGTGAGGCGGGCCGGGAGGCTGAGGTCCACTCTGAGCATCAGGTCGTCGTCTACGACCCCGCTGCCCATGTAGTGGTCATCGCCAAGGTCGACCTGCTCTACCTGACCGCCGGCGTATGGCGGCTGCGCGAGACCAAGACCTCGAGGTACCCGTTCGAAGGTGATCTGCTCAAGGGGTTCCCACAGGTCGCCCTCGCGATCGTCCTCTCGGCCGAGGGAGTGTTGGGGGGAGGGAACGTCGGGTGTCGGGTGGAGCTCGAACGGCTCACCGCCAACGGTCCCGTCCTGACCGAGTTCGATGTGCACGACCCCGAGGTGGTGGCCGAGGCGCGGATGGTGGTACGGCTCGAGGCGGCCGGATGGCACGCCGACACAGCACGTGCCACCAAGGCAGGCAAGGAGTGCCAGACGTGCGCCTTCACGCGCTGGTGTCCGGACGCCAAGGTAAGGAGCGGATCGTGAACACCTGGCCCTCCCCGCCTTCCGACGAACTTTCCGAACGACGTCGTCGTGTCGTCACAGCCGCACTGCGTGCCGCGTACGCCTGGACAGTAAGGGAAGCGCGCCCCAAGAAGGCCATGCACGAGATCGCCAGAATGACGGGCGTCATCATGGAGGCCCAAGGGCCAGGCCGGGCACCGAATACGCCGCTCGATCTGGTGCGCGCGTTGCGCAGCCCGCTCAGCAAGCTATCGATCTTCGCTGACAGTGACGATCCAGTCGGCCAGTTGGCCCTTTTGGGCGTCGATAACGAGCTCACCCCAGATGTGCAGGATCTGATCTGCGAATACGTCATGCCGCTCAACGTCCTGACCGACTCAGGAAGATGGCTGCCCGATTGGACGCGGATGCGTGCCGAACAGATCAGGCACCAGGTCTTCACCGCGATGATCGCGATGAAGAAGCAGGAGGTCTATGTGGCTTCCCGGCGGCTTCTCATCGAACATCCGGCCGGCACTGCCGGGGAGATCGGAGAACTGGTGAGCAAAGCCGGAATCCGCGTCGCGTCTGGATACCAGGCCGTCCCTAGTCGTCAGCTGCATCGGACAGAACTGGAGAAGGCTTGGTGGTGGCCGTGTCCCGAGTGCCGCTGGCCAATGATGGTGTCGCGGGGAGTCGTTCGTTGTGGCTACCGGCCGCACTCCTGTGTCTACGAAGTGACCAAGGTGCTCTCCAACGGTAGGCCCACCCTCCGGCGGATCGACGAGGGCTCCGGCCCGAGAAAGACGCCTGTCGCGCGCAAGGCGCAGGACGCCGTCTGCCTGAATGTGGGCGTGTGGCGGTTTATCGTCGTCCCCGGGGCGAGTGAGCTGCGAATTTACACGCAACTCCAGAGTCTCGGCGCTGGGGTTGAACTCTGGCCCGGATTCGACTCTTACGACCTGCGCGTGACGGCAGGGGATCAGAAGTTCACCGTGGACGTAAAGGAGTATCGATCAGTGCATCGCTTGATTTCGGATCTCAAGGCCAAACCGCCGCGGGCGCGCGTGCTCCTGCCGAGGACGCATGAACACCAGTACGAAGCCCTTCGCGCCGCGCTTCCGAGCCTTTCCATCACCACAGAGAAGCGCTTCCTGATGCAGGTGAGGCGAGCTCTTGGGACGAGCGGACGAGCGAAGTAGGCATGGACGACAAGCAGAAGGTTGCCCCAGTGCTCCTCGGGGCAGCGATCGGGCTTGCCGCCAGGTTCTTTCCCTGTGATGCGGGCGAAGGCGCCAGCCGTACCACCACCCGAGGTGATGTCCTCTTCGTTCTCGACGGTCACATCGCGGACTGGTCGGGCTGGCACGGCCTCGCGGAAGCCGATACGAAGAGGTTCACCAGGCTGCTCCGACGTCGACTGAACCAGCTGGCAAACGCTGAGGCCGCCGGCAAGGTGCTGGACCGGCTGCTGGACGAGGCTGCCATCGCGGGCTGCGAACCAGCTGAGGACTATCCGAAAGAGGAGGCCGATGACGACGCGAAAATTCTGGTCGATCCAGGCATGCCCTTGACCGCGTTCATCGACAAGCACCTGGCCGATCTGGATGCCTGGTATGTGGAGAGCCGGCGCGAGTTGCCGATAGGCCGGCCCGGGGCCCACTACGCCACCCTCAGGATGCCCGGCTTGGACGGTACCAGCGAGACCTTCATCGACTTCGCGTTCGAGCTACAGCCCCACCATGAAGAACCGGCCCGGAGCCTTCCTCGCATCGAGGATGCTCCGCCGCTGCTCGACCGCTGGGTCCCCTTCGCGGAACTGGAGGACATCGCCGCCGCCATCGACCGCAGCATGCTGAAGGCTGGCCAGCCCGCCTACCGCCAGGCATGCGTGAAACGATTCGCCCGGCAAATTGAGACGAGCCGGAACAAGCAGGTCACAGGCTTGGACCTCACCGCAGGCACACTCAACGAACTGCTGGCTTACACCGGCTTCGGCAAATCGGTTGTACTCGTTGAAAGCTTCGCCTGCTGGGCAGCGAAACACAACGTGAGCGTGGCCTTCGTCCTGCCTACCAACGGCGACGTCGTCCAGATAACCCATCAGATCGAACGGGCGATAGAGATCGTCATGCCCTGCAAATCTGTGAAACCTCCTGTTCCCCTGGTGTCTCCACGCTCGATGCTGAAGGTCGCGGACACCGCGTTACCGACCTCGTCCTCCAGCCCTAGAGCGGACTGGGTCTGGGAGCGTTTCGGCTACGGATGCGGGCTGGCTGCGGTCGCCACGACGGAAAGCGGAATCGACGGTTGGCGACCAGGGTCCGAACCTTGTGCCAAACTCCGCCGGCCTCGGCCTCTCCGAAAACGGCCCGAGACTGTGGCTTGCCCCTGGCGGACGACCTGCGGACGATACCGCCAGGTCAGGGCAGCCTGTTCGGCCGACATCATCGTGACGTCCCATGCCAACCTGCTGCTGGGCATCCTTCAGACGCCAGTGGACGACGGATCCGGCCCGAACGACCGGGTCACCGTCGAGGAACTCATCATGCGCCGCTGCCAGGTCGTCGTCATCGACGAAGTCGACCGCTTCCAACGGACCGCCATTGACCAGTCGGGGCGTGGCTTGCTGCTCGACTACGGCGGGCGGATCAACACGCCGCTCCGCGAGTTCGACTCCGACTTCGGTACCGCCTTCGGGCGCCTCCACAGCGACATCGACGCCACCGTACGCGACGCTTACTTCGGACTCCGTTACTTGTCGGAGACCTACGTGAGCCACATCTCCTACCAGAGGATCGGCGCGATCTCCCCCTCTCGTAAGGCGCGACCACGCGGACCGAGACGGTACTGGATCATTCCGAGGCGATGGGACAACTGGCTCACCGCCAAGATCTTCGACATCGAGCCCGAGGAGGTCACCTGGCGGCACATGGCGATGTTCCGCTCGCTCTTCTTCGGTGAGCGGGATCCACTTCCCGGAGAGCCGAGTGAGTTCGGCAAAGTTCGCGACAGACTCGCCGCCGTGGTCACCGGCGGATCCGGCGGATCGGCGATCAAGGCGGCACGTGAGACCCTTGAAGAACTCATCGCCTCGGTCCCTGACACCGAACGGCCGAAGGTGATCAATCGCATCCTGCGCCGCGCCATTCTCGGACGTGCTCGTGTCTACCTGCACCGCCTCATGGCCAGCAACGCTCAACTGGTGGACATCGGTGTCGAGTCCGCCCAGAAGATCGCAGACGCGATCGGAATCTACGGACGATGGCGCGTCACCCCCACCGGCCCTCTCGGGCGTCTCGTTTTCGCCTTCACCGAGCACCACGACGACACCGGCGGGGACTTTGCCCGGCTGACCACCGCGGCCTTCGGCGGAGACCCCCACACCTACGTCGTCACCCTCGGCGACACGACCGCCCTGGCCCACGCCGAGACCAGGAGAATCGTGCTCGGCCTTTCCGCGACCGCGTACTTCCCCGGAGCTCCACACCACCACGTGCACGTCAAACCCAAGTGGTGGGTGACCGACCGCAATCCAGAAGCAGTGCGAATCGAGGCGGCTCCGATCCGCGACGAGCAGGACAACCTCGCCCGGATCTCCGGCCTCGACGGAGCTATGCGCACCTCAGCGACGAAAAGGATCGCCTTTCGTCTGTGGAACACCTACCTTGAGGCAGAGTTGTGCCGCCTTCGCGTGGAGGACCGCGACAGGGCACGAGTCCTGCTCGCCACCACTTCCTACGCCGCGGCGCGGCTGGTCGCCGAAGGCCTCGCCGACGCGGGCGTCGAGTCCCACCGCATCTGTCTAGCTGTACCACCCGATGACGACGACACCCGACAAATCATCGATGCCGGCCGATGGCGGGAAATCCAGGCCGACCAGCTGGAACTCTTCCCAGAGGACGAGAAGGCCGACATCCTGATCGCCCCGCTCGCTCGCGTGCAACGCGGGGTGAACATCATCGGCAAAGGCGACAAGTCGGCTCTCGGCTCGGTGTGGCTGATCGTCCGGCCGGTCCCGCTGATCGACGAACCCGATGAACTGCTCGCGCACGTCCAGGCCAAGGCACATCTTGAGCACAGCGGGCCCTCCGTCGATCCCCGGGACCTTCTGGCGCAGCGCAGGAAGGCTGCGGGCAACTACTTGGAAGAAATCATTCACCGTCCTCCCTACTTCCAGTCGCAACCGGAGGGAGTCAAGCTCGGAGTGGTCGCCGAGACCATCAACGGTGCCATCCAGCTCATCGGCCGCGCGCGTCGTGGCGGCACAAACGCCGTTCTTCACTTGGTCGACGGCGCGATGCTCGACAGCGCCAGAGGGACCGACCTGGCCACGCTGATCCTCCGCCTTAAGACTAGGTGGCAGGCCACAGGCGTACTCCGGGACATGGAGACCTATTACGACACGACGCTGACGGCCTTCTTCGACTACGCAGCAGAGAATGGAGCCCCCACATGCTGATCACGCTCGCCTTTCGCATCCCCCGCGAACACCTGGACATGGTGCTCGGGACAGTGACGGCATACCCGCTCACCCAGGACTTCGCGGCTGCCTGGGACACCCTTCCCCGCCTGTACGGCAGGCAGCCTCCCTACGCCGTCTTGGCGACAGGACTCATCGCCGCCACCGGCAACCCCGTCCGCATGTTCGGGGAGAGCAAGCTGGCTGCGGACGAAGTCGCAGCCGGTAGCCGATCACTGCTGCTGACCAGCGACAACGCCCTCGATCGCAGACTGCGGACAGCGGTACAAGCTTGGGAACGCCATCTTCGGGACGGCGAAGGACCCCTTGTCCTGGCCGAACAGCTTCCGGAACCGGAACCTGCACGTGCCTTCAGCGACTACATCGCCCTGAGCTCCAGGCGAGCGCCGACGGCACCCGGCTGGGTCTACAGGGCAGCGGCCTGGAAGATCATGCGCCGGGTAGCGAGCGCACCGCTTCTGATCGACGATGAGCGGATCTTGGCTCTGCGGATCGACACCGACGGCTCGCTACTGGCCTGGGACGACCTGCTGGCTCGAACTACGGGCGACAGCACTGCGTTCTCCATGGCCAAGTTAACTGTCAAGCTGGTCACGAAGGCCGGTGCCGAGGATCCCGTCCTCTGCTTCGACGCTCACCTCTCCCGATTGTCACCCCGTTGGTACGGCAGGCAGACGAAAAATGCCTGGATTGCCCGTGAGGAGGGGGTGGCTCCCATCCTGAGGCTTCCTGTGCGGCATCGGAAGGACAGAGAGACCGACGAATGGGTCTCCTACTTGGATCCGGCCATCGCCGCTATCCTCGAGGCCTGCCAGCTCAAAGCTCTGGAACTGCCTGCCGAACTCCCATCAAAGCCGGACGTCGTCCGCCCCCAGCTCGCCTACAGCCGTTACCAATCCATAGGCAGCGGGCTCGGGCCAAGATTTATGTACTACCTGTACAAGCACGTCCTGCGTATCATTCCGGAGCTCGAACCGTTGACCTACGAACTGGACAAGCAGATCAAGCTTCTGCAACCAGTACGCAAGTTCATGATCGGAGGGATTCCCTCTGATGGAATAGGGCCGAGCGGGTACGAGCACGTCACTCTCGTTTGCCTCTACTCCACGCCCGACGCCAGGCGGCGCATGCTGAGAGGGTTCGAGGCGCTCATTGGCCGTCCAATTCGCCCCACTGCCGGTGGCCCCAGCATCAAGATCAACGATCGCTTGGATGTTATCGCCCTGTGGTCCGAGGAGCTCGTTTCTCACGACACGGTGAACCGGCTCGAGCACCTCGACCGACTGCGCGATCTGTCGAGCGATCCGCACCACTTGGTCGCCGTCTGGGCGGAGACCAGTTTCCACCTTCAGGCCGAACGTCCGGAACTCGACGCGAAACCGCACCTGAGGACGTTACTCGCGCACCTCGGCATCCCCTCGCAGTTCATGGCGACCGACCCTCCGGTGCTGCCGAAGAATGCCGAGCCGCGAACCGAGAATGCGTACGAGCACGTCTCCCGCGCGGCGCTGAGGGACCTCCTCAGGGCCGCGGGAATCCTCGATAGCCGCCTCCTGGACGCGCTGACCACCAGCAGGTTGCCATATCCGTTGGGCCGGAAGACCCTACTGGTCGGCATCCATCTCCGCCGGCAGCAAGCCGGGAACGGGGACCCGGTCCTCGTCCTGATCATGGTCGCCGTCTACATAGACCCTGCAAGCCTCGAATCTTGTCGAATCCTGGTCTGGAGCGATCCGTCGCGAGGCTGGGTCCGATCTGCTGAGGGGATCACCAGTTTCTACGCCGGACCAATCGGCTCTTCAAGGCTAGGCCGTTCCGGGGAGAAAGCCGTCAGAACACGCACTCTGATCGAGAACAGCCTGTGCGATCTCGCCAGAGACGACTTGGCGGACACACCTATGGTGGTCTTCATCGGCACCCAGGCAGCACGGAGCATCTGGCCTGGACTCAAAGATCCTCAACTAGGCGATAGGCCCCTGCCCGGTGACCTCCTGCGTGACCGAGGCGGTGATGTGGCAGTTGTGCGTCTCAACACGGAGATCGAGGAGATCGGCCGACCAGTCGCTCGGGTAGAAAGAAGCAACAGGCCTGGGGATGTGAACCAGCCCGCCGCTCCAGGACGGAAGATCTACCGGCTGAAGGATTCAGTAGTCCCTTCATGGATCTTTCCCGGCACTTCGGTCAAGTACCGAGCCAAGAATGGGAGACGAGGAGCGCAACGAACCCGCTGGAACTTGTCGAAAGACGATGACGCGCATGCAGCGATGAACGATCCGTGGCACTCCTACACCGCCAAGGAAATCGTCGTCGTCGAGCCGGCTTCGTGGCCTCCCGAGGCGCTTGCCGCACTCACCGCGAGGATGTGCGAGCAGGCCATCTCCTGGGATGACCGCACCATGGCGCCGGTGCCGTTGCATCTGGCAAGGTCGGTCGACGAGGATCACCCCAACTACCGGCTCTCCGGTTTCGACGAGAGGCCTGCCGTGATCGAAGGCGACGACGGAGTGGCTGACGCTTAGCTGAGCTCATCGTCAGCGGACCGAGTCCGGGACCATTCCCCGGACTTGTTCCGCCCCATGGCGCGAAGCAGGTCCTCGAGGGCTTCCTCGGTCAGCTCATCGATCACGTAGTGGTCGGCGCAACTTGGTGAGAGGAAGAGGGGGATGTTGCATACACTGTCACCTGGGAGGACGACAGGAAGCAGTTTTGATGTCCAAAGCTCCCGATCCTCATGCAGTTGGCTTTTGATCATCGCCAGCTCGGTTCGTATCCCAGGGTTCGACTTGTCGTCGATCATTGCGTCACCTGCAGCCTTGCTCCTGGGAGAAGCAATGATCACGATGAAGTCGGCTGTCAGGATTTGCCGTATTGCCCAATCAAACCAATCCTGGCGCCGGCCCTCGACGATCTTGTCCATATGAAGATCCACGCCGAGCCGTGCAAGCAACTCGCCGAATTGGAAGACCTGACGTACGCGCTCTCCGTCGTCGTGGGCATAGCAGATGAAGACCCGCGGCCCCTCCTTGATACTGCGCCGCAACTCCTTGCCGGCGGTGACGGGCTCGATGACCAGCCAGTCGACGATGCCCTCTCGCAGCTTCAATGGGAACTGCTTCGTTCCCTGGATGGGAATCGCGTCGACCATGTCGTTGACGTTGAGCGCGTACCGGACCGAGAACTCGACCAGCACTTCCTGGGAACCCTTCGAAACCAGCACCACGACCCACGCGACGCCCGACCCCTCACATACTCCTTCACCCGGTCTCGCCAAGTGCCTCCACCGCACCTGCGGACCACCGATGCCGAAGACATGGATGATGTCCCTCACCGGGGGAAGCACGAGCCGAAGCCCATTGCTCGCCGTATACGGCACCAGATGCAGCCAGTCGGTGAGCGTGTACACGCCCTCGTCGGCTCGGTCGCTCATCGAGCGAGGGAGGGCATCCATTATCGTGACCGGCTGGGCCGAATCGATTTTGAACGCGAAGCCAGCCTCGAACCAGCTCAGAGGAGCCGAGTCGGGTGCGAGCTCCAGCTCGTAGTTGACCTTTATGAGGTAGCAGTCCATGCCGCCGGAGACGTCCGGAAGGGCATTGACCGGGTGCACCTCCCATCCGTGGAGGGTGAGTGCGCCGAGGGAGACACCTTCCGGCGCCGAGTCAACCCATCGCCCACCTTGATCGATGAAGGTGAGGTCGATTCTCATCTCGTTTTCTGAAACGTTTCTGGGCTTCATCAAGAACTACCTCTTTCTCGGAAGAGTCGAGGTTCACCGTAGAACCATGAGAGGTGATGACGTTGAAAGAGTTAGGCATTGTCGTGTTTTTGTCAGGCATTGGCAGGGTTGACGAGGTTGAAAGGCCGAGGTGGCGCGGCGTGAGTGGCCGGATCGGGGGGCCTTGCCGGTCCTTGCGATATCAGGTGCCCTGCGCGACTCCGGCCGCCTCGCATGCGTCGTGGCGGCCAAGCAGCGGCGCCAGCGTTGTGATCGCTTCGGCCTGGGCGGCCTGGATGATCTCGGTCACTGCTCGCCCCGAGGCGTCGAGGTCTCGCTGCTGGTGGCGAGCTGATCCAGCAGCGCGAAGAGCTTTCCCTGCACCTCGATCACCTGGCGGGGTCTTGCCGAGCTCAGCACGCAGCCGCTCAACCTCCCCTGCAGCGCATCGATCTTCTTGTCCCGCGGGTCGGCCTTCGGCCGGGCGGCCGGGCGGCCCAGCGCCTGCTCCCGCGCCGTGCGCCAACTGGAAATCGACGAGGAGTACAACCCCTCGCGATGCATCAACGCGCTCTTGCTCGCCTTGTCCAGCCGGTCGTACTCCTGAAGGATCCGGGCCTTGTAAGCCGCGCTGTAACGGCGGGCGCCGGCCCGCTCACGCACCTGGGGATCGGGGATCTCGGAATCCTGTTGACTTGCTCCCAAAAAGGGATGTCTCCTTCCCCACCCTCAGCGCAGATTTTGTGCATGTTTAGCTGCCTCTGTCTATTTTGACAGGGAGGGAAACGCCTCAGCGGCTCCTGTCTGTTCGCGGCCAGTCAACGTCCGCTGGTGGAGGCTGGACCGCACGACCAGACACGTGGGCAGCGGCCCCCAGGAACTGGCTGGCTCACCGCCCTCAGTAGCCAATCTCTTCGGCAGCGGCCCGTGGACCAGGCGTCGAGGCACGATCAGGAACTGCAGCACCTGCTGTAGGAGAGCGAGGGTTGCTCCGCTTCTTTCGGCGGTTTGAGCTGGGCGGATAGCCAATTCGGTGCAGGCTTCCTGCAAGATCATCCCGTGTATGTCCCGGCCCCATCGCAATAGCAACCACGTGATCTGCGGCTGACCATCGCGGATCCCTCCTTGGAGCGCTCGATCTTTCGGCTCAAGCGTCCGAGACGGAAATCAGAGACGCCACCGTCGAGTATGTCGTAGGGCCGCCGGACTCAGCTCTCCAATTCCACGACGGAGAACACCAGAAGTGGTTGGTCAGCGTCCCCTCGCCCTCGTCGCCAACCGGCCGCAGCGGCCGGCGGACGGCGTGAACAGGCCGTAGTCGCGGGTGTCGTTGATGGATGGGGCCCGTAGCCGTCGCCCTCCGGTTGGCCGCCGGAGTCCACCGTCTGACTGGAGCACGTCTGCGTTCGGAGCGCTGTCGCTCAGCAAGCAAGCACAAAAATAAGCGCTGAGGCAGCAAACTTCGTATGTCCTGAATCGGGAGCGATTAGGCTGAATGACGCCCATAATTTGTCAGATGGTCTACGGGCGTGTGCAAGGAGTGCTGAGCAGGGAATGACGGGAATGCCTGAGCAGATCGGCCGGTACACCGTGGCCAAGGAGTTGGGCTCGGGGGGCATGGGGGAGGTGTATCTCGCTTACACCCCGAGCGGCGACCCGGTGGCGGTAAAACTGATCCGGAGCGACAAGCTTGATTCCGACACACGGGCGCGCTTCGAGAAGGAAGCGCTGATAGCCCGCACCGTGATCGGCACGAACAGGGTGGCGCGCTTCCTGGAAGCCGACCCGTTCGCGACCAGGCCATGGCTGGCCATGGAGTACGTGGCCGGGCGAACGCTCTTGGCATGTGTCGACCAGGACGGCGTCCTCCCTATACCGCAGGTCGCCAGTTTGGGCGCGCTGCTCGCCGAGGGGTTGGGCGCTGTCCATGCCGCGAAATTGCTTCATCGGGATCTCAAACCGCAGAACGTGATCATGGGCAAGGAGGGCCCCATGATCATCGACTTTGGGCTCGGTGCGTTCATGGATACGTCAATGGAGTCCCTGTCGCACAGCGGCATGATTATCGGAACCGTGCGTTGCATGCCGCCGGAGCAGGCGGGCGGGAACCCGAAGGTGACGCCCGCGGCGGACGTGTACGCACTGGGCACCGTGCTGTTGTACGCGGCGGCGCGCCACTATCCTTATGACGGGGCGGCGTGGGAGACGGTCGCTGTACAGGTCACGAATCCTCAGGTAGGTCCGAACCTGAACGGTGTGCCGAAGGCCCTTAAGCCGTTAATTTCCGCGATGTTGGCCCATGCCCCGGAAGATCGGCCAACGCTTGATCACGTAGCCGGTGAATGCCGGAAATTGCTGGAGTCCGCCGGGCTGAAGCCGGCCGATGCGCGGCTCACGTTGATCGCGCGGACGACCGCCGGGGATGTGCCTGACGCGGCCGAGGGGTCGTTGTCCCCCTCGTTTAAGAAGCTGCTCGAGGACCAGGTCAAGATGATGGGTCCGGGCACGGGCTCGCCCCTTGACGGTCTCCAGGCTGACGCTCCGGGATCGGAAGATACGGAGCAAGAGGGACAAGTGCCCAAGTCTGTGGAGCCAGTCGAGTCTCCGGCACCGGAGCCGAGGCCACGGTCCGCAGACAGGCGGCCGCCGGCGTCGAAGCGGGTAGCGGATGAGCTGCGGGCGGCGTACGCGGTGGATGCCGAATTGTGACGGTCATACTGTCTGCACTTGGTGGGATTCTTGGCGCACGAGCACATAGATCGGACTTGGGCCGTCTCTACGCCATGTGAAGTTGTGGGCAGGAATCGGAGTGGACGTTGGGTGTCGAGGTGGGAACCGCTGATGGGCGAAACGATGCGGCACAGGATGCTCGGAAGCCTTACGAAGTCTCGCCGGAGGAGGGATTACTTGCCTCGGGCGGGTACGCGCCAGGGGCACAAGTCCAAATCCGTGACGAGTTATGGCTTGTGCGTAACAGCACGCTAACCAAGCGTGATGGATGGATGATCGAGGTGACCGGCGTCTCCCCATTCGTTCGTGGCATGGAGGCCACCTTCTACGATCGGCTGGACGACGTTCAGGAGTTGGATCCGCGCGAGACCAAGTTGGTGCCGGACGACTCACCGAACCACCGCCGGTCCCGGCTTTTCCTCGAAGCGATCATCCGGAAGACATTCCTCCCGCAAACCGAGCATGGACTTGCGCTTGCGGACAACTTCCTCATGGACCAGCAAGTCCACCAGTTGCGGCCGGCGGAGCTGGCGCTGTCGATGAAGAATCCGCAGCCGCGGATCCTGATTGGGGACGTGGTTGGCCTTGGCAAGACCTTGGAGATCGGGGTGCTCCTGGCGGAGCTCATCCGGCGCGGCCGAGGCGAGCGGATCCTGGTGGTGACACCACAGCACGTCCTGGAGCAGTTCCAGCGTGAGCTGTGGACTAGGTTCGGTATCCCGCTGGTGCGCCTGGACTCAACCGGTATCCAACGGGTGCAGCAGGACATCCCCGCGGGGCGTAACCCGTTCGCGTACTTCAAGCGCGTGATCATCTCCATGGACACGCTGAAGAGTGACGTGTACGCGCACCATCTAGAGCACACTGACTGGGATGCCGTCGTCATCGACGAATCCCACAACCTCGTCAATCGAGGCACGAAGAACAACGCGCTGGCCCGCCTGCTGGCCCGCAGGACGGACGCGCTCGTGCTGGCCTCGGCTACCCCACACAACGGCGATCCCGCCTCGTTCGCCGAGCTGATCAGGATGCTGGATGAGGCGGCGATCGCTAACCCGTACCAGTACGAGTGGAAGGATCTCGAGCATCTCTACATACGGCGTTCGAAGACCTCGCCTGAAGTACGAGAATCGCTGAAGGGCGCTTGGGCGGACCGTGGCCGGTCCAAGCCCATCTATGTTCCGGCCACTGAGAAGGAGCTCGCGGTCTTCAAGGAGTTGGCCACGCGGTGGATTCCCGCCGATCAGTCTGCGCCATCGGTAAGTGGGCATCAGCTCGTTCCGTATCGGTTGTTTAAGTCGTTTCTGTCGTCACACAAGGCGCTGCTGGAGACGCTCAAGACCAGGATCGGTACCCTCAACGATCCAGCGGCCGACAAGCCCCAAAACGGCGCGAAGCGGCACGAGGATCCCGCGGTTCGCGAAGCGGCACGGCAGGCGGAACGGGCCGCGCTGGTCGACCTGCAGCACCTTGCTGAGCAGATCGAGGACCAGGACTCGGCGAAACTGAGAGCGCTGGTGGACGAGTTACGAGACATGGGTGTCGGGCCCGGATCCGACGCCCGGGTGGTGGTGTTCTCCGAGAGCATCCCCACCTCGAAGTGGCTGGCCGAGACGGTCCCTGCCGCGCTCGGCTTCAGGCGCATCGCCAGCCCCGATGAGAAGAAGCCCTGGCTGGGGTATGGCGGAGCTGTGCTGGTCATGCACGCCGAGGCCACCACCGACCAGGAACAGCAGGCCATCGTCGAGAAGTTCGGGCTGCGCGACGACCCCGTACGCATCCTGTTCACCGGGGACGTCGCCTCCGAAGGCGTTAACCTGCACCAGCAGTGCAATCGGCTGATCCATTACGACCTGCCGTGGTCCCTGATCCGGATCGAGCAGCGCAATGGCCGCATCGACCGATACGGGCAGGAACACCCGCCCGAGTTCCGCGCCATGATCCTCGCCAGTGACATCCCGTGGCGCACGGACGAGACGACCGGACAGCCACGCACCTTGGATGACCGCCTAGTGGGCGAGAAGCTTCTCAAGCGTGAGGAGGAGGCCTACAAGATCGAAGGGTCGGCCGATGCCATCACTGGCCTGTACCGGGCCAAGGAGGAGGAAAGGCGCCTAACCCAGGACCTGATCGCGGGCCGTACGGTCGAGGAGTCCATCAAGCAGTCCAAGCAAGGTGGGACAGCCTTCCTAGCCGGGATTCTCGGTCCGGTAAACGCGGCCCACGAACACCCTGATGTGGTCCGCGCTGTGGTGCCCAAGCTCTTCCGGTCCACGGCGGACTACTTCGAAGAGGCACTACGGCAGGTCTGCCGTCCCAATCCCGAGGACATGCTGTCGCTGCGACGCGACGACGACGGCACCATCGCCTTCGAGCCCCCGCGGGACTTGCTCTACCGGCTCAAGGCGCTCCCCAAATCGTACCTGGACGAGCAGCAGATCCTGCCGCGTAAGACTGAGCCGGGCCGGATGCGCATCACCTTCGCCAAGGATCTCGCCGGGGCACGCCTGAAAGCGGCGCGAGAGACCACCGCCTCTCAGTGGCCGAACGTCTCCTACGTCACTGACGTCCATCCCGTTCTGGATTGGCTCACGGACAAGGTTTTGGTCGAGATCGGCAGGCACCAAGCCCCTGTACTCGCGGCCACCGTAGACGGCCCGACGTATCTGGTTCAGGGTATCTACTCCAACGCGCTGGGCAAGCCCACCATCGTTGAGTGGATGGCCGTCTCGCGCCTTCCCCACGCACCCGTCGTGGAGACGCTGACCGCAGACTTGCTGGAACGCTACGGCGTCGGCCCAAATATGCCCGGTCGCGCTACACCCCGAGATCTGCCCGGCCTCACTGATCTCGTGCCCGCCGCTATTGATGCCGCCCAGCGTCATCTCGCCGCTCTCGAAGTCGAATACCGCAAGCGGATCGACGAGACCCTGGCCCCCTACCGCAGACGGGTTGCCGAGTGGCGGCAGGAATCGCTCTTCGCCAGTGCCCGCCCAAGAGAAGCCGAGCTCGACCGGACGGCCAGGCGGCGGCTGAAGCTGGTCAAGTCGCTGGAGACGGTGGGCGAGCCGATGTTGCGCCTGCTGGCTGTTCTCGAACCGGACACCGGCGCTGAGGGAGGCACCGCACGATGAGCACTGACTTCGGATCCTTCACCAATCGCGGCGAGTACTTCTCCGCGCACTACTTCGCCGAACAACTCGGCACTGACCTGAAGAAGGGCCTGCTCGCCACCTGGACAACGCGCGAGAGCGACGAGAACGACCCGCGCAGGACTCCGCGCGAACTGCTGCGCACCCTACGGGCCCCGTACCTCACAGAGAAGCTGCGCGGCTACTTTGCGGAGAGCGCGCAGGCTGACGCCGAGGACGAAGGCCGATTCGCCACGTACAACAACGCGGAGTGGACCAAGCGGCTCGCGGAGTGGCACCAGATGGTCCTGCACGCCCTCGGCTACGACGCCACCTCTACCGAGCTGACCGTGTACCGCGCCGGCCGCGACCACACTCTCACAGTCGCCTACCATGGCCACGGCATCATCGCCCTTGACTGCGGCTGGTCTGACGTCAACGATGCCGCGCTCAACGCCAACGGCGCCGGGCGACTGCTGTCGCCTTTGCGCGTCAACGTGAGCGAGTCGTACGAAACGGGCGCGGCCCTTGCTTCCTGGCTCTTCCAGAGCGAACTCGGGGAGGTGGGCGGCCCGCGCCCTCGCTTCATCCTGCTGCTGTGCGGTGGCGTGATTCTGCTCGCCGACCGCCAGGTCTGGAGCGAGGGCCGATACCTCGCTGCCAACCTTGACGCCGCTTTGGAACGCAACGACCGCACCCAGCAGGGCGAACTCACCACCATTGCCGCCTTGTTCAGCCTCGACATGCTGCGTCCCTGCGAGAACGACCAGAGCCGTGCGATCGACGCTCTGCTGAAATCCTCCGGCGACAACGCGGTCGGCGTCTCCAGCGAACTGCGCCACGGCCTACAGCGCTCGGTGGAAATCATCGCCAACGAAGTCCTGCACCGGATGGCCGAGCCGAAGAACGCCGTCACGCCTGCCGACATCGAGAGCTCCGCGATTCCCTTCGCAAGAGAGCTCACCCGCGAGGCGCTGCGCTACCTCTACCGCATCCTGTTCCTGCTGTACGCGGAAGCCCGTCCCGAACTCGGCGTCCTGCCTGCCGACGATGGATCGTACGAGGCCGGCTACTCCATCGCCCGCCTGCGGGAGCTCGTGGAGCGCAATGAGGAACTTGTTGAGGAGGAGGCCAGGAAGGGTTTCCACCTCTTCGCTTCACTCGACGTCCTGTTCAACAAGGTCAACTTCGGACACCGCGAGTACGGCACGGAACCCGACGACGATCAGCCCGGTGACGACGAGGAGACCCGCAAGGTCAAAGCGGCCCGGCGCAGCGAGGACCGCGGCCTGCGCTTCGAACCGCTACGCAGCGAACTCTTCGAGCCAACGGCCATCCGCCTCATCGGCAACGGCGTCCTCGACCCACGCAGCGACTACGACCACGAACCGCGCTGGCTCGACCTGCGTCTCCGCAACGAGGCCCTCCACAAGGTGCTGCGGCTGCTCACCATGAAGAAGGGTAAACGCGGCGAACGCGGAGGCTTTATCTCTTACCGCAACCTCGGCATCAACCAACTCGGCGCCGTCTACGAGGGGTTGATGTCCTACACCGGCATCATCGCCGACGAAGAGCTGTGTGAAGTGGCTAGAGGCGGCAATCCGGAGCAGGGGTCTTGGCTCATCCCCTTACGCGAACAGGACCAGTATCCCGACACGACCCTTGTCCACTACGGCGAGGACGACGCCCGCAAGGGCTTGCGCGGCCCCAAGAAGTACGGCAAGGGTTCCTTCGTCTACCGGCTCTCCGGGCGCCAACGGGAAACGTCCGCGTCCTACTACACTCCGGAGTCACTGACCAAGGTCACCGTCGAGCTCACCCTCAAGAATCGCCTCGATCAGGAGCGAGACGAACACGGGGAAGTCATCAAGACACGAGCCTCAGAGCTGCTGAAGTACAAGATCTGCGAGCCAGCGCTCGGCTCCGGCGCCTTCCTCAACGAGGCCATCAACCAAGTCGCCGACGAGTATCTGCGGCGCCGTCAGGAAGAGCTTGGCACTACCATCCCGACTGCCGCTGCGATTACTGAGAAACAGAAGGTCAAGGCGTACATCGCCCTACACAACGCCTATGGGGTCGACCTCAACGCCACAGGTGTCGAACTGGCCGAGGTTTCGCTATGGCTCAACACCATGCATCCCGGCATGCGGGCACCATGGTTCGGCTTGCACCTGCGCCGTGGCAATTCCCTCATCGGCGCTCGCCGCGCCGTCTATGCGGGATACGACGTCGCGAGCAAGGAGAAGGGCTGGCTGAAGGGCAAGGGCGCCCTGGCGCCAACGCCACTTCCTTTCCTCAAAGACGGCGATCCACAACCACTGCCAGAAGACGCTGTGCACCAGTTCCTGCTGCCGAGCCCTGGTTGGGCCGCGGTCGCGGGCGCGACAGAGGCCAAGGAGCTAGGCGAGAAAGGCGTGGCACAGCTGGCCGACTGGAAGAAGGGGATCCTCCAGCGTCCCCAGCGCAGCACCGCGCACATCAACAAGGACGGCAGCCCCAAGCGCGACCCGAAGACCAAGCAGCCGAAGCAGGAGGCGCGCTCGCAGTTCACGCGACTGAGGGACGCCGCTAGGCGGGTCGAGTTTCTCTGGGCGGCTGTCGTGAAGCGCATGATGCTATCTGAGATGGAGATCGCACGTCGGATCGATGTATGGCAGGCCGATCCCGCGGATCCCGAGTACGCCTTCCTTCAGTACCCCGTTCAGGCGGTGGCGAAGGAGAAGGTCCTGGAGGATCTGTTCAACGCCGTCGACACTCCGTACTGGCGGCTGAAGATGGTCATGGACGCCTGGTGCGCACTGTGGTTCTGGCCGATCGACAAGGCGGGGCTGTTGGACGGGACCGACGGCGAGTACGTAGCACGCACGGTGGTCGGCGACGGGGGCTGTCTCAGCGATGTGCTTGGTGGTCTCCCACGGACCGAGGAGCGGGCCAAGATCCAGGAAACCCCCGAGCGATTGCCCGTCCCTGCGTCGGCGCCCCCGCCGCGGTTCGTCGAGGCGATGGCCCTGTTCGCGGTTGGGCCGGAACAAACCAGCATCTGGGATCTGGGGTCGGCCACGGATGACGACGCGGTTGTGGAATTGAAGAAGGTCGGGCCGACCGGGACGAAGAAGGAGGCAAAGCCGAAGTCCCTGCAAAAGCGGCAGATCGTCCCGCTCAAGGAGCTTGACGACTGGTTGGAATTCCTGGAGGCCATGCTCGGTACGGCCGATGTGCCAGAGGGCACTCTCCTCGACGCCTCCAAAAGTCTCGACGAGCTGAAGGAGTTCGAAGAGACCATTCCCCACTTCATGGGCATGGACCTCGGCAACCCAGAGGACCGGTTCCCATGGCTCCGCGCAGTACGCGACATTGCGAAGGAACAGGGGTTCCTACACTGGGAGCTGGAGTTCGCGCTCGTTTTCGCAAACGGCGGCTTCGACCTCCAGGTGGGAAACCCGCCCTGGGTGCAGCCCAAATGGAACTCGGCGTCAGAGCTGGCCGAATTCGATCCATGGTTCGCGGTCGTCGGCAGCAACTCACATCCTGATGCTGTGGAGAGAAGATCGGCTATATTGGCTAATGAATCAGCATGCGCTGAGCTTGGATGGCGATCCAGCATGCTGTCTGGAGTCTCCAGCTTCATTGGGTCGGAGGCAAACTATCCAGAAAATGGGACAGATCAAACGGATCTCTACCTCGCGTTCATAAGCCGGGTCTGGCAGAACGCGCATCATCTAGGTATATCCGGCATGGTTCACTCGGAGGCGCACCTCTCGAGTGAGGGGTTCGAGAAGATTCGCAGTTCAGCCCTTCACCGCCTCCGTATCCATTGCCACTTCGTGAATGGCGGACATTGGGCCTTTCCTAAACCCGTGGGGCATACGACTCAGTTCGGAGTTCACATCTATGGCCCTCCTGGAGAGATCTCATTCTTGCATCTCAGTAACCTTTATCATTCGTCGGTAGTAATTCCGTCTCTCCGGCACGACGGTTCAGGCGACGCTCCCGGAATTATGTTCAACGGGAGTTTCGATCTCCGTCCGCATCGTAAGCGCGTGATCCATGTGACGCCAGAATTGCTGCTCGAATGGCAGGAGTTGTCGGGGCAGGAGGAAGAGTGCGTCGGGAATACCGTTCTCTTCAATCCAGTTACTACTGCGGAAACTGGAGCGATGAATGCCTTGCGCTCGTATTCGCTTCGACTGGGCGCTGAGGAGCGTGTAAGCTCAGGATTTAATGAGACGACTTCGGAGAGAAGGGGGTTGATCGCGAAGCGGCATACACAGCCTCCCGATTGGGATGACGTAATCCTCAGCGGCCCACACATCTCTGTGTCTAGTCCCATCGCCAAGCAGAGTCCCGGCCTCTCAAGTCACGGAAAGCCAATCGATCTACGCAATTTGCCGACCTCCTTTGTGCCGGCGACCGCCTTCCGGATAACTGCGGACACTGCCAACTACAGGGCCGCGTTGAAGTGCTGGAACGGTATTCCCTATACCCGCTATGCGCGAGTTGCGTGGCGCAAAATGAGAACTTTTGACATGGAGCGATGCTTCAATGTTGCACTGCTTCCTCCAGGTCCGGCTCATGTTGACGGAATCTACTCCATGTCTCGCGGGCGCGCAGAGGAAGACCTGGGCATTGTGGGTTTCTGGAGCTCCCTTCCGATCGAGTACATAATTCGTCTAATGGGTAAGAAGAATCTCCACGATAGGGACGTGCGAAAGATTCCAGTCCCAAGTCTTAAGCATCCCCTGCACTCGGCGCTGACGCTAAGGGCGGCTCGCCTGAATTGCCTAACGGAGGCCTACGCATCCGCATGGGCTGAGGCTTACAACGACGCATGGGGCAGCGATTCTTGGGTCTACGAAAAGGAATGTGGTGACCTTAGTGCGGTTGGGGAGGAATGGACCGTTGACGCGCCACTGCGTTCCGAGCGTGCGAGACGGGCGGCCTTGGTGGAGCTGGACGCCATCTCGTCCGTCATTCTTGGGATCGATGCTGATGCCCTTTGTTCCATTTACCAGGCGCGCTTCCCTCTCCTTTTCTCTCGCGAATCTGAAATGTGGTTCGATGTCCAGGGCAGACGAATCGCTAAGGACAGTCGCGTGTTTGGCGCTGGCCAGACAGTGGAGGATTATGGGCAGTTCTTGAAGTATGATTCCGATCCTACTCGGACACCACCTCCGTATGGCTATTTTGCCCCCTTCTATAGAGCCAACCGTGAGGCAGAGATGCGCGAGGCGCATGCTGTCTTCCAGAAACGGCTTGATGAAGCGGTCTCCCGTGGTGAATGGGACCCTGCCAAGCAGGAGGTGTCGAAGTGAGGCCGACGCTTCAGGCACGGGCACTCAAGGAGAGCCTGCTGCAGTACCTGTCGACGACGTACGCGCTCAGCGACGAGGGCGTGCGCGAGGCTCTGCACCGGTTCCTCGGGGACGAGACGACGGGGATGTTCCGGGGACCGTATCTGCGGATCCGTACTCCTTTTACCACCGCCGGTGAGGAGTGGCGCGAGCACCTGGAGTGGCAGCGTGCGGGTTTCACGCCTTACACGCATCAGGCAGTGGCGTTCGCGCGGCTGACGTCCGCGAATGGGCATACGCCGCAGCCGACCCTGATCACCACTGGCACAGGCTCGGGCAAGACGGAATCGTTCCTCTACCCGGTGCTTGATCACTGCCGCCGGGAGCGGGAGGCGGGGAGGACCGGCGTCAAGGCGGTGTTCCTATACCCGATGAACGCGCTTGCGACCGACCAGGCAGAGCGCATCAACGATCTGCTCACTCAGAACAGCGAGTTGGGCAAGCTATGGGCGGGCTTGTACATCGGGGATCGGGCTGCGACGCAGTACGAGAGAGTACGTACGCGGCGTTCGGACATGCAGATGTCGCCACCGGACATCCTGATCACCAACTACAAGATGCTGGACTTGCTGCTGCAACGTGAGGACGACGCCCCGCTGTGGCGCGAGTCGGACATTCGATACGTCGTAGTGGACGAGTTCCATACCTACGACGGAGCGCAAGGCACAGATGTGGCGATGCTCCTGCGACGGCTTGCGTCCGCGGTCGGGGTGTCCGAGAAGGGACGTCCGCTGGGGAACATCTGCCCTGTGGCGACATCGGCGACGCTCGCATCGGAGACGGACGACGGGGTGACGCACCTGCTGGAGGTGGCGACCGACGTCTTCGGCACGGAGTTCACGGCGGAGTCGATCGTCGGGGAGAGTCGGCTGACGGTGGAGGAGTTCATCCCGCTCACTGACGTGACGATGCAGCGGCTTCCCACCCCGGATGAGTTGCTCGCGCTGCCCGATCCCACGTCCGGTGAGGAGGCGCTGCTCGACCTGATCGAGGCGGTGACCGGGGTCCGCGACGCTGATCCGTTCCGGCTGGGTGGGAACGTGAGGCGGCACTTGTTCACCCGGGCGGTGATGCAAGCACTGGATGGTGAGCTGAAGACCAGCGCCGAGGTGCTGGACATCATGTGGCGAGCGGGCGCGGCTGGCTGGGCGGAGGCCGTGGCCCTGCAGCCTGAGAAGGCGGCAGAGGCGCTGGCTCGATTCGTGGCGCTGCTGTCGCATGCACGCGACCCCAACTCCCGGCCGGGGGAGGCACGCCCGCTCATCCATGTCGAGGTGCATCAGTGGGCACGCTCGGTGTCTCGGCTGCTGCGCGGGGTGCTTCCATGGCCGAAGGCGGAGTTCCGCTGGGATGCGGCGGGCATGGCCGATGCAAGTGCGATGGATAGCGACCGCACAGCGCCGGTGACCACGGCTACGTCGGGGCAGAACGCCAACATTTTCCTGCCGGCCGTGTACTGCCGAGACTGTGGGCGATCGGGCTGGGCGGTGTTCTCGCCAGAGAGTGACGACCACGACGTGCAGTTCGACACCTTCAAAGTCCGGCGTGCGTCGCTCGGCCAGGACAAGGTCCGGGTGCGGAACCTCATCGCAGCGACTGATCGCGAGGCGCGAGAAGGCTCTAGGGCGGAGGCGATGCCGACCGCAGGCACACAAGGTGTGGGCGGTTTGCTCATGGTGCTTGACGGCGCACGCAAGCGGCTGCGACTGCCCGATCCTCTCAACGACTACGAAGCTGACACCAAGGAACCGCGGCTGACAGCTCGCGACTCGGCGTTCGTGCTGGTCCACTTCGGCGGCACGAGAGCGAACACTGCGGCCAGCGAGGACTGGTGCCCGGCGTGCGGCGAGCGCAACGCGATTCGCTACCTGGGCACCGGTTCCGCCGCGCTGGCCGCGGCGTCGATCACACAGTTGTTCACGGGCGGGGAGCTCGATAAGAAGGGGCGCGAGGACAAGACGCTGATGTTCAACGACTCGGTGCAGGATGCCGCGCACCGGTCCGGATTCGTCGCCAACCGCTCCTACACCTTCTCGCTGCGCGCTCTGCTGGCCAAGCATCTGCGCCATGACGAGCCGACGGCGCTCAACGACCTCATCGCGGACGTAGTCGAGGCCACTACGGATAGGGAAACCCTCGCCGCAGTAGTGCCACCGGATCTGCACGTCTACAAGGGAGTAGACCGCCTGCTGTCCGGTCAAGGGCGTGGTGGCGATATGGCGACGTGGCGCATGATCGGGCAGCGTCTCGCCTTCGAAGCCCTGATGGAGTTTGGGTTCCGCTCCCGCAATGGCCGCACCCTCGAACTGACCAGGACCGCAGCCGCGCACGTGCGTATCGCCGATCCGGCGGATGTGGTGGCACTGGTTAGACGGATTCACGAAGACTGCGTAAGCGACAGAGTGCCACTGATCGCCCAGAACGACGCGAGGTATCTGGCGTTCGTGCGGATCTTCCTGGAGCGGCTCCGTACTCGGGGCGCTGTCGCCCACAAGTGGTTGAGCAGGTACGTGGACGACGCGGGGACCAACCGCTTCTACATCTGGGGCAAGCGGCCGCCAGGAATGCGGGCCTTTCCGAAGCGGATTGCGGCCCCGCGGTTCCTGTTGAGTCAGTCCAGGAAGAACGGCAGCGACTTCGACTTCGCAGGCGGGCGGCTGTCTTGGCATGAGCTGTGGGCCGGACGCTGTCTGGAGCTGCCTCGGGATATGTCGCCGGAGTTCTGGTCCAAGCTGCTACCTGAACTGACCGCACGCGGGCTGCTGTCATCACGGACTCCACGCGACACCTCATTGAGCGTCTACGGCCTCAAGCCGGGGAATATCGAGGCTCAACTGCTGGACGATGCTCAGGTACCGCACGCGTACGTGCGCTGCCCCGTGTGCTTTTGGGAGCAAACGGTCCACCCGTCATTGCTGGACCAGTGGCACGAGCAGCCTTGCCCCTCCTACCGCTGCCGCAGGGGCCGTTTGGTCGCGGGGGACCGCCCCGAGGGGCTGGGCGTGCACCACCGCGATCGTGACTACACCCGCGACTACTACCGCCGCCTCTACCGCGAGGCGGGCACCTATCAGATAGTCACCGCCGAGCACACCGGGATGCTAACCCGCCCGCAACGCGAACAGGTGGAGAGGGCCTTCAAACTACGCGAGGGCGGCTTCAAGGACCCCAATGTGCTCTCCTGTACCCCAACGCTGGAGATGGGCATCAACATCGGCACGCTGTCAGCTGTGGTCATGGCCGCGCTGCCCCGCCGCCCCGCCTCGTACGTTCAGCAGGTCGGGCGGGCGGGACGTCATTCGGGTAACGCGTTCTTGCTGACGATCCCGGACCGCAGCCGCCGCGACCTGTATTTCCTGGAGCGCCCCAAGGACCTGATTGCCGGCACCATCGTGCCGCCGGGTTGCTACCTGTCGGCCATCGAGATCCTGCGCCGCCAGTACCTGGCCCATCTGCTGGACCTCGCCGCCGCTGGACGGCTGGTGCGTGCTGACGGCATCGTACTTCGCGCGCTGCCGCACAAGGCGCCGCGCCTCTTCGGCCCGTCCGGATACCTGGTCGATCTGGTGGATCTGGCCCTTGCTCAAGGCGAGGAACTCGCAGAAGGATTCCTGGAGTTATTCCCCACCGGGGTCAATGACCCGGCCAAGGCCGACCTGCGCGCGTATGCCACGCACGGCCTGCGTGCCGCGGTCGAGGAGGCCGGGCGGGAGTGGTTCCGCGGTCAGCAGGCACTACGGGCCCGGTTGCGCGAGATCGACGAGGCGCACGACGAGCTCCACGACTCCGATCGTGACCAGGCAGTGCAGAAGGCCGAGCTAGACGCTGAGCGGCGCGGCATCGGACGGCATCTGATGAACCTAGGTGAAACGTCGGCGCAGACCGCCCTGTGTGACCTCGGGCTGCTGCCTAACTACGCGCTGATCGACTCCGCGACCGTTCTGTCCGCGACTCTGTACGGCGAGGACGGGGTGGATCCCACAACGGGCAAGGCGATCTACACCTCTGACACCTACGCCTACGAGCGGCCTCGGCGTATCGCTCTGGAGGAGTTGGCCCCCGGCAACACCTTCTACGTCAACGGTTACAAGCACCAGGTCAGTGGTCTGGAGATCGTGACCGGTGGACAACAGGAGTGGCGCTACTGGCGGGTGTGTCCTGGCTGTGGTTACGTGCGTACTGAGAATGCGAAAGGGGATCGCTCGGAGTGCCCGCGCTGCAAGGCCGCCCACATCGCGGATGATGGATCGTGCCTGTTCCAGGTGGTCGAACCCGCCACCGTCACCTCACGTGACAGGCGAGAGGACGCCCGGATCCGCGACGACAAGGACAACCGAGATCGCCGCTTCTATACGGTCGTGGACGCTGTGGACATCCCGGTTGAGGACATCGAACCCGACTCGTGGAGGCACGCCCGAGAAACGCTCGGCATCGACTACTGCCGGCGCGCCATGATCCGGCGAATCAATGTCGGACCAGTCCGCTTCGACGCTCCGGCCCGCGACGACTTCGCCGGGCACCACGTTCGGCTCAACCCGTTCTATGTGTGCACGGTGTGTGGGGCGGCGAGCGCGGATGGGCAGCCGGTCTTCGACCTGGACAGCGACGAGCTGGACTCTCTGACCGCTCGCAGCGGGCGGCTCAAGCACCACCGCCCGTGGTGCCCGTTGCGTCGCGGCAAGAGCGGCGCCAGAGAGGAGCCGGTACTGCTCGCCCACCAGCTACAGACCGAGGCTCTGCGAGTGCTGCTCCCGGCCGCCACCGCGAACGTTGATTCCAAGGTGCACTCCTTCAGGGCTGCGCTGCGGCTCGGAGTGGACCTGCACTTCGGCGGTGACCCACAGCACCTGGACACCACCGTGGCCTCTATGCCCGACAGGAGCGGGGAACGCCGCTGGTTCCTGGTGCTCTTTGACTCCTTGCCCGGCGGTACCGGTTACCTGGACAGGCTTAAAGATTCGATCGCCTTCCGCGACACCCTGGCTGCGGCGTACGAGATGCTGAAGAACTGTCCATGCGCCGAGGAACAGCGTCGGGCCTGCCATCGCTGCCTGCACCGCTACACGCCGGAGCCTTTTCAGGACGTCGTATCGCGCCAGTCCGCCCTCACCATGCTGGAGTCCCTGCTGTTCAAGGAGAACGGCGAGGACGGCTGGGAGACTATCCCTGTTGACCACACCGGACTGATCGGCCTGGATGCCCAAGTGGAATCCGACCTGGAAGAGCGTTTTCTAGCCGCTCTGCGCAACTGGGTGAGGCGAACCGATGACGCCTCTCTGGACGAGGACGGCCACGCCAGCGGGCATCTGCGCTTCAGCGGCGGCTCCGGCGTGACGCACTGGCGATTGACCGCCCAGCAGCAGCTTCAAGGCAGCGTCAGCGACTTCACCTTCACCCGTGTCGACGGCCCGCTCCAGAGTGTCAAGGTCTATCTGGAAGGCTTCCGATTCCACGCCAGCAGTGAGCACAACCGGATCGCCGGCGACGCGGCGAAGCGCATGGTCCTGCGCGCCGACGGGGAGATCGTCTTTCAGATCAGCTGGGCCGACATCGATCTGTTCGAAAAGCAACCCGTCCGGGCAGAGCCGGTCTGGCCGCCGTACCGGAGCGCCGCCCAGGAGCAGGCCAAGGCGGCGTACGAGCAGTACGGCGGGCAACGCGCCCATTTCGCCCACGCCGTCTTCGCCAATCCGATCGACACTCTGATCGCCTATCTGCGCGACCCGGAACCCGGCGCCTGGGCTCGCCGAGCGCGTGCCCTGGTGACCGGCCTCACGGCCCAGCCCGGCACGGCCCAAGTCGCCACGGTCGGACGCCGCAGCGAACTCGTCGCGGCCCTGCGAGGCCAACTGGCTGGACTCTCCGCCGCTGGATGCCACGGCAAACCTCTCTCGCCGGACGTTGCTGGCATCGGGCCTGTCCACATCTTCCGCGCGCAGGACGACACCGGACTGCCCATCGTGTTCGTCCTGGATGCCGCCGATCCAGAGGCTCTGAAGTGGACCGCCCTCACGATCCTCGACGACAGTGACGCTGTGCTCGACACAGACGAGCACATGAAACGCTGGCGGTCCTGGCTGTACTGGACCAACCTCACTCAGTTCCTGACCTTGGCCGGTGGCGACGGCATCCAGCTCGCCACCAGCCAGGCCGAAGACTTTGAGGTCGAGATTCTCGCGGTGTGCGGCGGACTCGGCGAGTTCAACTCGCCCATCGACGTACCCGCAGGTGTGGTGACGCCAGTCGCTTCAAATCACGCAGCCGCCGCGTCGCATGCACTCCGTGACGCCATCTGGGATGAGGACATCCTGGACATCCTGCGGGAAGAGCCCGACGGGGCACCTGACCTGATCCGCCTTGCCGAGACTCTTGCCGACCGCGGCAAGCAGGCGCCTGTCTTCGGCTTCGAACTGGGCGCCGGCCGCTGGCAAGCTGACTTCGCCTGGCATTCCCCCGGCGTCAAAATCGCCGTGGTCTCTGCCCATGAGGGCGAAAATGACGATGAGGCACAGCGGCGTGACGCCGCGTATGTCGAAGACGGTTGGACCGTCCGGACCGCCGCGGAGTGGCTCGCCCACCTCGACGAACTACTCGACAACCTGCCCGACGCAGAGAAAGGCACTCTTCAATGACCGCCCGGCTCAGCCTGTACCGCAAAGCCGAACAGGAGCTGTACAAGCTCGACCGCTCGGTCAAATCCCAGTTCTACGACTTCTGCCACGATTTCCGGAACAACCCTGACCTCCCCGGGTTCAGGAAGAAGAAGCTCAAAGGCGACTCGCGCATCTGGTCCGCCCGCGTTGGCCACGACCACCGGGCCCTGCTCACCCCCACCGGAGTCGACACGGACGGCACCCAGAGCTGGCTGATCATCGCCGTCCGCCACCGCAAGGACGTCTACGAAGAGCTTCAGGTCGCGGTCAACCGCGTCACCGGCGAGATCGAGTTCGTCGACCTCGCCGTCGTCGGTGACAGCGCCCTGCGCAGGGCCGGAATCACCCTGACTCCGACGGAGCCGAAGAGGCATGCCCACAAGCCCGCTCCCGCTCCCGTACTCAAGCCCGAGCTCGCGGCGCCTCCGTTGCTGGCCGCCTACAACGCCGAGCAGCTACGCGAGCTCGGCGTCGCCGAGCCGCTGATCGAGCTCGCGCTGACCTTGACTACCAGCGCCGAGCTCGACCAACTCCTCGAGGGTGCCCCGCTGCTCTCGAAGGACGTTCTCTACGGCCTGGCCTCCGGGATGGACATCGGCGAAGTACGCAAGGAGATCACCACGCCAGTTGAGCTCGACCAGCGCCCGGACCTCGACGACTTCACCACGGCCCTCGCCCGCACCAAGGTGACCACGGTCGACGACGACCTGCGTTACATCCTAGAAGAGGGCGACTTCCGCGCCTGGAAGGTCTTCCTCCACCCCACACAGGAGCGCCTCGTCCAGCGCCACTACAACGGCCCCGCCCGCGCCTCCGGCGGCCCCGGCACTGGCAAGACCATCGTCGCACTGCACCGCGTCAAGCACCTCGCCGAGCAGTTGCCCCCAGGACGCAACAAGCCGATCCTGTTGACCACCTTCACCAAGAACCTGACCACCGACCTACGCCTGCGGCTCGCCTCCCTCATCGAGCCCGAACTCCTGGCCCGTATCGACATCGCGCACATCGACCAGCTCGCCGCCCGCGTCCTGGGCGAGAACACCGCCCCCGGGCGGGCCAAGCAGCGCGTCTACGATCACCTGGCCTTGAACGAGATGCGCCGACTGCTGGCTGAGCTCGACGACCGGCGCTGGGACCCTGAGTTCCTCCTCGAGGAGTGGGAGCAGGTCATCCTCGGTCAGTCGATCCCTACCCGTTCCGAATACTTCAAGGCCCGCCGAGCCGGCCGCGGACGGGCGCTGACCCGCCCCGAACGCAACCACGTCTGGAAGCTCATCGACCAGTTCACCGCCCGCCTCGACCAGCTCGGCGTCGAAACTTGGGGGCAGGCTGCCGAACGTGCCGCCCGCTTTGAGATCGAACGCGCGGCAAAGATCCAGGACAGGCGCCAGGCCAACGTCGATAAGGATCCCGTTCAGGGCGACGACAGTTCCGGTATGCGATACCTCGGCTATCGCTATCGGCACATCGTCGTCGACGAGGCCCAGGACCTGCGTCCCGCCCACTGGAAGATGCTGCGCGCCATGGCCGACCCCGACTTGCCCAACGACATGTTCATCCTCGGAGACACCCACCAGCGCATCTACGATCACCAGGTTGCCCTCAGCGTCCTCGGCATCAACATCCGCGGCCGGGCTGCCCGTCTGACCCTCAGCTACCGCACGACCAGGGAAATCCTCGCTAAAGCCCTTCGCATCGTGAACCCCAAGAGTGCGGAGGTCTCCTACGACGACCTCGATGAGCACACCGACACCCTCGCCGGATACCGCTCCGTACTCCATGGCCCAAAGCCAGACTTCGTCCAGTACGACACGTGGGATGCCGAACTCGCCGGGCTTGCCGCCACCTTGAACACCTGGCGCAAAGAACTGTCCACCGACAACCACGGCGCCTCCCTCGACCCGAGCGGCCGTATCGCGGTGTGCGTCGCCGATCGAGACATGGTTATCGAGACCATAAATTACCTGGCGACCAAGGCCGGTATCACCTGTGCCGAGCTCGCCAAGGATGGCCCCAAGGGCGACGGCGAAGTCCACGTCGGCACCATGCATCGTTTCAAGGGCCTCGAATATCAGCGGCTCGCTGTCGTCGGCGCCAGCGACGGCATCATCCCGCGTACCAACGTCATTCAGCGTTACCACACCGAAGACCCGCTTCGCTATGAGCGCGAGCAGCGCAAGGCTCGCTCCCTGCTATTCGTCGCCACCACCCGCGCCCGCGACGCTCTGACCGTCAGCTGGCACGGCATGCCCAGCCCATACCTTCCACTTTGAGGCGCCGTGTGCTCCGATGCCGTATGGCCTGGGCAGCGCGTGGCATCGGAGTCCGCTTGGCTACCTCTCGGTTCCAGAGCGTGACAGCGAACTTGCCTCATAGCGCAATTGATAGGTCCGTACACCGGCACCGCTCACGCGGTAAAGCGTGATCGAAGACAGGAAGTGCTCCTTGACGTGCGCAGTGCGGTGACGCTCCTTCTCTCCTATACTGCTGATCCACTCCTCGATGTGCTCTGGGAGTTTGAAAGTCAGCTCGTAGGCGCCGACCGAGTCCGTGGGCGACACCGTCCACTCCGCTGCAGTTCCAATTCCACGCCGCTTGATCCGCACCGTGTGGTCCGGTCTTTCCTCGGAGTACTCCAGAAACCGCCTCTGATCGTTTCCACCGAGCGGCAGGATGAACGGCGCGGAGGGAAAACCGAGCAGCAGCCCTGCGTCACTGCGCTGCCGTAACACAGTGGCGAACGGAGCCACTGCGGCGATGGCCGCCTGCTTGAACGGCCCATCATCGACGGAGGCCGGGGACAACAGGTGCAGCGGAGACGTCTCCAGCGCCCGCCGTAGCTCCGTACGCATCCAGGTCACTGGAAAGGGAGCTGACGCTGGCAAGTGCTTCTGCGCCGCGTGCAGAGTCGACGCCGTGGCTCCGATGTAGCCGAGCAGCCAGCCGAAGGACGCGCCGGATAGATCCACCAGGGAAATCTGGTGAGCGAGCGCATATCTCTGAGCGTCAGCAGTGAAGCCGCTTGTCGAGAACAAAGCGTACGAGTACTTGTACCGCTGCCTCGGCCCCGTCCCCGGGTTCGTCATGAAGTTCTCGTTCACGTCGTGTACCACACCGTGGGCATTTCGTATGATCTCCAGCCCGCATCGGTCCTGGTAGTACTTGGCCTCCAGGAACAGCCGTACCGGCATGGAGAACGCGGGAGTGAACGGGAACTCTCCGAGCACATCGACCTGGTGGAGCGCACCCCGTCCGCGAACCCGGAGGGTGTCGCCCTGAGTGACCAGCTCAAGGGGATCCTGGTCTTGGTGGACGAGCAGCTGATACCCACTGAAGCGCAGCAGCCAGGCCAGCGACTCTTCCAGCAAGTAGCCCCGCAACGTCGAGTCCTTGATCACTCCTGCCGCCCCTCCCTGCGAGCCAGTCGCACACATTCATGCGTGATCATTTCATTAACTGCCCCATTAATACGTGCTTCGCGGAAGATGGCAATCGGGCAATATCCTCACCCCATAGAGACTTCCGACGTGGTGATCTTCGGGTTTGTCACCAGTGGAGTGGCCCCGGGTCTGAGGTGCTCTACGCTTAGGACGGTTGCGGCTTTCGGACGGCTTCGGTGCAGCCCCTGATGAACTCACATATTTCAGCTCTTGAGAGCTTCAGAGTTGATCTTGTTCGAGGCATAGAGATCTTTAGAGACTGGCGGGTTGGTGTCCAGGTAGGTCTTGGCGAGGAAGCCGCTGATCAATCCGGATCGGTGTTGCATCTTCTCAGCCGGGACTTGATCAGGCGAGGAGGTTGTCGAGGGTCTTGTTGGCGAGGTTGGCCAGGCTGCGTTTCGGCCTCTGGGTAGTCGGTGCATGACAGTAGCCACGTCATCCGATGGCAAGCGGACCCGGAGCACAGGGCCGCCAGGCCCGAGCACCGGAAGCCGCGCGGCAGGCGATCGCCCCAGCTGGTATGAGGAGAACCGAAGTGAGCGATCGTCACGGCCTAATTGGGCGACTCTCGCTGCTTCTCGGGGCGCGTCGGCAATGCGGGCCCGGACCGGCCGAAGAGCCGCAGCCGGGCACGCGGCTGCCAGCGCGCCCGGCGGGCCGCGCAGCGGGCCGCCCTTGATCACGTACAGATAGGTTGCTTTCTGATCTTGGGCCCGACAATCTTGGTTCCGGATCGAGGCCTATTCGGGGGCGACGTATCCTTTCCCGGATCCACCTGCGGTGTGATCAGGTAGCCGGCACCGCCAGCACGGCGCCGGCGGATAGGCCGATGACGGCCCCCTGCCACATCTTGTTCAACACGTAGGCGAGGGAGCGGCGCCCTCCCCCGTACCCGGTTGCGAAGCCCGCCGCGGACTTGGGTCCGGCGAGTGAATCGCGGTCAGGTTGCCCACGGCGTCGTGGACGTAGGTGAGGTCACGCACCGATCCGCCTCGCGTCGACCAACTCGAGGTGGTCGACGTGGCCGGTCTCGGCGGCGTAGGTGAACCGCTGCTCCACCCCGTTCGCGAAAGGCGTCCGGGTGCGGCGCCCGGACAGGTCGCGGTCGGACCTGGCGACGGACGAGCGTCTGCCACTAGCATGACGGGTGACCGGGTGCATCGGCCTCGTCACGGCTGCCGGGCTCCGGGCGGCGGACGCCATCGTCCAGCGGGCACGCGTTCGACCTGGGGGTCGCCGGTGAGTTGGATCAACCAGGCCATCAACCAGCACACCGCCCTCTGGCTGCTGCTCTCCTCGCTGATCGGCGGGGTCGTCGGCGCGGCGGTGACCTTCCTCTTCCAGGACCTGCTGCGGCCGTGGCTGACGGGCCGCCGTGACGCGCGCAGGGTGCTCAGCCGATACACGATGCCCTTGCTGCGCAGCGCCGAGCGCCTGGAGACGAGGATCAACATCCTGGTCCGCAACGCCGATCGCGGCTGGTACGCGAGCGACGAGTACTACCGCGTCAGCACCCTCTACTCCTTCGGGGAGTACCTCGGCTGGATACGCAACATCGAGCGCGAGTTCGCCTTCGTACGCCTAGAGTCGGGGCGCCGCAGCCGCGAGTTCACCAAGCGGTTCAACGGCCTGTTCCGCGCCATGAGCAGCTTCAGCTACTTCCGCTGGCATCCCGATCCGGACGCCGTCAGCGCCTCGGAGGTGCCGAGACTGATGTGCGCCGGCATCGGCGAGGTGATGACCTCGAAGGAGGGGACCGACGACGTGCTGGATTTTAGTGAGTTCGTCGACCGGTGGGGCAGCGGGCCGGAGTTCACGCGCTGGTTCCGCGAGCTGGACGCGGTGCTGCGACGCGCCGAGCAGGCGGACGCGCTCTGTGGGGACCGGCTCATCCTGGCGGCCGCCAACCTGCGCGCCCTGATCACCCTGCTGGATCCGAAGCAGCGCATGGTCGACCGCCGCCCGCTCGCCAACCTCGACCGCCTCCACCACGACGCGCTCAGGCAGCGCCTGCTGACGGAGTTCCCGGTCCTGGCCCCGCCGCCGCAGCCCGCCGCCGCGGCGGCGGCGCAGCCTTGACGCCGGGATCGTGCCGCCGGTGCGGCTCCAGCCTGGAGGATCGCCGCCGGGCCGACGATCTCGCCGCAGGCCTGCCGTTCTGGCCCGGCGGGCCGAGCTTCGCCGGCGTGCGGTGCGGCCGGTGCACGTGGCCCCACCTGGACGACGTGCCGTCGTCGCTGGACCTCGCCGCCCTGAGGGACGTCCTACCGTCGGCGCGGATGCCAGACAGCACGGACCCCGGGACCATTGCGGGCATCCTCGCCGCTCTACGCGAACAGGTCGTGCGAGCGTTACGCGCGTTCGTTGACCGGTCCCCTGCCGAGGCGCTGACGTGGCTGCTCGCGGCAGCGGCGGAGGTGCCCGCCGAGGGGTCCGTCGGCGGGAACCGCTATGTCCTGACGCTCCAGGTTGTGTATGCCTGTCTGCTGGCCAGGGGGCCGATACCCGTCTTCTGGCCGCCGGCCGACCTGGACCCCGGCTGGGCCGAGCGGCTGTCCGATCTCGCGGCCGCCCTGGTCGCGCTCTCGTCCGTGCTGCTGGATCTTGATCCGGGCACGTGCACGCGGTGTGAGCTGGGTGACGGCCACCTGACACTGCATCCGGCGGACCGGGTGCGGTGGGCGCTGGAGGTGAACCTCTACGGTGCTGCGTCCCTCGTGACGGATCCTCCCGAGAACGCCGCGCGCGTGGACGCGGTCGAGGACGCGGCGTTCGGCGTCTCCGCGTCGCGGCTGCTGGGGATTCTGCTGGATCCGGCGTCCGGGCTGGGAGACGTGACCCGCATCATCGACCAGCACGGCCTCGTCCACGTCGATCTCGGCCCGCCAACCCCGATCGTCCAGGCGCTGCGCCGGTACGCTGTGCTCAATCCGCCCCGCTGGCGCGACCGGGCGGTGCCGTCCTTCCTGTTCGCCGACACTCGCCCCGCCCACCGCACGGACGACGACCTGGTCGTGACGGCGTCGGAGGCCGATTGGCTGTGTTACGCGCCGCTGCTGTGCGGCGGGTACGTCGAGGACGGCAGGCCAACCGTGGTCGGCGTGACCAGCCGAGGTCTGCTGCAACGCGCCTACGGCCGGGCCCAGGGCTCCATCGCCAACCGCCTGCACCAGGCGCAGCGCGCGGCCCGCGCACGCTCGCACGACCTCGGTCGCGAGGTGGACCGGCTGGCCCGCGCCGTGCACGCCGACCTCGAACAGGACGCCGCCGAGCGGTGCCGCTCCGCCGGGATGAGCGCGGTGCACGGCCTGGAACGGCTCGGTGGCAGGCCGCTGCCTTGCGGCGAGATCGACGTGCTGGCGCAGGCCACCGGCCCTGACGGCGGCCTCGTGGTGCTGGTCGGCGAGTGCAAGAACGTCGACCTGACCTTTTACAAGGGCCGCGGCGTCGCCCAGGCCGAAGACACTCTGCGGCAGGCCGCTGACCAGGTGCGGCGTAAGTCCGCCTGGGTCGCGCGCACCTGGCCGGCGGCGGCCCGAGCCCTCGGCAGCCCGCCGGATCCGGACCCGCCGTGCGTCGTGGCCGTCGTGGTGACCAGGATCGCGGCGTTCCCGTCGCTGCCGGACGGCGTGCCCGTCCTGCCGCTGCGGGAGCTGGCGGGCTTCGCGCGGACCCTCGCCCGCACCCCGGCGGAGCAGTGGTGGCCGGTGCTCCGGCTTCAACGCCACTAGCGACGTCGTGGCGAGCCGCCGCCATCAGTCATTTGCCGGACACACGTTCGAGGTGAAATTCTGCGAAGGCCAGCCCGACGTGCCTTACGTGCCCGACAAGATCATCTCGCCTTGACCTGCGGAAAGAGGGCAGCAACTCAAGATATCGATCCCGCTGATCATGTCTACTGCGTGCATGCCTTTGCATTGGCCCAGACACGGTCGAAGCTGGCCAGGTACGTTGCGGCGGCTGCTTCCGGTTCGACAGTGCGGAGGTGGATGACGGGCGCTTGAGCTGCGGGTGTGCCGTAGGCGTGGCTGTTGACGAGCAGCTCGGCGTCGGCGCGGTAGATCGAGTTGTAGAGCACCGTTTGGTGGAGGCGGATCTCGGCGTTCTCGATGCCGGCGAGGGGTTGGTACAGGGTCAGTGCATTCCTGACTCGGGCGGCCATGACAGTCGAGCCGATTGCCTCGTCGATGCCGCGTGTCGCCACCGCGGGGGCGTCGGGATCGCCGAGCAGGACGCGTACCCTCACGCCTGCGTGGGCTTGATTGACCAAGAGGCGGATGATTCCGGTGTCCTCGGCGAGGAAGAGCCCGCTGTACGTGAGGATGCCGATCTCGCGCGTGGCTGACTGGAACAGGTGTCGCCACGTGGCGCGGGGAACCGCCCAGCGGTGCGGATAGATGCCCTGCACCTCGTCGTTGAAAGCGCGGTGCCGCTGGGTCACTTCGGGCCAGAGGTCGGCTTCCTCGACCTGAAGGAGGTCGGCGACGGCCCAGCGGTGGCGTGGGTAGGGGATGCGGCCCTTGAGCCAGCGATGGACGGTCTTGGGGTCAACGGCGAGTGCGCTGGCGAGGTCTGTCGCATGGAGGCGGGCGGCGGCCATCGCGTGGCGCAGGTTGTCGTTCATGGGGGTGGCCTGCTCCTCTCCGGATGCCGTCCTTGCTGGGACGTTAACACGAGACGTCCCTAGACGTCCCCGAGTTGCGGTGTTCCGGCCCCCTGCTGTGGAGCGACGCTCGATCGCGAGCAGCAGATCGGACGTATCTGCTGTCAGGAGGGTGAGCATGCGGACGAGTCAGACCGTCAAGGAGCAGCAGAAAGCGTACGCGCAGCGGTTGCTGACCGAGCTGGGCGAGCGGCTGGCCCTGTGTGAGGTCGCGGCGGTGCTGGTGGTGGCCGAGGACGGGCGGCCGGCTCTCAATGTGACCGACAGCCGATGCAGGATGCGGCGGGTGTTCGTGCATCTGCCGTTCTGCTGGTTCTACTGGGGAGATCAGGGAGACGAGCGGGTGTCGTTCCTCAAGATGCCGGTCGCGGTGGACCGGATCGAGCAGGCCGCGCGGCAAGGGTGGCGCGAGGGCGAACAGGGCGAACTCGGCATCGACCTGAACAAGATCGTCGATGCTTACCGTGGCTGACCGGAGGGCAGGTCTACACACAGGTCGCCGATCGCCTTCGTCAGCAGATCGTCACTGGGGAGTTCCCGCCGGGCAGTGCGCTGTCTTCTGAGGCGCAGCTGTGCGCGAAGTACGGTGTAGCTCGCAACACCGTACGGCGCGGCCTGGCGCTCCTGGAAGAGGAAGGGCTGATCACCACCATTCCTTCCAAGGGGCGGGTTGTGGCCGCGGTTGGCGAGCAGAGTGTGCCGTACCGCTATCTGGCGATCGCCGCAGAGTTGCGCGCCCGTATCGAACGCGGGGAGCTGCAGCCTGGTAGTGCGCTGCCGAGCGAGGCGGCCCTACGACGGCGTTACGAGGCCTCGCGCAATACGGTGCGGCAGGCGCTCGCCGTGCTCGAACATGACGGTCTGGTCGTGGCCGAGCACGGACGGGGCCGCTTTGTTCGTCCGTCGGCGTAGGACGTCTTGAGACGTCCGGCTTTGCCGTCTAGATCCGCCCATGTCCGGCATGTCTATCGTGGGGAGTGTGGGACAAGCTGAATGGGCGCGTGACCTGGCCAAAGATCTCCTCGCTACGGCCCTGCCACGGCGCTGGGCGCACACGCAGGGCGTCGCCAAGAGGGCGGCATCGTTGACTCCGATTCTCGGTGAGGAGACCGACACCCTGATCGCCGCGGCGTACCTGCACGACATCGGGTACGCCCCGGACCTGGTGGACACCGGGTTTCATCCGCTCGACGGAGCACGCTATCTGCGCGATGTCGTCAAGGCCGATGACACCCTGTGCCGCTTGGTCGCACACCACTCCTGCGCGGTCAACGAGGCGCTCAACCGCAACCTGTTCGACACGCTCACGTCCGAATTCGACGAGGAACGTCCGGAGTTGGTCGAGGCGCTGACCTACTGCGACATGACCACCGGCCCGGATGGCACCCATCTTGACGTCGCCGAGCGCCTGGCGGAGATTCACTCACGCTACGGACCCGAGCATCTCGTTTCCCGCTCGATCACCGCGTCAACGCCTTGCATCCTCGCCGCCGTCAAGGCCGTGACGACTGCCTTGGTGCAACGGTCTGGCTAGCCTTGCCGGCCAGCAGGAATACCCTCGGGAAACCGCGCTTCGGATCCTGATCGCCGGGGAACACCAGGCGGGCGGTTTCGACGATTCCCCGCTCACGCAGCATGCCGGAGATCATGTCCGTGGACCATCGGTAGGCCAGCGAAATGATGTGGTCGTACGGCTCGGCGAACTGCAACGGCTCGTCAGTCGCTGGGAAGGAAAGCAGCACATGACCGCCCGGGGCAAGCACGCGGGCGAACTCGTCGAATACCTCGTGCACCTGCTCAGGTGGCGTGTGAATGATCGAGTGGTGACTGAATACGCCGCCGATACTGCCGTCTGCCAGGTCCAAAGCGAACATCGAGCCGACCTCGAACCTGAGGCCGGGATGCTCCGAGCGGGCCTGTTCGATCATCCCCGGCGACAGGTCGATACCCAGCACCGGGACCCCTCGCGCGTGGAGATAGGCCGTGATGTGTCCTGGGCCGCAGCCGAGATCAGCGATCGGCCCGGCGCCCGACGCCTTCACGAGGTCGACGAACGTATCGATGAGCGCCCGATCCAACGGCTTGTCCGCCAGTTGATCGCGGAAGAATTCGGCGTACCGGACTGCCATCGCGTCGTAGGCAGTACGGGTCGTGTCGGGGAACGCGGCTTCGGTCATGGGTGATCAACGTAGCCGACCCGGGTCGCTTTCAGCCGATGTACGGCAGGTCGGTTCCGGCTAGGAAGTGCTCGATCCGCATTCGCATCGACCTGTCCATCTGCAGTTCGGCGACCTGGTCGCGGGGTACCCAGCGGACTTCGCGGGACTCGCTGCTCGGCCGCGGCTCGCCGCTGACGGGGCGGGCGGTGAGGACAAGGGAGAACTCTTGGCGGGCCTCGCCGTCCGACGTGTAGAGGATGACGTGCTTGGGGTCGCTGTAGGTGCCTACCAGGCCGGTGATCTCGCAGAGGATGCCGGTCTCTTCCTCGGTTTCCCGTACGGCTGCCGCCGGGATCGACTCGCCAAGGTCGATCGCGCCACCGGGGACGGCCCAATTGCCGTTGTCTGTGCGGCGGATCATCAAGAGCTCGTCCGCGGCGTTGGTGACGATCACGTTCACGGACGGGACCAGGCTGTTGGGTGCTGGGGCGCCGGGGTCGTCGTAGTAGTCGATCCGCTTGGCCATGGCTCAGGACCCTACCGGTCGGGCGCCGTCCCAGACGCGTTCGAAGCTTTCGGCGTAGGTGGCGACCATGTCCCCGCCGATGACCTTACGCAGGTGCAGCACCGGTGCGTTGCCGGCGGGGACGCCGTAGACGTGGGTGTTGATGAGGGATTGGTCGTCGGCGCGGTAGATCGAGTTGTACAGCACTGTGGCGTGCAGCCGGAATTCGACGTTCTCCCGTTCGCGTAGGGACCGGTAGAGGACGAGGACGTTGCGGATCTTGGCGGCCATGTCGTCGTCGATGCCCTCGTCCTTGCCGCGCTGGGCCACCTCGGCGCAGTCCGGGTCGCCGAGCAGGATGCGCACCCGTACTCCGGCGTCGGCCTTCTCGCCGAACATGCGGACCATGCCGGTGTCATCGGCGAGGAACAACCCGCTGTAGACCAGCACGCCGATCTCTTCGGACGCGCTCGCGAACAGGCGTCCCCATACGTCTCTCGGGACGGCCCAGCGGTGTGGGTAGACGGTGACGATCTCGGACTCTGACGCTGAGGCGACTTGTTCGCGGGTCAGCGCCTCTGGCCAGAGGTAGGTCTCCTCGGTGCCGAGGTAGGAAGCCACCGCAAAGCGGTGCTTTCGGTACGGCTCTCGGCCCTTGGTGATCCACCGTTCGACCGTCTTGGGGTCAACCTGGATCGCATTGGCCAGGTCGGTGATGCTCACGCCCTTTTGTAGGAGGGCGGCGCGTAGCCGTTCGTTCGCCATATCACCTGCTCCGGGGACGTCCGGGGACCTGGACATCGTAGGCCGGACGTCTTGAACATGTCCCGTCGTGTAGTGATCTCGTCCTAACTCTCCGTCGCAATCTTGGTGTCACCCAGCAACACCGAAGCGACCGAAAGGAGAGGTGATCACCATGAATCACGACATCTACCCCGAGCCCACCTGCGTGTGTGGGGCACTGCTCGACGAAGGGCGGGAACTCTGCCGCAAGTGCCGGGCCCGGGACCGCTGGCTCAGGAAGCAGACGGCCAAGCGCAAGGGCGGCAGGCGGCGCGGTGAGACCCGCCGTCCCCCGCGGGCTCCTCGCGGCCTGGCCGCGGCGGGGGTGATCTGGTCATGACCACGATCCCGCTGATCATTGCCGGAGTACTCGGCGTCACGCTGCTGGCGGGCTACATCATGGTCCTGATCGGCATCCGCCGTGAGGACAAGGCCCTGAACCTGCGTCAGCGTCCGAACGGAGCGTCGGCGTCGCTGGCGCGGAAGGTTACCGGCTGCTACGCCCGGGGCGGCGTGTCGTGGACGTAGCCAACTGCTCCTCGACACGTGAAAGGCGTTCCGAAAGGTCGCGAACGGCGGAGCGTAGTTCGGTCACCTCGCTCGCCAGGTCGCCGGCGGGTGCGGCGTCGGTGTCGCGGACGAACACTCCCTTGCCCTGCTGGCCGATCACCAGGCCCTCGTTCCGCAGAATGCCGACGGCCATCTTCACCACCGACAGCGAGGCGTCGTACTGCTCGGCGAGTTGGGTGGTGGATGGCAGGGGAGTGCCGGGCGCGAGAGAGCCGCCGCGGATCTGCGCTCGGAGATCGTCGGCGATCTGGAGGTAGCCGGGGCGCCCGGTTTTCTCGACCATCGCGATCCATCACACCACGAAACCTCAACCAAGCCAACCGAGAGGACGTTGACAACTGAGCCAACTAGGTTAACTATGTTGGCTAGGACGAATAAGGAGGTCACAGCATGCGTTCCGTTCCCATCCCTGTGGATGTCAGCAAGCTCGCCATCACCTGCGTCAAGGCCCCACGTCCGCGGGTGCTCAACCGCGACACCGGCGAGATCAAGACCGATAAGAACGGCAATACCGTCTTCGAGGTCACCGTCTCGGTAGAGGACGAGTTCGGCCGGATCGAGCTCGTCAAGATCGCCACCACCGGAGAGCCGCCCATCACCGTCGGCGATCAGGTCAACCCGGTCGGCCTGCTCGGCTACGTCTGGGAGATCGCCGGCCGGTGGGGCATCAGCTACCGCGCCTCGGCCCTCCTCCCGGTGCGGGAGAGCGCCGATGCGTGACGCGCTCGTCCTGCTCACAGTCCCGGCCGCTGTCGCGGTCGGGCTGTGGGCCTGGCGCCGCTGGCACCATCAATCGTTCTGGCTGGTGGTCGGTTACCCGATCATCGCCCTGTCCGTACTCGCGTCCTGGCGACGGGTCGCCCTCGGCTGCGGGCTGACCAAGAAGCGGCAACGCTTCTGGTTCACCACCGTGCCGGGCCTGGTCGCCTCCACCGGCGTCGTGAAGGTCAAGCGCCGCTTCCAGCGCATCGCGGTGGACACCAAGCCGTTCATGTGGCTGCCGCTGCCCACCCGGCACGGCTGGCGCGTCACCCTGCACACCCTGGAAGGCCAGACACCGGGCGACTACGCCGACGCCGCCGAACGCCTGGCGCACTCCTGGGGCGTGCACGCCATCCGCGCCTCCTCACCCCGGCCCGGGCGAGTGGTGCTGATGGCCACCATGCGCGACCCGCTCGTCAAGGTCGAGAACCTGCCCGCCTCCACGGACCTGCTCAAAGTCACCGTGGGACGGCTGGAGAACGGCACGCCCTGGACCATCGACTTCCGCACAGTGCCGCATTGGCTGAACGCAGGCGCGACCCAGTCCGGCAAGTCCAACCTCGCCAACGCCCTGATCGTCGGGCTGTCTCCGCAACCCGTGGCCTTGGTCGGCTTCGACCTCAAAGGCGGGGTCGAGTTCACGCCCTACAGCCCGCGCCTGTCCGCGCTGGCCACCTCACGCGCCGAGACGGTCACGCTGCTGGATGACCTCGTCGGCCTGATGGTCGATCGCATGGGGCTCTGCCGCCAGGCAGGTGCCCGCAACATCTGGCAGCTCCCGCCCGGCATCCGCCCGACCCCGATCGTCGTCCTGGTCGATGAGCTGGCCGAGCTGTACCTGATGGCCGACAAGAGCGAGAAGGACGAGATCGCCAAGACCTCGACCGCGCTGCTACGGGTCGCGCAGCTCGGGCGGGCGTTCGGCATCTACCTGTTCTGCTGCGGCCAGCGGATCGGTTCCGACCTTGGCCCCGGTGTCACCGCGCTCCGAGCTCAGTGCTCGGGCCGGATCTGTCACCGGGTCAACGACCCGGAGACCGCCACCATGACCCTCGGCGACCTCGACCCGGCCGCCCTGGTCTCCGCTCGCGCCATCCTGCCGAGACACCCGGCGTCGCCATCGTCGCCGGTCAGGACGGCCAGTGGTACCGCGCCCGCTCCTTCTACGTCACCGAGCAGGCAGCCGAACACGCCGCTCGTGCCTACGCCGACCTCGCCCCGGCCTGGGACGAGATCACCAGCCACCTACCTGAGTCCATCAACGCCTGAAGGGAGGGGACGATGCGACGCTTGGCCTGCTGGCTGCTGGACACCGGCCCGGTTCTCGTCCTGGCCATCATCGCCGGTGCCGGATCGTTCACCCACATCCGCGACACCGCAGCCGAGCACGGCCAAACCGGCTGGATGTCCTGGGCCATCGCCGTCTGCATCGACCTGACCTGCGTCATGGCCGCCCGCGAACGCCAACGCGACAAGAAGACCGGCCGATCACCGCGCGGCCTCGTCTCGTGGCCCGTCCTGGTCCTGGTCGGCGGAATCGTCCTGTCGCTGGCCGCCAACCTCGCCCAAGCCGCCCCGACCGTCTGGGGCTGGATCACCGCCGCCACCCCGGCGGGCGCCTTCCTGCTCGCCGTCTCGATGCTCGAACGTCGCGCATCTCACGCCCGTCCCGAACCAACGGAGATCCCGGAAGTCTCGTCCTCACCCGTCCTGACCCCGTCCGCCGTCCCGGAACTCGTCCCCACCGACGAGCAGGACGAGGACGACCGCCAGGACGAACAGGAGGACCGTCCCGCGCCGGCACTTGTCGACTACGCCCGTCGTGTCGCCGACGAACACCAGGCCAAGCACGGCAAGCCCATCACCCGCGACGCCCTGCGCGCCCACCTGGGCGTGTCCAATCAACTCGCCTCGGACCTACTCCGCACCCTGCGCACCGCCTAACACAGAAGGGAGATCACACCATGACCCACAACCGCCGCACTGACCTCATCAACGGCCTGCTCGACCTGGCCGCCTTCCTGGAGGCCCACCCCGAGGTGCCCGTCTCCTCTCACGTCGTCGTCCACCACTTCCCCGAGTACGACAGCGACGCCGACATGCGCGCCGAGATCGACCAGATCGCCGCGCTCGTCGGCTCCCGCATCGACTTCGAGGACTCCCCGTACGGCCACTACGCCACCACGGTCTGCTTCGGGCCGGTGGAGTACCGGGCCGTCGCCGTACTGACCGCCGCCCGCGCCCTCCACGCCGCCGAACGAAGCTACTCCGGCTGCATCCAGCCCGACCCGAAACCCACCACCTGACCAGCAGGAGAAGCGACCATGCGCATCCGCCTCGACGGCACCCGCGCCGAAGTCATCGACGCCCTGTTCCGGCTACGCCTGAACTTCACCGTCACCGACGTCTCACGCCTCTACCCCGACCGCGCCAAACCTTCCCACTGGCGCATCTACCTCACCACCACACCACGCCCGAGGAGGTGAACAGCCCTTGATCGAAGTCATCCACTACCGCTGCTGCACCTGCACCGGAACCGGCCTCGACAACGACCGCAACCGCTGCCGCGACTGCGACGGCACCGGCATCGACAACCACGGCGCCTAGCGCGCAGCGCCCCCGGCCTGGCCGCACATCCGCCAAGACGACTGCCAGGTCGGGGGCCGTCCCCTCACCCGAACGAGCGAAAGGAGGCTTCCATCTTGCCTGCATGCACCACCAACCCGCACGCCCTTGCGGGCGTGATCGCCCGACTGAACGCCCCGGACTACGACCGGTGGGCTGCCCAGATCCGCGCCACCGGTGGCTGCCGCCAGCCCATCCACCTACGCGGCAAGGTCGACCACTGCGACCGCGCCACCGGCCAACTCCTGCACCGCTACACCACCCGCCACGAACCCGACGGCATCCTCCGCCTGCCCTGCAAGACGCGCCGCGCCTCCCGCTGCCCGGCCTGCGCCGAGATCTACCGCGCCGACACCTACCACCTCATCCGCGCGGGCTTGATCGGCGGCAAGGGCGTGCCCGAGAGCGTCACCGGCCATCCCACGCTGTTCGTCACCCTCACCGCGCCCAGCTTTGGAACGGTCCACAGCCGACGTGAGCAAAACGGCAAGGTCCTGCCCTGCCACACCCGCCGCAACGCCGAAACCTGCCCACACGGGCGCGTCATGTCCTGCACGGCGAAGCATCGCCCCGACGATCCCCACCTCGGCGAACCACTGTGTCCAGATTGCTACGACTACACCGGCTCAGTCCTGTTCAACGCCCTGGCGCCGCTGCTGTGGAAGCGCTTCGCCGACTCCCTACGCCGCCGCCTGGCCAAACTCGGCGGCCTGACCCTGAAGGACCTCCGCGAACACCTCACCGTCTCCTTCGCCAAGGTCGCCGAATACCAGCGCCGCGGCGTCGTCCACTTCCACGCCGTTATCCGTCTCGACGGCCCCGGCGGCCCTGCCGCGCCACCACCGCCCTGGGCCACCACCGACGCCCTGACACAAGCCGTGCGACACGCCGCCCAGGTCGTCAGCGCCCTCGTCCCCGCCATCGACGACCAACCCGCCCGCCTCCTCAAGTGGGGCCAACAACTCGACATTCGGCCCATCACCCTGAACGGCGACCTCACCGAACAAGCCGTCGCCGGGTACATCGCGAAATACGCGACAAAGGCGGCCGAATGCGTCGGCACCCTTGACCGCCGCATCAACCCCCTCGACAACCTCGACGCCTTCAACCTCCGCGAACACCCAAAACGCCTGATCGCCGAATGCCTGCGCCTCGCCACCATCGAGGATCTGGCCGAACTCCGCCTTGCCAACTGGGCCCACATGCTCGGCTTCCGCGGCCACTTCTCCACCCGGTCCCGCCGCTACTCCACCACTCTTGGCGAACTCCGCGCCGCCCGCGAACAGCACGCCCGCGACCATGAGATCACCACAGGCCGGCTCCCTCTCTTCGACGAGGACACCGTCCTGGTAATCAGCGAATGGACCTACGCAGGCAAGGGCTACAGCCTCGGAGATCAGATCCTCGCCGCCGCCATATCGGGAACTCGCGTCCCAGACATGGCGGGTGATGCCCGATGAGTCGCCGTGATGAACTGCTGACCGTCCCGGAGGTCTGCGCCGAACTGGGCGGGGTCTCTCGCCGCACCTTCTACCGCTGGCGCGAGCTCGGCCGCGCGCCGGTCTGCGTTCAATTGCCGAATCTCGAACTCCGCATCTGGCGAAGCGACCTCATGACCTGGCTGGACTCGCGACGGGAGGCGAAGTGAAGACCACCTACGACGTGAAGCTCGGCCAGATCCAGCAGCGCACCGACCGCGGCACGCCCGCCTACATCGCCCGCTGGCGAGTCGCCGGCAAGCAGAGGTCAAAGAGCTTCCGCACCAAAGGGCTGGCCAACGCCTTCCTGTCGGACTTGCGGCAGGCGGCCAAGGCGGGGGAGGGGTTCGACGTCGCCACCGGCCTGCCGGTGTCGATGCTGTCGCCTGAGCGGGCTGGCCCGTCGTTCTTGGAGTTCGCCCAGGCGTACGTGCTTGGGCGATGGAACTCCTCGGCCGCCAGGACCCGCGAGACGGATGCGTACGCGCTCCTGACACTGATCCCTGCCCTGGTCGCTGACGCGCCGCGCCGTCCCACCGCTGAGGAACTGCGAGAGGTCCTGCGGATCCATGTTCTCCTGCCGGAGAGCAGGCGCGCCGCGCTGACCATGTCCCAAGCCGCGGCGTTGAGCTGGTTGGAGAGGTCTTCTCTTCCTCTGTCTGCGCTGGGAGAGGCGCACGTCCTTCGCACGGCGCTCGACGCCATCTCAGTAACCTTCGCGGGCGCTCCGGCGGGGGCGAACACGGTACGGCGCAAGCGTGCCATTCTGCATCACCTTCTGGAGCACGCGGTAGAGCAGAAGGTGTTCGGCAGTAACCCGCTGGACGGCATCAAGTGGTCGGTGCCGAAGGCGGTTACGGTCGTCGATCCTCGTACCGTGGTCAATCCGGCACAGGCACGGCTACTTCTCGACGCCGTGCCCAAGGTGGGTCGCAAGCGAGGTGCCCGGCTCAAGCCGCTGTTCGCGTGCATGTACTACGCGGCGCTCCGGCCCGAGGAGGCGGCCGATCTGCGGCTGCGAAACTGCAGGCTGCCCGAGACGGGCTGGGGGCTGATCGTCCTGGAGAAGGCGCGGCCTCAGGGAACAAAGCGCTGGACCAACTCCGGCGAGACTCACGAGTCGCGCAGTCTCAAGCACCGCGCGGACAAGGAGACGCGAGAAATTCCGATCCCGCCCGTCCTGGTGGCCATGCTGCGCGAGCACATCGCCACGTACGGCACCGCCGAGGACGGCAGGATTTTCCGAACGAGCACGGGAGGCTCCTACTCCAGTTCGGCGCATTCCTACGTCTGGCAGGAAGCTCGAAAGCTCGCGCTCACCACGGAACAAATCGCCTCGTCGCTGGCTGCACGACCGTACGACCTGCGCCATGCGGCGGTCTCACTCTGGCTGAACGCGGGCGTCCCAGCCGTTGAGGTTGCCAAACGCGCCGGTCACAGTGTTGATGTGCTCCTGCGGGTCTATGCCAAGTGCATGGACGGCCAGCAAGAGCAGATCAACGGCAAGATCAACGACGCCTTGAACGAATAGCCAGTTCTATCCGCCTTTGGCCTTGGCGCGACCGAGGCCATGGAATTCGATGCCGTCCGTCATGCCGCGTCGTTCCCGCCAGGACTCGTTACGTTGCGTCACTCTTGCATGCACGGGCAGGGAGGAGGACCATGACCAGTGATCAAAACCGCTCCGTCACGCCTGCCGGAGAATCGCGTCCGGTGAGGCGGCCACCGTACGGCCTGCCGCGCCGGGAGCGGCCCCGGCCCCTCGCCGCATCCGAGTCGCTCGGCTGGAGAAGGTATTCGACCCCGGTCCCGCCGGAACGGTCCCCTTGCCGAGTCTGGGTTCGTCTGACGAGACCGGTGCTCGTTGTTAGCGTCCTGGCCAGCGCAGGCGTCGGCATCTGGTCGGCTTCATGGGGCACCAACGGTTCCTCACCTCGAACGGCGGTCGTCTCGATGCCGACGTCTCGCCCGATCATTTCCGAACGGCCTGTGGTGCTCACCTTGCCGTCTACGCCGGCGTCTGCGCCTCGGACGCCGCCGCCCTCGGTGAGGTCCAGGCCAAGTCCCAAGGCATCGAAGAGCAAGGCGATCTCGTCGGGGAAGCATCATCGATCAGCGGCTTCCGCCGTGCCCCGTCCGCAGCGTCGTGAGCATTTCCAGGTGCCGCGCAGGAACTCCACGACGCGCGTTGATCGTGTGGAGGAGCCCAGGCGTATTGATAGGGAAGACGAGGACAAGAGGCGAGAGGTATCACTGCACGGTGCCAAGTGCGACGAATTGTTTCCGCCTTCCCGCCCGGAGTTCCGCATTCGTAACCGGGCATGCCGCCTGATCCTGGGGTAGCGCCACGGCAGTGAGCGCGCAGCCAGGAACGAAAGCGATGAGTGCTCGGCCATCCCTCCGACGCGGCGTCCCGGGCTAGCACGGCGGGCGTTGTACCCGGGGGGACGCTGGTGACCAGCGCTCCAGCGGCTGCCATGGCGTGGGCATCGGAGTCGAAGGAATCGTGCCAGGCGGCGCAATAGACGACGTCCCCTGGTGCCACGGCATGGGTCGGGATGTTGATGCTATGTAGTAGGTCGGCGTGGATGCCGATGATGGTTCGTTCGCCGTTGGGTTCGATGAGCAGGACCACCGAGGACGTGTGGCCAGGCAGGAACTGCACATGATCGACGTCGACACCGGCAGTGCTGAGCGTCTTCATCATGGTCTGGCCAGCGGCGTCGGCCCCCACGTAACCGACCATGTGGACGCGGCCCCCGGCCTGGCTCAGGGCGACGGCGACGTTGGCGCCGGTGCCGCCGGGACGTTCGACGCTTTCGCCGGCTTGGATGAAGTGACCGCTGGCGGGAAGTAAGCAATCAGAAGGTTCCGTGAGGCGGGAATGCGGTCAACGTACAGGGGCAAGGTCCCAGGCGATGGGGCCGATGATCCAGAAGTCAGCCATACGCCGCCCGTCCCAAGTGGCGCGCAAACAAGATCCAGCAGATGGTTCTGAACGCGGGAAATATCGTTGAACGGGTTCTTCCTCTTTGTGTAGGGAACAAAAGGCTCTCTAGCCTGCACATATGCGACCAGGGCGCACCCTTGGGAACAACTCGGGGACGATCAAGCTTCGAGACCTTTCGTTCTAGGAAGCGAACCCAGGGAGTGCGTTTCCCGTACATCGTGGCGACGGCGCATCACCAAAGCCAGGAATGACCATGCTATTGCGTTATGAACCTCCGTCGAGGCGTACTGGGATCGTAGATAATCCGGTTGTTCGTTTGCCGATCTGTGCTGGAGACCCGTTATGAGTCCCCCAGTGCCCGACTCCCTCCCCACCCCGCCGCCGTCGGCCAAGGCCGATCAGCCACCCGGGGACTTATCCCAGCCCACCCCCACCCCGCTGCCGACACCGGATCGCCCCGCTGACCAGCCCACCCAACCGCCAGCGCAGACCGGCGACCTGGACCCCACAAGACCGTCCCTCACCCCTAAGCCTCCCAACTGGAATTACTCCGGCATCACGCCTTCCGAGATGGGCCGTTTCGAGCGCGACCTCGGCAGGGCCGAAACCACACTCGGTACCCATGAGCCACGCATTCGCCAGGCCTTGAGTCAGCTTCAACTCGACACCTCAGCCCTGACGCCCCTGCGTGAGATGGCCAACTGGATCAGCTCCAAACGCCCGGAATTACGCCGGCGCAACGAGACCATTCAGTCGCTGACCACCACCTGGGGTGCCGATGCCCCCGACATGGTCCCGTTCGACGAGGCCCTCTACAACCGAGCCTCCAGCAATCCGGACGTTTACGCCGCCGCAGATCGGCTTGCCGAGACCGCGAAGACCGGCAAGATCGACGAGAAGACCCTCGCCGAACTGGAGAAGCGCATCAACGATCCGGCCTTCGCCACGATGCTCATGCACGCGCTGGGCGCCACCAGATACCGGGAAGTCATGGCCAAGACAGTGAGGGGCGACAAATCGCTCCACCGTCTTCAGGTCGCGCTCAGCAAGGCCCTCGGCACGGCAAGCCCTCGGTTGGATGCCAGATGGCGTAAGGAGTTGACCACCGGCCTCAAACCGCAGGACCACCAGGCGCTCGCGAAGGCGATCAGACACGGCTCGTTCGACTCGGCCTTTCTCGTGGAGGTCGCCAGAGCCATCGACGCCCACGATCGCAAACTCCCGGCTCAAGGCGGAACGGCCTTCCGTGACCCCCATCAAGATCCGATAGTGGACATGATGGACGCATTGGGCCGCAACCCCGCGGCTGCCCAGGACTTCTTCGCCAAGGATCCCACGGCGCTCAAGCGCTTCCTGACCGAACGCCCCACGATGAACGGCAAGGGCAAGGAGGCGGTGGGTAAGGCTGTGGAGGCGGCCACCACGTTCTTCAGGGACCGCGACGGCACAGCGCAGAATCCGTCCCGCGGTTTCCTGTCCGCCCAACTGGCCTCGGATTTCGTCAAGTTGCAGGCCGAGCGAGCCCTCAAGGGGGCCGAATCCGCCGTTCCGGCCAGTACGACAGCGCTCATCCTTGCCGCCTATATCCCTGACGTCGCCAACGCCGCGGCGCGGTCAGGGCTTAGCAAGGCCGACGTTCGCAGCACCATTGGCCCACACCTGCCACCGAACCAGCCCTGGCCTGCGCAGTTCAACACCGGGGACCTACGCGAGGTCATGAAGGAGGCTTTCGATGAGGATCCCAAGACCGTCTCGACGTTGATGGCCGCCCAAACTGTGTGGGCGAACAGACTGCTTAACCACAATGCCGCAAGTGGCGACCCCGAGCGCTTCGTGATCGCCGCAAAGGAGGTCGGAGCCGGCTTCGGTTTGATCGCCGACGCGACTGGGCTCGCTCGTATAGCCCAGGGCCAGAGATTGGATGAGGCCCAAGAGCGCAAGATGAAGGCGATCATGGCGGTGGTCAACACCGGGTTGGCGATTCCGCAGAAGTCCGGTTGGCCCATCACGGCCGCCGTCGTGGGCTCCTGGACCAGCGTGATCGAGGACACCGCCAAGACTGAGGTCAACAAGAACCGGGCGACGCACGAAGCCAACGAGGCGATCGGCCAGTCGGAATTTCTGGCGACCCAACTCTTGGCCCAGGCCATGTTCAATCATGGGCTCTTCGGCCCGGACGCGCGTAGCTCCTTGAGCTTCTTCAAACCCGACGGGAGTCTGATGACACTGGCTGAGATGACACCGGAGAACGCCGTCCAGCATCCCCACTTCAACGACTACGAGGAGTGGGCGATCAAAAACCACAAAGGCACAGTATGGAAGGTCACGAAAGACGAACTGCTCAAGGCTTACCATCGCGCCTTCGGCAAGTACCCAGCGGGCACGAACAGAGAGGAAGAATGAGAACCGTCACCGCTTTCGGCGTGGCTCTGATTCTGGCTGCCGGTTGCACTGGTAACCAGAAAACTCCAGTCGACAGGACACCGCTACCGACAGTCGCCGCGCCGCCCTACATCTGCGACCACATTCCTCTTCGTGCTGTGGAATTGATGACGGGCGTCAGCCAACCGATCGCTCTCGGAGATTTCAATCTGAGCTTCGGCGATGGAGCGGGCGTGGGCGGATGTGCGGTATACCAGCCGACGGGTGAGCAGAAGAAACTGCTCGACATCGACCTGAACCCGGCGGGAGGGGAGAACTGGGTCAAGGCCCAGATCAAAGCCGGCGACAAGCCCCTGCCCGAGATCGTCCCCGGCGGGATCGGGTTCTACACGCAAGGCGGAAGGCCCGAAAAGACTCAGGCCGGCGCAGTACTGGTGAGGGGGAAGGCCCAGCTGTTCATCGGGATGTCCAAAGGCGTCGAAGGGCGGGACAACGCGGCCGATGTGATCGCGTTGATGAAACTGGTCGCACCCAAGCTCATCACCGAAGCCACCGCTCCCAAGAAGAAGGACTGACCATGGCGGCGATGGTGTCCAACCCGCTGTACGAGGCTCTGCAAAACGCCCTACGCGTGGTCGGCCCGATGGTTCAGGAAATCGACAGCGACATCGAGACACCCTTCCGGCAGTTCCAGAGCGGAACCGTTTGGACCGGGCCGACGGCGAAACTGTTCGGAGCCCAGCTTGCTCAGTTCCGGTCTCGGGTGCGGACATCGGGGGAGAGGATCGTCGATGAGTTGCAGACGGCGCTAGGCCGTACACCGGTCCAGGTGCCCGAGGAGGAGGCGGCAGCGATCAAGAGAAGATACGGGCTGCCCTGAGCGGTGGTACGCAGGTGGGGTGAAGACTCGGTGGCTATGACAGTATCCGGAGTGGCGCCGCTTGTCGGCGTATCAAACTGAGCGGCGAAGCCCTACCTCACCGCCCTACGGCGGGCCGGCGGCGGTCACCCGGTCACCCGCTGCCAACCCTCCAATGTTGAGTCAGAATACCGAGAGGGAACCTGCTATGCAGGTGTCGGCGAGTCGTTCGCACCCACGGGAAGGGGCGTCGATGACCTTCGCTACTACCGTGACGACGGCAGTGGTTGCGTTGCTGGGTGTGTTGTTAGGTGGATGGCTTACAGGCCGCAACCTGGACCGGTCCTGGAAGCGCGAACATGCGCGTCAATGGCGAGACATCCGTCTTGCCACCTACAGCGAGTTTGTGTCCGCATATCGCCAATACGTGGCATTTGCCCTGGAACCAGGGGTAAAGATCGCAGCCGTCCCCAATCCTCGGGAACCCGATGACCTGATGCCGTTCTTCAATGAGGAAGGGCGGCCTTACAAGGAACGACTTGATACAGCATCGGTCGCTGTTCGGCTGGTCTCGGAGTCGCCCGACACGATGAAAGCGTGCGCCGCTGTGGTTCAGAGAGTCCGAAGAATCGCTGCGGAACGCGCGGCACATTCCGAGACAGAAATCCCTTCCGAGGCGTTCCGAGCCCTCTGGTTGGCTCAGGATGACTTCTTGGACGCTACCCGCCGTGAGCTCGATCTCCCCGAAGTCCGCTGGCGCAGCATCTACCCCAAGGTTTGATGCACGCGCACGGTCGGGCGACATCGTGCAGAGAACAGCGGTCACGCGTCATGCCGACGTCTGTACAGGCATCCCCATGTTGCCATCCTGGAACGCCTCGCCGGTCGGTGGCCGGAGGGCGTCTCGGCACCAGAGTGGTCCATAAAATGCGGGCGACCTGGGGAAACGTCCTCAAGATCATCCCCCGTATGTCCCCAGATCATGGTCCTACGGCTGCATGCGGGTACCCTCGGCGGCCTATCAGGGGCCTAGGAAGCAGAAGACCTGCGGCAGGAAACCGCAGGTCAGAGGGCGAAACGCCTGGTGGAGATGCGTGCCCCCGGCAGGATTCGAACCTGCGGCACCCGCTTTAGGAGAGCTCCAGTCGTTTCGAGTCCAACATGTCCACCGATGGGCGATATGCGGTTGTGTCCGAGTGTTCACCGGCTCCTCGACAAGGACCTCCCATCGTCCGTCGCTTGGCGGGCATTTGTGCTAGTCAAGACGTTATCTGCGGCGAAAACCCTACGAAGCGTTACCGCTCTTCAGATGTGGGTCTTCTTGAGGGTTCGTATCCCCTGGCGCCACTGCTTCTGCAATTCATGGAAGGCTCCACGCTGTCTCGTTGGCGCTCAGATCGGTGAGCAGGATCGGCATGAGCGTCTCCTCGTGGATGGCGAGGTTTTGTCGGCGCATGGCTTCCGTGAGGTTCGGTTCCCATGGGGTCGGGACTGGAGTACCAGTAAGGGTAAGAACCGAGTCCGGCGGCAGGGTCGCTACGGCCGCCAGGTAGTCGCCAATTCCCATACGCCACGGCTCCGCGCCGACCGCGAACAGGCGTGTCGCGATTGCCACTCCCGGCCAGTCGAAATCGCCGTGATAAAGAACCCGGGCGCCGTCATCCACGAGCCGCCGCAAGGTCTGCCATCCCGCAAGGGACGGGTTGCCTGCGAGGCACAGCATGGGGACGGATACCCCCGCTCTCGCCGCCGCTTGCAGAACTTGCGGATTCTCGCAGGCGAACACCTGAGTTCCGGGTGTGGCCAGTCGTACGCCGGTCGCCGCTCCGCGCAGTTCGTGCAGAGTCAGGTGCGTCATCAGGCCCATGTCGGTACGGGCGCGCATCATTTCCGGCCAAGGGCCGGGCCCGGGCGGACTGAGGTTGAGGACGAGGGCAGTGCCGGACACCAGATCCGGGGTTACTCCTAACCGGGCCCACAGGTTACGTCGCTCCTCGGCTGTCTCGGGTGTGACGATGCCGAACGCCGCCGCGGCCGCACGGAGCAGAAGCGAAGCGGTGAGTTTGCCGTCGTCCAGGCCGTGCGCGTCACCAAGACACCGCCCGGCCAGTTCAGCGAGTTCCCAGCCAGCGTGGGGAACGACGGTGGCTTCGAAGGCGCCGGCCGCCGCGCATTCCCGGAGTACGGCCGCGAACTGAGGAACTACCGTGGTAGCGGCATCGACGCCGGCTCTGGTCAACATCCCCGAGCGACGTACACCCTCGACGAAGACCGGGGTCCAGTTCGTGCCGGCAAGACCGGCCGCCGCGAGGGCCTCATCGAGCTGTTGCCAGATGCCGGCCCACGAGGCGCGGGTCTTTTCCCGGGCCGCTGCGCGATCGACGAGTTCGCCGCCTGTGAGCTGCTCCACGACCGTGACCAGGCCAGCCGCTGCGGCCGATTTCCGTAGTGCCTGGTCGAGCGTGGTGAGGGAGACGCGCGCCCGGCCCGCGGTGACCGGCTTGCCGAGCAGGCCCGCGAGCTTGCCGGCGCCATCCTCGTCCAGCGTCACGGTGACCGTCCCGGTGACGGCCAGCCTGCCCCTTTCCAGCTTTCTCCGTGCGGCCGCCCACAGAGGAGTCAGGCAGGCATCGGCGAGGTAGTGGCGAGTGCGCTCAGGAAGCGGGTGAGGGGCGGACGGGCTCATCGGGCCGCTCGCAGGTGCCGGTTGCGACCGTCCCAATGGATGTGGGTGGTGACCGCGGCCGTGCCTTCCCCGCGCCTGATCTCGTAGCAATCCAACGCCGGCACCTGGGCGAAGAAGCCCCAGAGAGCATGGCCTGTCATGGCGAAGTCCAGGTCGAGCCGGACGAGCAGCCCCAGCAATTCGCCGATCGTGGGATCGTCGACCTTGGCGAAGGCGTCGTCGAGCAGGATGAGGCGCAGCGCCCTCGCCGTGTCCGGCAGACCGGACAGGTAAGCGTCGGCGGCGGCGAACAGCGTCACATACGACACGAACCGCGTCTCTCCTTGGCTCAGCTTGGCCCGCCGGCTGATCTTCCGCTCGCGCCCTGGCTCGGGCCCGGTGATGATGACTTCCACCTCGTGCCACGCTCGGTAGTCCAGTGCGGACCTCAAATGCGTCGCGTACCCAGCAGTGGGGTCCGTCGCGAACTCCTCGTTGACCTGCGCGTTGAGCAGGTCGGTCAGCTCTCTGGTCTGCTCGGGGGAACGGACGTCGTCCGCGGTGGACACGAGCGTGCGGATCCTCGCGACGGCAGGGCCGACGTGGTCGGCGAGGTTCCAGCGCAGCCGCACCCCGATCCCGTGGCTGGTGCTGATGCCGCTCAGGCTCGTGTTCATCGCCTTGATCAAGGCCCCGGCCTGCAAGAGTCGTTGCCGGAGCTCTTCGGCGACGCCCCCGAGGACGAACTCGGTGAAGACCCGCCTCTCGCGCTCGCTCAGCGCCTGCCGTCCCTCTTCGCACTGACGGCTCAGCTCGGCGGCGGCCTCCGGCAGCGAGCGCTGACCGGTGCCGTCGACGATCGCGATCAGCCGGACGCCGCCCTCCACGGTCGGGATGACGTCGAAGCCCCCGGAGAGCTCTCGTTCCACGGTTTGCTGCGCCCGGATCAGCGCGTTCTCGTCGACGGCCGCGCCACGTCGGTCGAGCGCCGCCAGCAGACCTTGCAGGGCGGTCCTGACAGTGGCGGGGTCGGCGTCGGCCTGGGGCGCCTGCGGCCGTGGCTGTCCGGTTGCCGCGTCCGCCACGCCGGGCAGAGCCAGCCGGTGAGCGAGCCGGTGCACCGCGTCAGTGAGCGACCGTCGTTCGTGGGCGGCACGGTCGCGTGCCGTACGCGCCTCGGCCTCGGCGGTGCCCTTCTCCTCGGCCAGCTTGGCGATGCGGCCACGGAGATCGGTCAACTGCCTGCTGCACGCTTCGAGTGAGGACTCGGCGGCCTTCAGCTCTGCGCGCACCCTTTCGGCCGCCGCCCCGACATTGGCCTTCAGCGCGGCCAGTTCGGAGGCCTCCCCGTGCCAGGTGGCCCACTGCCGCTCGGCCGTGACCTCGGCGTCGTGCCGTTGTTCGCGCGCCGCATGAGCCTCCGCCACGGCTTTGTTGTGGAGGTCCACACGGTGTCGTAGCTCAGCGATGAACTGGCGTGTGCTCTCACATCGCCGTCCGGCCTTTCGAAGCCGGTCGCGTACGGTATCGAGTTCGTCGACGGTGGTGGGCAGGCCGAAGGCCGCGCACGCCTCACGGTGGGCAGTGAGCGCTGCCGTCCATTCGCGGCGCAGCTCGACGGCCTCTCCTCGGGCCTTGCGGAACTCTGCTTCGGCCTTCTCCACCCGCTTGACCGCGCCCGTCAGCACGACACGTGCGGTCTGCACCGGCTGGCTGCGCGGGGCTGACCGGACGTGCGTGTCAAGCGTTCGGCGCTCGTCGAGCAGAGCCTGCCGCCGGGCGGCACGAGTCGTGGCCGCCTCGGCCAGAACGGCGAGCGCCGCGTCGATCTCGGCGAGCCGCGCCGCTCGGGCGGCGGCTCGGGCGGCGGCACCGATGTGCCGGGCCGCCGTCGTGCGGTGATGGCCGGTCAACGGGCCATTTCCCCAGGCACCGTCGTGGTTCACCCAGGTTGGATGGCTCTGATCGCCCCACGAGATCCGCGCGAGCACATCCCGGACCACCTCCGCCGGCAGAGGCGAGCCGGCTTCGACGACGATTGCCTCGTTCAGCGAGTGTGCGGCCACCGGACCGATGGGGTGCACCAGCAGGTGGCCGTCCGGCGCGACGAGGCCGCCGGTCGCGTCGATCGTCGCGGTCAGCAGGCCCGAGGCCAGCAGGGCTCCCTCCAGGCCGGCGCGTTGCCGCTCGTCGAGATCGGGGCCGAAGTCAATGACCCGCCACAAGGGCACCTCGTCGCCGGACGCGGGGCGCGTCCAGTGCCCCCGCGGGGGATCGGGATCGTGCGCGGCGAGAAGCTCGTCCTGCTCCGTCTCCAGATGCCCGCGCTGTTCATCGTCCGACTCCTGTTGGCTGGTCAGGCCGGCGAGGGTGAGCGACAGCCGGTCCCGCACCGTTGTGGCGGCTTGCGAGGCGACATGGTCGAGCTCGGTGAGCAGCCCGGCCATGTCGTCGCCTGCCAGCGCGCCGGCGTCGTCGAGCACCGGCCGCAGGGCGGTGGAGCGCCAGTCGACCTCCCCCAGCAACCTCTGCGTCGTCTCGTGGGCGATCCAGGCCGACCAGTCTTGGGCCAGGACGAGGGCAGCCTCGTCAAGAGCCTTCTCTTCCTCCTCGGCCTCCCGCGTCGCATCCGCCAGCCGCTGCTCCTCCCGCGATGCTCGTTTGTCGGCTGCCTCCACCTCGCGCGCCTGCTGGTCGAGCCGAAGCGCCTGTTCGCGGCGGGTGATCGCGTGCACATCGCGCTGCTTCGCGGCGTGCTCGGCGCGGACCACCCGGTGGATCGCATCAGACAGGTCCGGGGGCATCACGTCGAGGCGGGCCGGCGCCGGGCGGATGAGTGGTTCGGGCTCGGCGTGCAACGACCGCCGGACCACCTCCGCGCCGCCCACATCACCGTCCTCACGTACGCAGCTGACCTGCGGCAGGGTCGCATGCACGGCGGCCTGTGCCAGCAGGTCATGAGCCTCCGTCACGGCGGAGGTAACCTCCCGGATGGTGTCCGTCACCTCTTCGGCGCGCTCGTCGGCTGCACGTACTCTGCCGGTTTCGCCGTCCCTGGCGGCGTTCGCCGTGTCAAGTGCGGAGAGCGCCGCATTCTCCAGGGCGCGGACCGTGACCTCGCGGTCGTGCAGCTCTCGCACGGCGCTGTACGCCTTGGAGCCGCGAATGCCGTCAACCGACCTGCGCAGCTCCTGTTCGCTGATCGTCAGCTCCGCCACCTGGGCGTCGGTCCTGGCGTGCTCGTCGGCCAGCCGCAGGTGTCTCTCGCTGAGCTCACCGGCCTGTCGTACGGCGTCTTCAGCGGTGACGGCGGCGGCTCGGGCGGCCTCGGCCGTCTCGGCCAGGACGCCCACGGCGTAGCGCCGGTAGGTGCCGAGGAATCCGGAGACCACTTTGTGCGCCGTCTCCAGCCGCTGTTGCGCGGTGCGTGTCTCCAACAGGCCATCGAGCTGCTCGCCTGCCTGGGAGAGGGCGGCTTCGCTCGGTGGCGGCAGCGCGTCGGAGAGGATCTGTGGGAGCCTGCCCTCCTCGATCCGGTTGCCGACGTCGGGGGACCTGAGCGTGCGCAGCAGTTGAAGGAGGCCGGCGAAACGTTCTCTGCCCGAGTCGCCCGTCAGTCCGAAGACCGCGGCGCGTACGCGTTCGCGGTGGGTTTCGGGTGAGTCGGTGATGCGGTCCGCGCCGATCGCTTCGGCCAGCCTTTCGCGCGACAGGGGTGTTCGATCCTCCCCGAGCAAAACGAGGTCTTGGCCCACACGCTGGGGTGTGGTGAAGTACCAGGCCTTCGCCTCGCCGGTGGATTTGGCGAAACGCACCATCGCGCCTAGGGTCAGGAACTTGGGCCGGACGGCGTTGTCCGGGCTCTTCACGTCGTCCCCGTGCTGGATGAGCTCCAGCCAGAGGTAGCCCAGCCTGTTCGGCTGCTCCTCACCTCCGGCTCGCATGAGGTCTTCCAGACGGACCCGGCCCGACCCTGTGGCGTCCATTTTGCGGCGGTCGGCGTCGAGGAGAAAGGGCAGCAGCATCTCCAGCGCCCGGGACTTCCCCGAGCCGTTGGTGCCGCGCAGCACCAACCGTCCGCCGGAGAAGGCGAACTCGGTGTCGTAGTAGTACCAGACGTTGACCATGCCCGCGCGGTGCAGTCGCCACCGGAGCGGATGGTGCTGGGGCGTTTGCGCTACGGCGGCGAGCCCTTCCTGAGCACTGGATAGCAGGGTCATGTGGGTTCTCCGCTTTCATCGGTGCCGTCCGTGAACAAGGGGGTCTGGAACTGCTGCGCGTCGTCGAGCCGCCGTTTGGCGCGGGTGGCCGGGGGCGCGAGGCGGACCGTCGGCCGGTAGCGGGCGGCGGCGGGATGCACCACCAGGCCCTCTGCCGTGACCGTGCATAGGCCTACGGCGTTCAGCAGGTCGGCCGCCTCGTCCCGGAGCTGGAGCGGATGGTCGAGGACGTCCGTCCGCCAGACGCCGACGTGGGCTTGCGCAAGCTTGCCGAGTTCGTCGTCCACGACGTGCCAGGGGGCGAGCACGCCAGGCAGGGTCCGGCCGTCGAGTGTCACCTCTGTGCCGGGGCTCGGCTGCAGGGCCCCGATCAGGGCGTCGATGAGAAGCAGCGCGGCTTGGCGTACGGTACCGGTGCCGGGAAAGACGACATCGGTGAGCTGCGCGTCGGCGTCGTAGGCGAGCGCTCCCTCCGCGCGTACTTCGAGGGTCAGGCCGAAGCTCTCCTCGAGGACACGGGTGAGCTCGGTGCGCTCCCGGCGCAGCACGTCGCGCTCGGCGTCGCTGAGGTCGCCGCGATGTACCAGGGGGTTTTCCACGAGTTTGCGGCGCAGCGTGCGGCGCGGTTGTTCGGGCTCGTTCGGATCCGCTACCCACAGCAGGTCGGGACGGTCCAGCGGATGCAGGGGGCGGAAGACAAGATGGGGCAGCAGCCCCCGGGTGACGGTCAGCAGCGCCTCCTCGCGACGTTCACCCCATGCCGTCACGGTTCCGTCCGTCTCGGTAAGGACGCCCCAGGCCAGCAGGAGATCGATGGCGGCGACAAGGTCGCGCCGTTCGGCAAGCGTGTCGTCGATCGTGATTCCCGCGGTGACCGCGTCCGCCCGGATCTGTTCGACGAGCTGTGACAGCAGAACCTGCTCACCCACATCGCGCGCCAGAAGCCCGGCGCAGACCAGCGCTAGATAGGTGTAGGTACGCGGTGTGAACTCGCTGCCGGAAGAGCGGCGAGCGGGACGGACCGGGGCCTGCGCCGGCAAAGGAGCCTTGATCAGCCGGGCGAAACCGGACTCGACGACCAGCGCGTAGCCGAGCAACCGCCCGAAGGCCGGCTTGAGCGCGGAGGCGTGCCTGCGTACGAGCGCGAACTCCTCAGTATGGCGGTACGCGGTGAGCATGGGGTTGGCGAGTAGCGCGCGGGCGGCCATGCGGCGTTCGTCGGCGTCGTGAGCTGCGGTGGTCATCCGTCGGTTCCTGTCTGGGTGACGTCGGCGGGGTCGCCGGATCTCGAAAGAGGCAGGACGCTCAGCGCCAGGTTGTGAACGGTGAGCCGGCCGTCGTCGGAATGGACCCTGGTCTCGCCTCCCGGAAGCGGCGTGGCGACCAGCATCAGGCCTAGGTCGGTGTCCCGGGAGGCGACCGGCGTGGTCAGCTCCTGCGCCAGGGCGAGCAGGGCTGAGAGCCGTTCCAGCAGCAGATCGCGGGCCGCGCGGGAGATGGCGGCGTCGCTGAAATCGCCCACGGCGAGCAACTCCGCCGCCGCTCCAGCCTTACGCTCGGCCTCCTCACACGCTTCGGTCAGCAGCCGCTCCCGGTCGAGACCCGGATCCGGAACGCGTGCCGTACGACCCCGCGCGGCCCTGTCTCCGCGCATGCGCAGCGAGATCGGAACCTCCACCGGATCGGCCTCCCACCACGAGGTGACGGGCGTGGCCCGTGCTCCGGTCTCGTCGGGTCCCATCAGAAGGTGCCGTGAGGGGTAGGCGCCGAACGCGGCTGCGAAAATGCGATGCGCCTCCTCGGTGTCGGCCTCGGCGAACCACGCCGCGAGCCGCAGGAAGTCGGCGCGGCGGGACACTCCGGTGCCCGAGGCGGCAAGCATGCGCTTGGCGTTCGCCAAGAGCTGACCGAGCGCCTGCTCGGCCGCCGCACGTAGCTGAGCGGGGCCTGATCGCCCGTCTCCGCCGCCATACCACATGACCAGCTCGTTCCATTCAGCCGCCGTTCGCCCCGGTGACCGCTCCGCGGGGCTGCCGTCAGGGCCGGTGAGCCGGGGGAGGGTGGCGAGCGCCATGAGCAGCCGATCGAGGTCGGCGACGACCTTCTCCAGCCGGACGGCTACCGCGGGCGCGTGCCGGGCGACATCGGCCGAGATGAGGTCGACGTATTCGAGGAGAAGGGTTTTGAACGCCGCATACTCGGTGCCCGCCAGGTCATATCGGGACAGGACCTGGTGCAGGTAGGCGTAGAAATCTCGCACGCTCTCCGTGAACAGTCTCTGGTTGTTGAAGACGGTGGTCACGTCGGTGGCCAAAGCCTCTGCGTCCGGGTGCCGGTCCCGGGAGAGCCGTAGCAGGATGCGGTCGAGGATTTCGACGGTACCGCCGAGCAGTTCCCGGGCCACTTCCCTCGCGCCGTCAGTGGCAGACAGCACGTCCTCGATCTGGCGGTGCACACGACCGCCGAGTTTCGATACCTGATAGCGAGAACGGGAGCGTAGCCATTCGGCGACCGTCGCCACGCGTGCGTCGCGTGTGGACGGGACCAGGTTTCCCCAATGCTTCAGCTGACGGCAGCGCGCCTCTACGTCGTCCACCGAGAGCGCGATTCCGGCTTCCGCCAGAAGCGTGGCCGCTTCCGCTGCCGACAGGTCAGTCAGGAGGGTGTCGGTGAAGAGTCGCATCAGCGCGATGTACTCGTGGGCGTGCTTGTCAGCGGTGGCGTAGCTGTACAGCTCTAGCCGCGCCTGCGCATCGGACGGGGAGTCGACAGCATCATCCTGTTCCATGCTTCGTCCGCCTAGGTTCTTGACGGTTGGCCAGCGACTCAGAGCCGTTGGCCAAGGAAAAAGTACTTCCACTTCAAGGTAAACATGGCCACTGACAGTTTCCGGTCGACGGTTTGAATCGAAAATCCATTCGAAGTCCGGTCGGGGGTGATATGTGAGGAAAGGTGAGAGATGTGCCGAGCGAGTGCCAGTCCGCTGAAGTCGGGTAAATGATGATATGGCGGCACTCGCATATTACGTTTCGGCTACCATCGCATGGGTCGCGGATTAGAGGGCCCAGCGTTGGTCGATGTTCCCTGATGTGGCAGATCTGGGAATCATCCGGTGCCGTTGGTTGAGGCCCTATTTCTCGGTCATCGCACTTCGGTGCGTTCGGCATGACCCCGAGCATGCGACACAAGTACTGCTTGATGTGCTTAAGAAATCACTTGCTGATCAGACGGAAACCGCAACCGCTGTATTGGCTGACGGTATTGAGAAATCGGCTGGTGCGGCGGGGCTGCTCGTCAACGGGTTCATCTATCGCAGGGAGTTCAGTCCTTCATGGGCCACCACTGCGGCTCCATCGCTCGTGGACTTGGAGCACGCGCTGGTCCTGACCTTGAGATATAAAGACCTCTTGGTGGTCCACTGTGACGACACACACAAGCGATACATCAGGCGCTGGCTCCGAAAAAATGGTACAACACCTCTCATCATCATCGCCCCCGAAGTACTGCAACGCGCCTTCTGCGAAGGAGAGACGCGTGCTCTCTGGTTGCGTGGCACACATGCCCGCCGCACAACCCGGCCGGATGCCAAGGCCCTCAATGGTCAACGCCTGCAGGATGCGCTGAGTCCGTTGGAGGACAGCTCGTTCATATATTCTTCGGCACGTACGGCTCCTTCGTGGGGAGCGCCTGGCGGCCCACGGACGGGAAATATCGGCGTCACGCCGAAGGATGGGCTTATCTGGTCCAGAGCTTCGCGCGACTTTGAGGACTTCATCGCTATGGCAGGGGATGTACTACGGCGGCTGGATGAGGTCTCAGGAACGAGCGCGACCGCGCGACCGCCCTTCCCGATATTGGCTACGGAGGTTCATAGCCTTTCTGGTGTCCGGGGAGCCTATGACCTCTCCACCGTAACGCCAGGCGAGCTCGTTGAGGGGCAACGTGACGAGGCCACGGTCGAAGCGGCAGCGCTTCTGGAGAGAACAACATTCCATGTTCAGGGCCGATCGGATTCAGCTGGCTTCTCCATGGATGTAGGCCTCGACGGTGTGTTGTGCGGAAGCATACAAGCTGCAGTAGGCCATGCCAGGAATGGAGGCATCTCAATAGAATTCGGCTTCGACCCATCGCGAGCCCCGACCAGTCTGCCCGAAACGCGTCAGATTCTTGACGCCTTGCGCGACTCGCAAGGGCTGATACGGATCTACTTCGATTCTGGCCATGTCATCGATGGCCGTTGCGTGTATAAGCCTGAGACACGAAATGCACCTTTTCGCGGATGGCAGTTTGATGACTTCACTGGCTACGACATCACGCGGGAGAAGCCGGCGGATTCGCCCGCGCGCATCCACGCCAGGACCGGTGAGCCGGGTGATGATTCGCTGTTCAGCTGGGTTTCTCGAAAATATGCATCCGGATGGCTAACCTGCGACGACGGACCGGGCGAGATCGCGGATTTTATTCACGTCGACGAAGAGGGGGCTCTCAGCCTCATCCACGTCAAATCCGCCAAGAGCAGGGCCAAGAGACGGGAAATAGCAGTCGCGGCCTACGAAGTCGTCGCAGGTCAGGCAGCGAAGAACCTCGCCTACCTGGACGGAGATCGACTTCTCCGTCGACTTGAATCGCCGCCTATCGCGAATCCTGCTACATGGGAGTACGGCACGCGTGTCGCCGACCGCCGCGAGATGCTCGTAGCGCTCGGCAGCAGACATCAGCGCGACCGATGCCGTGTCGTCATAGTGCAACCGCACGTCACGCGGACGGCCATTCAGAAGCCGAGCCGTCGGCTGGCGCTCCTCGAAACCTTGCTCAACACGGTTGGAGGAGGAATCGCGGCATTGGGTGCGGAATTCACTGTTACGGTGAGTGATGAATAACGTTAGGGTCCCGTCAAGCGTAGCAATGTTGCAGGAGCGACAAGTCATCCGGATTCTTGGCAGCGAGGCCAATGGTCGGTCGGTCGCGGTCTAGGGTTCTTGATCGGCCGTCGCGGAGGGTGCTGGAGGTTGATGTTCATTCTTCCAATATTTTCATCGCAGAAAACAGCCGCTTAAGCTCTGGGTTGGATGCAGCGAGCCGTCGTAGATTCAGTTCTAGGAGATCCTCCTCGAATCTCTGTCGATCGACACGTAGATGTTCTTCTGGTTGTCTCAGTCCGAGTGCAGCCCCAAGATCTGGATTGACGACGACCAGCGTGATTTGCAACTCTTGAGAAGCGTCAGCGTCGGAAACGACTCGTTCAAGGTTGCGCCTGGCCTCTTCGGGCAGGCCGTCGCCGTCAGCGACGATGATGAGTTCTTTGAGATCAGATGGCTGGTTCAGCTGTACTCGTGCTACGAGTGGAAGGTTGAGTCGACCCATCGCAGGGATGACGGAGACTGCTTTTTCGGGGTAACGTAGGCGTGCGAGTGTGCTGATGATATGAGCATCGACCTTGCCCTCTACGATTACAGTGACTTTTCTCTGTGAAGTCGTGATCGGGGCTGAGATGATATCCGGCAGAGGTATGTAGGGTGTGCCTTCTTCTGCGGCAGCTCGAAGCTTAATGTCGATTGCCTGATTGATTCTGATCCCGTTAGGTTGGGCTATTTTGCGCATGTCGAATCCATCGAACAAGATCAGATTTAGCGTCTTTCCGGCCACGAGGGCATCCACTGCATCGTCGGAGTAGCCAGCCATGCTGATAAATAATCCGATTGTTCCTGTTAGCTTCCCGTCAACTTTGCCACGGAATTGATAAAGCGATGATGCGGGAACTGGATCGCTAGTCCATTTCGCCTCAAATAGCATTGGTCGGCCGCGATAAAGAAAAGAACCGTCGATCTCTTCTCCTTGGGGCCTGTAACGGGTGCGTGGGTCCATATCCGCTGCATCGAACATCATGTAGAGCACATGTTCAAACCGGTTGCCTCGGCGCTGCTTCTCGGCATTGCTGGCGTTAGTAGGGAGACCGTCTAGGGCCGCGAACAGGGACTGCCATACCGAGTTTTCGTTCCAGTCCATATCGTCCCCTCGCTAAGACCATCGATCTTACAGAAAACACGAAGAGATGTTCGTTTGTTGCATCCGAAGCTCTGCCTGCCTTTTCGAATCGCCGCGCCGCTTGCCGACAGTCCCTGCAGCGACAACAGCACCATCACCGCCCGCATTGCCTGCCGCCAGCGGCCTCGCAACTCCGCCTGTAGCTGCTTGATCGACGCGGCCGGAGCATTTGACCAGCACACCATGCGGCGGAGTAGGCGTCCAGCACCGCGCAGCAGTACACCTTGCCCTCGCGGGTCGGGTGTTCGGTGATGTCGGTGACCCACAGCTGATTGGGGCCGGTCCGGGTGAAGGCCCGGTCGACCAGGTCGGTGGCGACCTGATCAGGCTTGGCACGCCGCCACATGGGCGGCTGCCCGCTGAGGCCTTCCAGCCCGGCCTGGCGCATGAGGAGTTCACCGCGCCGTGGCTGCTTCATTCAACCTGGGTCACACCAGCCTCTACGTTGCGAGGAACACCTCGTTCAGATGCCATTCCAGGAAGGCTCGACTGGGTCGGTCGGATGCGTTGGCAGGCATGGTGACCGTACTTCCTGCATGTTGGTGGAGCTCGTCGCCGTCACCGAACTCTTCGCGTAAGCGCGGGCTCACTCGTAGCCGGTAGTCCGTACCGATCGCGAGATATCCATGATCGAACAGGATGTGCACGTCCGAACGCAGCAGGATGCCGTTGTCCAGCCGGTGTTCGCCTCCGCGTGTCACTGGTCGGATGTGGGCTGCTTGCAGTACTGGGCGGATCGTCGAGCCGGTGATGGCGCAGCGTCCCGCATAGGCGTTGAGGACCACAGCTTTGAAGGCTCGCTGGCCAAGACGCCGGGGGGCCAAGCGGGGGTCCCCAAAGACGGGGCCTTCGAGCCGCCATGGTTGTGCCACGTCGGTGGTGTCGTTGCCGAGCAGGCGGGTCATGAGGTCGGTGAAGTAGTCGGTGTAAGGAGGGGCGGCCATGTCGTAGCCCTTGCCCTGAACGATGTTGGAGGCGAAGTCAGGGGGTGGGCCCGCTGGAAGCTCGAAGAATCGAGTGTCTCGGAGCAGGACGCAGCCGATGATCGGGTCCTCACCTGCTGCTATGGGACTTCGACGATACTTGCTGATCCTCTCCCTCATCTGCTCCTGATGGTCGGCGCCGTTGGCCTCGCCGAAGGTCTCCCATGCCTCGGACAGGGGAAGCGGCTGGAAGGTTTCGAAGATGCCGCCGCCGACTACCTGGTTGTACGGAAAGCCGTTGATCGGGTTCCTGCCCGGATGGTGGGTCTTGAAGAAGAACGGCTCGCCGGGACGCAGTGCGCGGAAGTTCGTGCTGCCCGAGGGACGCCAGAAGTTGGCCTCCGTCAAGGTCGGGCGCGCCGACATGAATCGATACCAGTCGCCGTCGGTGACTCCGACATATGCCTTCACGTACGGAATTGTGCAGCTCGAAGATCGTTGCTGCTAGTGGATATGCCTGAAGAAGGTTGGCCGGTCGTCTTATGGGTACTGATGTCCGGTTCTCTGGATGCATCGCCACCTGTCTTCCTGCTGCAGGCGATGGCCGATCGGGTGATCGCGGTGCTCCGTGATGAGCCCATCGGCAAGCAGTGCCGGCCGTGCCCGCCGGTACTGGTGGTGATTCAAGAGGCGCGCACGTTCGTCTGCCGGGCCAGCGCGGGGCGAATGCGCGCGCTGCTGGACCAGTTGCAAGTCAGCAGTCGTTGTGGCCGCAAGCGCTAACAGGCCTGGCGTTCGTGTGGCAGCAGCCTGAGCATGGGCCGGAGAGTTGCCCGGGGGACGTGGAGTGACGCGGTGGGGTACGCGCTTCTTTGGCGCGATCGCCAGTGGCGTTCGTCTAATGTCCGGGTGGCCGTGGCGGTTGCCGGAGGCCGGGATGGTGGATAATCGGGGCCTGAGCTGCGGAAACGCTATCAAGATCATCCCGTGTATGTCCCCTGATCATGGTCTTACGGCTGCATGCGGACACCGTCTGCTACCTACCAAGGTCACAAAACAAAAGACCTGCGGCTGTTAAACCGCAGGTCAGGGGCCGGAAATGCCGATCTAGGTGAGTGCCCCCGGCAGGATTCGAACCTGCGGCACCCGCTTTAGGAGAGCTCGAGTCGAACGGCGTCCGGTTTCTCTGCTGACGGGTCATATGTGATTGTTGCTCGGCCTGGCTCAGCTCCTCAGCAAGGACCTCCTCGCTGTCCATCGCTGGGCGGCTGTTTACGCTGGTGAAAGCAATACTCCCGGGCGGGAGCCTTGCAAGGCGGTCCCGCTCTTCAGATGCGGGTGTCGGGCCCGGGAGTGCAGATTGAGGGTCAACTGTTGTGCTCTCGATGACCGGCGTGAGACGTCGTCGCCAACTCCTAGCTGGCGGGGAACTGGTGAACCGGTTGGTGAATTGACGCCGCCTCACCGATACCAGATGGATGAGCGCGGCAGGCATGAGTGCCTCGTCTCGGACGGCGAGGTTCTGCGGCGCAGGCGACCCCGTCCCTCCGCTGCTGGGCGTCCGAGGGGCTTGTCATGTTGCGGCGCTCGCGTTTGGCGGGGCGTCATGCGCCGCCAGCCAATACGGGCCACTGTCACGGTCTTCTCGCGCGTAGGAGGTGGAGGGCCCCTTGTCGGCGTAGTGCCTGGCGGCCATAGCGGCTGCCACGCGCTTGGTGATGATCTGGGAGACGACCACGATGCGTTCGTGCCCCTCGTGCCGCACGCCGTACGGGTCGGTGACAGGGTTCGGCGCACGCGTTAAGCGCTACCCGTTGATCCGGCCGGCATTCGTCCCGGCAGGCGTCGGACGCGATCGAGTGCGTCTTGGCCTGCGTTACTGCCCAGATCCACTTTCCGCCCGAGCGTTCGGCTGCTCATTGGACGCTGTACTGAGTGACGGGACATCCTTTGCAAGGCGCAATGGGGAGACAGACACACCTACGTGGCGGACGAAGAGGCTATTGCCAGCTCGGCATGCGGGAGTCGGCTCGTCAATGAGGTGATCTCAGAGAAATAATTCGGGCGATTTGGGGATGTTCGGGACGCCAAAGGTGACGTTTCGGGCCTATCGGGAGAAGCCGTCGAAGGCC